>CADCWF010000331.1 GCA_902806345.1 uncultured Thermomicrobiales bacterium
GTCGCTGCAGGCGGCGATCTTCCGCTCCGACGACCTCGACACCACGTTCGAAAAGGTCCGGGCGTCGGGTGCCGAGGTGCTTCAGGAGCCGACGTCCCAGCCCTGGGGCGCGCGAGACTGCGCGTTCCGCGACCCCTCGGGCAACCTCGTCCGCATCGCGCAGGCCTGACCGTCGTGATTGGGGAGTACCGAGGTTCGGCGACGCCGACGGAGACCGTGAAAGCGGTGCCGCTTGACAGCCAGATGGAGACACGATGAGCAAGGCCACGAAGAAGGACACACAGGCGCCTGCGCTGCACGTTGCCGACAGCCACGATCTGATCCGCGTGCACGGCGCGCGGGTCAACAACCTCAGGGACGTCAGCGTCGAGCTACCGAAGCGCCGGCTGACGGTGTTCACCGGCGTCTCCGGCTCGGGCAAGAGCTCGCTGGTCTTCGGCACGATCGCCGCGGAGTCACAGCGGATGATCAACGAGACCTACAGCGCCTTTGTGCAGGGCTTCATGCCGACGCTGGCGCGGCCCGAGGTCGACGTACTCGAAGGGCTGACTACCGCGATCATCGTCGACCAGCAGCGGATGGGTGCCGACGCCCGCTCCACCGTCGGCACCGCCACCGACGCCAACGCGATGCTCCGCATCCTCTTCAGCCGGCTCGGGCAGCCGCACATCGGCTCGCCCCAGGCGTTTTCCTTCAACGTCGCCTCTATCAGCGGAGCGGGTGCGGTGACGGTGGAGCGCGGCGGGAAGACCGTGAAGGAGCGGCGCAGCTTCAACATCACCGGCGGCATGTGTGCGCGCTGCGAGGGCCGCGGCTCGGTCACCGACTTCGACCTGTCTGCGCTGTACGACGACAGCAAGTCGCTCAACGAGGGAGCGCTCACGATCCCCGGCTACAGCGTCGACGGCTGGTACGGCCGCATCTTCAGCGGCTGCGGCTTCTTCGACCCGGACAAGCCGATCCGCAGGTTCACCAAGCGCGAGCTCCACGACTTGCTCCACAAGGAGCCGACCAAGATCAAGGTCGACAACATCAACCTGACGTACGAGGGTCTGATCCCGAGGATCCAGAAGTCGTTCCTGTCCAAGGACGTCGACGCGCTGCAGCCGCACGTCCGCGCCTTTGTGGAGCGGGCGGTGACGTTCACCACCTGCCCCGAGTGCGACGGCACCCGTCTCAGCGAGGCGGCCCGCTCGTCGCGGATCGGCGGGATCAACATCGCCGATGCCTGCGCGATGCAGATCAGCGACCTCGCCGGATGGGTTCGTGACCTGGACGAGCCGTCGGTCGGGCCGCTGCTCGCCACGTTGCGACAGACCATCGACTCGTTCGCGGAGATAGGGCTGGGCTACCTCTCCCTCGACCGGCCGTCCGGCACGCTGTCGGGCGGCGAGGCGCAGCGCGTGAAGATGATCCGCCATCTCGGCTCCTCGCTCACCGACGTCACCTACGTCTTCGACGAGCCAACCGCGGGCCTGCACCCCCATGACATCCAGCGGATGAACGACCTGCTGCTGCGGCTGCGGGACAAGGGCAACACGGTGCTCGTCGTGGAGCACGAGCCGGAGACGATCGCGATCGCCGACCACGTCGTCGACCTCGGCCCCGGCGCCGGCACGGCGGGCGGCACCGTCTGCTTCGAGGGCACCGTCGATGGGCTGCGGGTCAGTGGCACGGTCACCGGGCGGCACCTCGACGATCGAGCCGCCCTCAAGGAGACGGTGCGGACGCCCGCCGGCACCCTGCAGATCCGCGCCGCCACCGCCCACAACCTGCGCAACGTCGACGTCGACATCCCGCTCGGGGTGCTTGTCGCGGTCACCGGTGTGGCGGGTTCGGGCAAGAGCTCGCTGATCCAGGGCTCGGTCTCCGGGCGGGAAGGGGTGGTGTCGGTCGACCAGACCCCGATCCGTGGCTCGCGACGGAGCAACCCGGCGACGTACTCCGGACTGCTCGACCCGATTCGCAAGGCGTTCGCGAATGCCAACGGCGTGAAGCCGGCGCTGTTCAGCCCCAACTCAGAGGGTGCCTGCCCCACCTGCAACGGCGCGGGCGTCATCTACACCGACCTGGCGATGATGGCCGGCGTCGCCACCACCTGCGAGGAGTGCGAGGGAAAGCGGTTCCAGGCATCGGTGCTGGACCACCAGCTCGGTGGCCGCGACATCAGCGAGGTGCTCGCGATGTCGGTGACCGAGGCCGAAGGTTTCTTCGGCGCCGGCGAGGCGCGCACCCCGGCCGCACACGCCATCCTGGACCGGCTCGCCGACGTCGGGCTCGGCTACCTCAGCCTCGGCCAGCCGCTCACAACGCTGTCCGGCGGTGAGCGGCAGCGGCTCAAGCTGGCCACCCAGATGGCCGGGAAGGGCGGCGTCTACGTCCTCGACGAGCCGACCACCGGCCTCCACCTCGCCGACGTCGAGCAGCTGCTCGGCCTGCTCGACCGGCTCGTCGACTCCGGCAAGTCGGTAATCGTCATCGAGCACCACCAGGCGGTCATGGCGCATGCCGACTGGATCATCGACCTCGGCCCCGGCGCCGGCCACGAAGGCGGCCGGATCGTTTTCGAGGG
>CADCWF010000332.1 GCA_902806345.1 uncultured Thermomicrobiales bacterium
CTTGTCCCCTCCGCCGACCGGTCACCACCTATACTTCCCGAAGGTCATCCGGACTCAGGAGGGCCAAACGCTTGGCGGGGACGAGCAACGGGGGTAAGGCGATCCGCCTCGCGATCGCCGGCGGCGGCACAGGCGGCCATGTTCTCCCCGCTATGGCGACCGTGGAGGAACTCCGCCGACGCAGCTTGGCAGCCAATCTCCTCTGGATCGGGAGCGAGTCGGGCATCGAACGTGAGGCCGCAGCCGGCACCGGTATCCCCTTCCAAACGATCCAAACCGGCAAGCTCCGCCGCTATTTCTCGCTGCAGACGGTCACCGACGCCGCCCGCCTCCCGATCGGGGTTGCCCAGGCCCGCCGGTTCCTCGCCAGCTTCCGGCCCGATGTCGTTTTCAGCACCGGCGGCTTCGTCAGCGTGCCCTCGGTTATCGCCGCCAAGGGCATCGCTCCGATCCTCACCCACGAGCAGACCGCCGTCCTCGGGCTCGCCACCAGGATCGACGCCCGTTTCGCCGACGTCCTCGCGGTCTCCTGGGACCAGACCGCCGCCGCCGCCGCGGCAATCCACCGCCGCGTCGTCGTCACCGGCAACCCCGTTCGCGCCTTTCTGGACCAGGGGGACGCCGGCCGCGCCCGAGCTGCCTTTGGTTTCTCGGCCGACCTCCCACTCCTCTACGTAACCGGGGGGGCTCGCGGCGCGAGCCCGCTCAACACTCGCCTGGAGCGGCTCCTGCCCGGTTTGCTCGAGCGGTGTCAGGTCCTCCACCAGACGGGTCCAGGGAGCGCCAACGCCGATTTGGCGCGCCTCAGTGAACGACGGCTCAACTGGCCTTCGCACCTCCAGGACCGCTACCGACCGGTCGAGTTCGTCGGCGACGAACTCCCCGATGTTTACGCCGCCTCCGACCTGATCCTCGGTCGTGCCGGTGCCGGCACCGTTGCCGAGCTGGCCGTTCTCGGAAAGCCAGCAATCCTGATCCCGCTGCCAGGGGCGGGTGGCGACGAGCAGACACGCAACGCCAGGATCCTCGCCGACGTGGACGGCGCGGTGCTCATCAGGCAGGAGCAGGCGACCCCGGAGCGGCTCGCCGAGGTCGTCGAGGCGCTTCTCGCCGACCCCGAGCGCCGACGGCGGATAGCTGCCAATGCGCGATCCGTCGCCAAGTCAGACGCCGCCGCTCGCCTGGCCGACGTCCTCCTTGAGCTCGCTGGGGAACGCCCGCGCGAACGCCGAATCACTCACTAAACTGGAGTTCGGGCGCTCGGTACTCCGACCCCGTCGTCCCAACCCTCCCCGTCAACCTGAGCCGAGCGAAGGATCTTCCACCGGAGGGGCGTCGTTCGTTTCGTAGTTTCCGATGTCGGAGAGGGTTGCTTCGCCTGTGGGCTCGGAGTGAACGGGGCAGCCAGCCGGCGCGAACGCCCACCGATCACCCGGATTCGGGAGAACTCGTCGCTCAGTGAGGACGCTGACACGTGCAAGGATCCGGACTTGAACGGAGTAGGTCGCCGCGTGGCGGGGGTGACGGATCTGTTTCTCCCACAAGCCCCTCCGCTCCGGGGAAACGGGTAGCATGCGCCAGAAACCGATCCGGCAGGGGAGGCGTGCATCCAGTTCGATCACTGACGCGGCCATTCCGGCGGCGGAAAACGACCGAGGAAGGGGCGGCGATTTCCGGAGTCGACCACGACTCATTGGTCGCCCTGCCGCGCGCTCTAGCCAAGCGCCGCCTCGATCGCGTCACCGACGCTAGCGACCCGAGTGACCGCCAGGTCGGTCTTCGTCCCATCCTGCCGCGGCGTACTGGCCGGGATGATCGCCCGCTCGAACCCCAACCGCTTCGCCTCAAGCAACCGCCGTTCGAGTTGCCCGACCGAGCGCAGTTCGCCAGATAGACCGATCTCCCCGACGGCCACCGTTCGCGGCTCCACCCGCCGGTCCCGGAAACTGGACGCTACCGCCAACGCTAGTGGAAGATCGGCCGCCGGCTCGGTGATCCGGAGCCCGCCGACGACGTTGGCGTAGATGTCCTGGGCGCCAAGGCCCAGGCCAACCCGCTTCTGGAGGACCGCGACCAAGAGCTGGAGCCGGTTGGTCTCGAAGCCGTTGGCGCTCCGCCGCGGCATCCCGAACGCGGTCGAGGTGGTCAACGCCTGGACCTCGACCAGGATCGGCCGGGTCCCCTCGACGGTCACGGCCACCGTCGAGCCGCTGGCCGATCCGTCGCGCTCTTCCAGGAATGCCTCCGAGGGGTTGCGCACCTCGCGCAACCCGACATCGGCCATCTCGAAGACGCCGACCTCATCGGTTGAGCCGAACCGGTTCTTGACCGCGCGCAAAATTCGGTACTGGTGGTGACGGTCGCCCTCCAGGTAGAGCACGGCGTCGACCATGTGCTCGAGCACCCGCGGTCCCGCGATCGTGCCCTCCTTCGTCACGTGCCCGACGATCATCACCGGCGTGTTGCGCGGCTTCGCCCACTCCATCAGCCGCGCGGTGCATTCCCGCACCTGCGACACGCTCCCGGCTGCCGAGGAGATCTCGTCCACGGAGACGGTCTGGATGGAGTCGATGACGAGGAGGCCGGGCCGCTGCTCCTCGGCCGTTGCCAGCACGTCCGTCAGGTCGGTCTCCGACAACACCCAGAGGTTGTCGCTCGCCACCCCGAGCCGGTCGGCCCGGAGCTTGATCTGCTGCGCCGACTCCTCCGCCGAGACGTAGAGCACGGTTCCGACGGTATCCCCCAGTGCCGACGCCGTCTGGAGCACAAGGGTCGACTTGCCGATCCCCGGATCCCCCCCGATCAAGACCAGGGACCCCGGAACGAGCCCGCCCCCGAGCACGCGGTCTAGTTCCTGGATCGGCACCTGGATGCGTTCGGCCGCGGACGAGCCGACGAGGCTCAGCGCCTGGGCTCGGGCGTTTCCCCGCGGCTTGCCGCCCGCGGCCCCGGCCCGCCGCTCTTCGATCGTCTCGACCATCGTGTTCCAGCCGCTACAGCCGGGACACCGGCCGAGATAGGCCGGGCTGCTGGTCCCGCACTGCTGGCAGACGAAGCTCGTTCTCGGTTTCGCCACCAGGTCACATCCTCGTTGTTCGGGCCACGACGACGGGGAGGGACGACCTTGGCCGCCCCTCCCCGGTTCGCGATCGCCCGGTTGTCGTCGTAGCGGGAGGCTAGGAGGAAACCCCGCCGGCGAGCAGCGCTTCCGCTACCACCGGCTGCGACTCAAGCTTGAGGAGATCGTCCTCGACCTCCACCTTGACGACCGTGCCGCTCGGGAACCGGCCGTTCAGGATGCCCTCGGCCAGCGGGTCCTCGATCAAGTTCTGGATGATCCGCCGCAACGGCCGCGCCCCGTAGGTGTGATCGTAGCCGCGTTCGCCGAGCAGATCCATCGCCGCTTCGGTCACCTCGAGCGTCACCTCTTGCTCGGCCAGTTGCTTCTGCACCCGGACGAGTTCGAGATCGACGATCTGCCGAATCTGGTCCTTCGTCAGCGAATGGAAGACGATCACGGCGTCGATCCGGTTCAGGAACTCGGGCCGGAACGTCTGCTTCAGCGACCCGGTCACCTTCTCCCGCATCTTGTCGTACTCGCGGGCCTGGGCTTTCTCGGCGTCGCCCCGGAACTCGAAGCCGAGGGTCATGTCCCGCATCAACTGCTCGGCCCCGACGTTCGAGGTCATGATGATGATCGTGTTCCGGAAGTCGACCTTCCGCCCCTTGGCGTCCGCCAGGTTCCCGTCCTCCATGATCTGGAGGAGCATGTTGAACGCCTCGGGATGGGCCTTCTCGATCTCGTCGAGCAGGATCACGCTGTACGACTTGCGCCGCACCGCTTCGGTCAGTTGGCCTCCCTCTTCGTACCCTACGTAACCTGGAGGGGCACCGACGAGGCGGCTGACCGCGTGCCGCTCCATGAACTCCGACATGTCGATCTTGATCAGGTGCTCCTCGGAGCCGAACATGAACTCGGCCAGCGCCTTGGCCAGTTCCGTCTTGCCGACCCCGGTCGGCCCCAGGAAGATGAACGATCCGATCGGCCGCTTCGGGTTCTTAATCCCGGCTCGCGCCCGGCGAACCGCCTTGGCCAACGTCCCGATCGCCTCGTCCTGGCCGATGATCCGCGAGTGGAGGACCTCCTCCATCTTGAGGAGCCGCTCCGACTCCTCGCCGGCGATACGCACGAGCGGGATGCCCGTCCACATCGCGACCACCTGGGCCACGTCCTCTTCGGTGACGTACCCCAGGTCGTCGGCCTGGCTGTCACGGAGCTCCTGCTCCTGGGAATCGATCCGGTCGCGCAGCTTACGCTCCCGGTCCCGGAGCTCGGCGGCCATCTCGAACTCCTGGCTGTTGACCGCCGCCTCCAGCTCCCGCTGGAGCGACGACAATCCCGCCATCGCCTCCTTCAGGCTGGGCGGCGCCGCCGACCGATACATCCGAACCCGCGACGATGCCTCGTCGATCAGGTCGATCGCCTTGTCAGGCATGAACCTGTCGGTGATGTAGCGGGCGGCCATGTTCGCCGCCGCCTTCAGCGCATCGTCGCTGATCTTCAGCTTGTGGTGCTCTTCGTAGAGGGCACGGACCCCGGTCAGGATCTGGATTGTCTCGTCGACGCTCGGCTCCTCGACCTGGACCGGCTGGAACCGCCGCTCAAGGGCGGCGTCCCGCTCGATGTACTTGCGGTACTCGTCGAGCGTCGTCGCCCCGATCGTCTGCAGCTCCCCTCGCGAGAGCGCCGGTTTCAGGATGTTCGCCGCGTCGACCGCGCCCTCGGCCGCACCGGCCCCGACGAGCGTGTGGAGCTCGTCGATGAAGAGGATCGACCCCGTCTCCTTGACCTCGCCGACGATCTTCTTCAGACGCTCCTCGAACTCGCCACGGTACTTCGTCCCGGCGACGAGGGCCCCGATGTCCAGGGCGATCAGCCGCTTGTTCTGCAGCTGCTCCGGCACGTCGCCGGAGACGATCCGCTGGGCCAGACCCTCGACGATGGCGGTCTTACCAACACCCGGCTCGCCGATCAGCGCCGGGTTGTTCTTCGTCCGCCGGGAGAGGATCTGCATCACCCGGTCGATCTCGGTCGACCGTCCGATCAGCGGCCCCAGCTTGTTGGTCCGCGCAGCCTCGGTTAGGTCGACGCCGAGGGCGTCCATGTAGGGGGTCTTCGTCTGCTGCTTGCTCTGGCTGTAGGACGAGCTTTGACTGACGACCTGCATCACCTGGGCGCGAACCTTCTCCAGGTTCACGCCGAGGCTTTCGAGGACGCCGGCCGCGATGCCCTCGCCCTCCCGGACGAGGCCAAGCAGCAGGTGCTCGGTCCCGATGTAGTGGTGGTTCAACCGTCGGGCCTCGTCGACCGCCAGCTCGATGACCTTCTTGGCGCGCGGGGTCAGACCGATCTCGCCCATGATCATCGTCTCGCCGCGGCCGATGATGAACTCGACCGCCGAGCGGACCTTGGGCAACTGCACGCCCATGTTCGAGAGGACCCGTGCCGCGACGCCGTCGCCCTCGCGGACCAGGCCCAGCAGCAGGTGCTCGGTCCCGATGTAGTTATGGTTGAACCGTTGGGCTTCTTCCTGGGCGAGTTGGAGGACTTTCCTGGCTCGCTCGGTGAACTTGTCGAATTTGTCGGCCATGCTCCGTTCTCCCGTCGCCCTTCGGGTGCGGCCCTCGGGCCGCGCCCTCGATCCCTCTCCGTTAGTTGTACGTCATCCTCGTCCTCCGTGGACGTGGGTGCCGCTCCCCGCGGTGACCTCCTGCCGCACCATAGGGTGGTAAGGGCAACATCGGCAGGCGCTGGAGTGCGCCTGCCGATGCCCGAATGTCTTCACTTGCAGGACGCGGGCCGCCGCCTTCAGGCGGTGGCGGGGAAAGCGCCCTCCTAACTCTCGCCATCGCCGGCGCCGGCTCGCGCCGTCGCCTCCCCGCTCGCGGTCTCGTCGTCGCCAGAGGTCTCCGCAACCAGATCGGCGGGAGCCCCCGCCATCGCGAACGCCAGCTCCATTGCCGACATCTCGCCGTCGCCATCCGTCGGCAATTCCGGCGTCGGCCGCGGCTCCTTCGTCCGCTCCCGCTGCTTCGGTGCCGCCGGTCGCGGCTGGGGCTGGACGAACTCCCGCTGCGGGTAGGAGACCGGCGCGTCCGACATCGCCATCGCCGCCTCCGCGGCGGCAGCCGGGCTGGACTGGCGCTCCGGCTCCGGCTCTGGCAGCGGCGAGAGGTTGCCGGTCTGGAGGGCCGAGCCAAGCTCGATTCCCTCGGCGTCGAGCCGCACCCGGATCGTCTCGATCAGGGCGTCCCGCTCCTCGATGGCGTTCTCGCCGAACGCCTCGATCAACTCCGGCTCCGGCGTATCGAGCGCCCGCCGCAGCGAGAGCCCCATCCGCCGCCGCTGCGGGTCGATCCGGATGATCCGCAGAAGCAGATCTTGGCTCTCGTTGACGACCTGCTTCGGGTGGGTCACCCGGTCGTCGACGAGCTCGGACACGTGGATCAGCCCCTCGATCCCGTCCTCGATCCGGGCGAAGGCGCCGAAGTTGGCGAGCTGGGTCACCGTCCCCCGGACGAGCTGGCCGACCTCGTACTTGGCCGCGACACGGCTCCACGGCTCGGCCTGGGTCCGCTTGATCGAAAGTGCGATCTTCTTTTCCTGGGCATTGATGCCCAATACGTGGACATCGACTTCCTGGCCGACCTTGAGCACCTCGCTCGGGTGACGGACCCGGCTCCAGGAGAGCTCGGAGAGGTGGACCAGGCCGTCGGCCCCGCCGATGTCGACGAAGGCGCCGAAGTCGCAGATGGAGGAGACCCGACCCTTGCGGACCTCGCCCTCCTTCAACTCCTCGATCAACCGCTCCTTCATCACGTCGCGGCGTTCCTGGACGGCCTGCCGCTCCGAGAGGATGAGCCGGTTCCGGTGCCGGTTGATCTCGATCACCTTGAGGGGCAGGCTGGAGCCAATCAGGCGGGCCATGTCGGCCTGCTTGCTCGCCTCGTCGCCGCCGCGGATCTCGGTCACCTGCGAGGCCGGGACAAACCCCCGGACGCCGTCGAGGTTCACCAAAATCCCGCCCTTGTTGTAGTTGGTGACCTCGGCCTCGATGACCTCGTTCGCTTCGTAGATCTCCTGCAGCCGCCGCCAGCTCTTCTCCTGGCGAGCCCGGTCGATGCTGACGACCGGATGGCCCTCCGGGTTCTCCGCCTGGACGACGAAGACCAGGATATGCTCACCGACCTGGAGCGCGTCCTTCTCCTCGGGCGCGAGGCTCGAGTACTCGCGCGCCGGGACGACCCCCTCGGATTTGGAGCCGATGTCGACCAGAAGCTCCTCGCGGTCGACGTGCATGATGATCCCGTCCATCACGTCGCCGTACTTGAGGCTCTTGTAGTCGTGGCTGGGGTCACTCAGGAACTGCTCCATGAGCGACGCAGCATCCAACTCGCCGCCGTTCTGGGCGACCGAGGCGGGGGCCGGCTCGGACTGCGTCGGGGCCGCCTCGGCGACGCCCGCGGGGATCGTGTCCTCCGCCGTCTGGTTCGTCTGCTCGCTCACGCCGGTTCCGTCCATACACCTTCCTGACGACTGAAATGCCGCGTGCTCTCCCTCCGGTCGGCACCGGTCACGGAGCCATTCCGGGCAGGAAAGCAGTGGTCAGAGTATACCCGCGCCTCGCAACCCCACGCAAGCGAGACCCCTTCGGCGAGCCAACGCGAAACGAGCGCGATCCCCGCCCTAACGCGCCGAAACGGGCGCCACGCCGGTGCCCAACTCGGCGGCCACCGCCGCGACGGCCCCTACCGCTCCGCGGAGTTCTGCCTCGTGCGCCCACCCCATGTGACCGATTCTCACCAGGGAATCGGCGAGGTGACCTTGCCCCCCTTGGGCCTCGACCGCGTGATCTCGCCGCAGTCGATCCAGGAATGCGGAGGCGGTGACACCTTCGGGCGGCAGGAAGGCAGTCACCGAATCGGATCGAGCTCCGGCCTCCGCGAACAGACGCAGGCCGGCCATCTCCACCCCCGCCCGGGTCAACTCGCCGAGCCGCCTGTGGCGCTCCCAAACTCGCTCCATCCCCTCCTCGAGCATCATCCCGAGCGCAGCCCGGAAGGCGTAGACGAGGGTCAGCGGCGGGGTCGTCGGGGTCATCCCCTGCTCGGCGCTCGCCCTAGCCGCCCGGATGTCCCAGAAGAACCGCGGGTAGCCACTCTCCGCCGCCGCCGCCCAGGCCCGTGGCCCGATCGCCGCGATCAGCAGACCCGGGGGGCACATCCAGGCCTTTTGCGACCCGGAGAGGACGAAGTCGAGTCCCCAGGCGTCGGTCTCGAGGGGCAGGGCACCCGCCCCGCTGACCGAATCGACGACGACCAGCGCGCCGTGGTCTCGCACCTCCGCCGCCAGCTCGCGCAGCGGGTTCGTCACCCCGGTCGAGGTCTCATTGTGGGTCAGAAAGACCGCCTTGACGTCGGGGTTATCTTGGAGCGACTGACGCAATGCCGTCGGTTCGATGGCGCGTCCCCAAGGGGCGTCCAGGCGGCGCACGTCGAGGCCCAACGTGCCCCCCACCTGGGCGAACCGGTCCCCGAACGCGCCGCAGACCGTCGCCAGCACAGGGTCGCCCGGCGCGAGGAGATTGACGATCGCGACTTCCCAGCCAGCCGACCCGGTCCCGGGCCAAAGTAGCACCGGGTGGTCGGTCCGATGAACCTCCCGCGCCAGCGCAAGGGTTTCCGCGTAGAGCGCCCTGAACGCCGGTCCGCGATGGGCGATCATCGGACGCTGCATGGCAGCCAGTACCGGTGGCGGGAGTGGGGTCGGTCCCGGTAGTCGAAAATTGACCCCTGCCTCGTCCACGTTGCCTCCCCCCTCCACGCGATCGGCCAGTATAGCGAGCAGCGCGGAGTCCAAGGCCTGCCAGCGAGCAATCGGCCCGACTACTCGACAATCCGATCGAGGTCCGCCGCTGCCCGGAACACGATCAGTTCTGGAACGATGCGCCCGGCGTCGACCCGCAGCAGGCCCACCGAGTAGTCGGGCCACCAGCGCTTGTCGGTCGGTGAGCCGGGATTGAAGAGGAGCGTCCCTCCCACCTCCTCAATCCGCGGCACGTGGCTGTGGCCGTAGACCACACCGTCGACCCGCCCCATCAGTTCCTCGGCGGCTCGGTCCGCGGTTCGCCCCGTGTCGCCGTGGATGAGCGCCAGCCGGAATCGGCCGACCACGAGGTTGATCCGCTCAGGCAGGATGCGGCGCGTCTCGGGCAGATCGCTGTTACCGCGGACGGCGAGTGTCGGCGCCACCCGCTCGAGGTGCGGCAGCACCGAGAGGGAGTTGAGATCGCCGGCATGGAGGATGAGACCGACGCCGAGGCGGCTGAACATCGCCGGCACTTGCGGCGGCAACCGCCGCGTGCCCCGGTCGTTGACATGCGTGTCGGAGAGCACCCCGATGACGAGAGGCGTCTCATAGACGGCGTCCGGCGCGCTGATGGTGAGCCTAGTCGGGGCCATGGGGTTCATCCACGAGCGAGAAAACGAGGCCTCCCGCGATCGTTGCCAGCACCGCTCCGAGGACGACCCCCCACGGCGTGATGCGCGCCGCGGAACCGAGGACGGCGACTCCGAACAGGAGCGTCGCATCGGCCGCCAGGGCGACGATCGCGAACGGGAGGCAGCCACTCCCCTTCGGTAGACGCTTCAACAGCGAGGCGAGCGCCGCGTTCGATCCCCCCACCAAGACCGCAACGGTCGCGACCGCGAGGACGCTGCCGTAGGATGCCAGCCGTCGCTCGGAGAGCGTGGCGAGCACCAGGGACGCGAACCCGGCGGCAAGGATGTAGGCGACAACGCGACCGGTTCCTCGGAGCGCGGTCACCCGTTGGCCACCCTCACGGCAGGCGGAACAAGGACAGTGAAGCCATCGAATCGATGCACGTCGGCGTCCGGTCGGGCGCCATCGGGCGCACGCCCCGCCACGATCGCGTCCAGCGCCTCTGCCATCCGGGTCAGGTACTCCGCCGGCAGGGGCCGCTCGTTGTGGGCGGGATAGAGCCGATCGAGGTCAGGCACCAACCGGGCCAGGTCCCCGAGCGTTTCCCGGTATGCCCCTAGATCGACGCCCGGCAGGTGGGCGTAGAGCGCTCCGGCGTAGGCCACGTCCGTTGAGTAGAGGCACCGCCGTCCCCGGTCGAGCACCGCCAGCAACCCCGCGGCGTGGCCGGGGCAGACAAGGACCTCCAGGACCCTGTCGCCCAGGTCGACCGTTTCGCCCCCGCGCAGGAGCACGGACGGCTCCACTCCCGGGATCGTCGCCTCCGCCGGATCGAACCCGGCCGGTAGCGGCCCGGACAGCGACTCCGATCCATAGAACCTCGTCAGGTAGTCGGGTCCGAGTCCGGCGCGGAGCTTCGGCGCTTCCTGCTCGTGGACGAGGATCGGGGCCGACCCGGCGAACTCGTGGGTGCCGCCGATATGGTCGAAGTGGGCGTGGCTGATGAGTACCGTCAGTGGCTTGTCCGTCAGCGACTCGACGACGGGGCGCAACGGCGCGACCCCCATCCCAGTGTCCAGCAGCAGTGCCTGCGCCGCGCCGACGATCAGGTACGACGCGACGCGCTCGGAGTGACGGGGCTCCTCGATCGCAAACACGCCGGGCTCGGGCTCGGACACCCGAAACCACGCCTCCTGCTCCTCCGCCTCGGACACCCCGCCGCCTCCCCAGTTCCGCCCGATGGTCGTCGATTATAGATTGCTTGCCAAAGGGTCCCTTGGTCGCGAGTTCATGCTATCCTTTAGACAGTTAGTGTCGGTCGGACTACCGACCGGGGAGGCCCGAGTCACGGTGAGGCTTCAGACTCGCGACCTAGTCGAGAGCGCGATCAGCGTCGGTTGTCCCGTCGCGCGGACCGCCGAGATCATCGGCAACAAGTGGACGCCCTTGATCGTGCGCGATCTTGCCCGCGGCCGGCGGCGCTTCAGCGAGCTTGAACGGTCCCTCTCAGGCATCAGTCCGAAGACGCTCTCGGAGCGGCTGAAGCGGCTGGAGGAGGCCGGCGTCGTTGACCGCGCCTGCTTCGCCGAAGTGCCGCCGCGCGTCGAGTACTCCCTCACCGCGAAGGGGTTCGATCTACTCCCGGTGATCGAGTCGATGCGCGCGTTCGGCTCCCGCTGGCTCGGCCCCGACCCCTGCTGCGACCCAGACGAAGCGCTCTGACGGAGACGAAGCACCCACTCGCCTCCGCTATACTCGCCCGTCGAAAATCGGCGCGGGCGCGGTCGGAGAGGCGGGATCGGTGGGAGCGGAGCGGGGAGCGACGGGCGAGGGGCCGCATCTGCCGGCACGGCGCAAGCGGGTCTTCTCCGGTATCCAGCCGTCGGGCAGCTTCCACATCGGAAACTACCTCGGCGCCATCCGCAACTGGGTCGACCAGCAAGCCGCCTACGACAACGTCTTCTGCATCGTCGACCTGCACGCGCTTTCACTCCCGACGACACGCGAAGGGCTCAGCGGCAACATCCTCCACCTCGCCAACGTCCTCCTCGCCTCGGGCATCGACCCCGAGCAGTCGATCCTGTTCGTCCAGTCGGATGTCCGCGAACACACCGAGCTCTGCTGGCTGCTCAACTCCGTGACCCAGTTCGGCGACCTCCGGCGGATGACCCAGTTCAAGGACAAGGCCGGCGGCAAGGACGAGCAGGTCTCGGCCGCGCTCTTTGTCTACCCCGTCCTTCAGGCGGCGGACATCCTGCTCTACGACACCGATCTCGTCCCGGTCGGCGAGGACCAGAAGCAGCACATCGAACTGACCCGCGATGTCGCCGCCCGATTCAACGCGCGCTACGGCGAGACCTTCGTCTTGCCCGCCCCGGACATCAAGCCGCAAGGCGCCCGCATCATGTCGCTCGACGATCCGACGAAGAAGATGAGCAAGAGCGACCCCTCCGCCAACGCCACCGTCGCCCTTACCGACACGCCAGACACCATCCGAAAGAAGATCCGACGGGCGGTCACCGACTCCGGATCCGACGTCATCGCCGGCCCGGACAAGCCCGCCCTGACCAACCTGCTCTCCATCTTCGCCCTGTTCGCCGATCTCACCGTCCCCGAGGTCGAGACACGGTACGCCGGCAAGGGGTACGGCGCCTTCAAGGCCGATCTGGCCGAACTGGTCGTCGAACGCCTCGCGCCGATCCAGGAGCGGCTCGCCGAGCTTGAAGCCGATCCCGCGGTTGCGGCCCGCCTGCTGGCCGAAGGTGCCGAACGGGCGCGTCTGCGGGCGGCGGCCAAGATGGACGAGGTCCGAGACCGCGTCGGGGTAGGCGGCGGCCGAAGCTAGAGCTGGTGGCTTGCGGTACGCCACCAGCACGACGGCGGTCCACACCCCTATGCCCACTTCCGCTGCGGTAGGAGATGGGGAGATGATCGCGGCGCCGGACAGGATATCCGGGAACCTCGCCAAGCGGCCCTTCTTCCGTCAGGGACGGATCGTCCACCGCCGCATCCCTGTCTGCCGCTGCCGTCTCCGATCACGCCGGGACGGGAAGCCGGATCGCGCACCCCACGTCCGTGTACTCGATCTCGTCCAGCGTCGTCGGCGCTTCGGGGCCGCACATCGGGCACGCCGGGTCGCGGCCCAGCTTCAGCTCGCGGAACTGCATCGCCAGCGCGTCGTACGTCAGTAGGCGCCCGATCAGCGGCTCGCCGATTCCGAGGATCAGCTTCGCCACTTCCGTGGCCTGGATGAGCCCGATCGTCCCCGGCAACAGGCCCAAAACGCCTGCCTCGGCGCAGCTCGGCGCCAGCTCCGGCGGCGGCGGGCTCGGAAAGAGGCAGCGGTAGCACGGCCCATCGTTCGCCTTGAACACCGTCGCCTGTCCCTCGAACCGGAAGATGCTGCCGTGGACGTTCGGCTTGCCCATCAGGACGCAGGCGTCGTTGATCAGGTACCGGGTGGCGAAGTTGTCCGAACCGTCGAGGACGATGTCGTATCCGCGGACAAGGTCGAGAACGTTCTGCTTCGACAGACGCGTCTCGTGGGCGACGACCTGGACATCCGGATTGAGTGCGACGATCGTCTGCCGAGCCGACTCGACCTTGGAGACCCCGATCCGGTCCGTCGTGTGCAGCACCTGGCGCTGGAGGTTGGAGTCGTCGACCACGTCGTCATCGACGATCCCGAGGGTGCCCACCCCGGCCGCCGCCAGGTACAGCGCGGCCGGCGAACCCAGGCCCCCAGCGCCGACCAGCAGCACCCGCGCCTCAAGCAGCTTCCGTTGCCCAGCCTCCCCGACCTCCGGGATCAGCAGGTGTCGGCTGTAGCGACGCCGCTGTTCCGGCGTCAGGGTCGTGGGTACGGCCCAGGGCTTCCCGGCCGACTTCCAGCCGTTGAAGCCTCCGGCGAGCGAGACGACGTCCCGGTAGCCAAGGTCGGCTAGCGACTTCGCGGCAAAGGCCGACCGCCCCCCCCCGGCGCAGTAGACGACGATCGGCCGCTCTCGGTCGGCGGCGAACTCCTCGATCCGGAACTCGAGGAACCCGCGGGGGATATGGACGGCCCCCGGCACAACTCCCTGTTCGACTTCGTCGCCCTCCCGCACATCCAGCACGAGGGCGCCGCCGGCACGAAGCCGATCCGCATCCTCGGCGTCGACCTCCCTGATCTCGGCTCTGACCCGGCCCAGGAGATCGCGGTGATTAGCAGCCATCGTCGTCCTCTTCGCAATCCGTCGACTCGGGCTCAAGAGTAGGTGGCGCCCTCCGCCGCCGCAACCAATGCCCCTCGCCTACCCTTCTGGCCGCACCCACGAATGCGAGCCCTGGAGGACCGATGGATCAACCGGAGCCCAACGACCCGCCGAGGCGCCCCGACCATGGTTGCTTCGGTTGTGGCGAGCTGAACCCCTGCGGGCTCCACCTCGTCTTCGAGCGCTCGGACGGAGGCGTGCGTGCCAGGTTCACCCCGCGCCCCCAGGACGAAGGCTTCTTCGGCGTCGTCCACGGCGGCATCGTCTCGACCTTGCTCGACGAAGCGATGGCTTGGGCCGCGTTCGCCCAGGGAATCTGGGCCGTCACCGGCAAGCTCGATGTTCGCTTCCGCCGGCCCGTCCAGGTCGGCGTCGAGGTCATCGTCTCGGGTCGGGTCATGGCCAACCGAGGCCGAGTCCTCGACGCCGCGGGTACGATCCATCAAGCCGAAGACGGCGGCCTGCTCGCCGAGGGCACTGGGCTCTTCGTCCGAGTCCCGGAATTTCAGGCACGGGAGTGGGGGCGCCGGTACCTTGATGCACCGGATGGCTGACGAGCGCGATGCATCGAGAGGGATCCTCGGATCGGGAGGTCGAACGCTCCGTTGCCCTCGGTCTACTGCCCGGCTTCGACGCCCTGGACAACTCGGCGAACCAGCGTCAGGAGCGGAGCCAGCGAGCGGCCATCGGCCAGGTACAGCCCCAGCTCCGACTCCTGCGGAGTAGCCCCCAACCGGGGTCCTCCCCCCGTCTGGAGATAGGCCTCGGCGAGCCGGTTCGTCTCCCGAAGCGCCTTGATGAGCGCTTCCGCGATTGCGGCTGCCTCGCCCACCTCCCGCCGGCCGGCGACCCCGACCTGGGCATCCTCTGTCCGACCCCCGCGGTTGCCCCCAAGGCGGTCGAAGACCATCGGCGTGGTTGCCAGCAGCAGTCCGTACGGTCCGACTTCCCCGCTCGCGACCATCCGGGGTCCCGGTGCATCCAGGCGTTCCGCTTCGCTCAGCGTTGCCATCGCACTGTCGAACAGGTCGCGGCCCGTCACGCCGGATTCGCCCGCGAGCCCGAGGTCGTAGACGTAGACGAGGAACGCGACCGGACCGTCCGCGGAGTCTAGTTCCACGGCAAAGGTCGTCGCGGTCGCCGCGTCCGCGACGAGCAGCAAATCCTCGGACAGCTCGCCCGGTTGCTCCGCCAGCCCGAGCGCCTCGACGACGAAAGCGGCCGCCGCCATCGCCGCTGCCCCGTTCGACCGCTCCTTCATCGCTCTCGGTCCTCCGCATCGAACGGTCCGCAATGCGATGATAGCCTCGGCATCGGGGCGAGACCGGTTGGGCAGGCACGTGGTCGACCACGACACCGCGGCGTCATTGATCGCGCAGGCGAAGGCGGCGGCAGCTCACGCCTACGTCCCCTATTCGCGGTTCCCCGTCGGCGCCGCCGTCCTCGCCGCGGATGGGTCCGTCTTCACCGGAGCCAATATCGAGAACGCCAGCTACCCGCTCACCTGCTGCGCCGAGCGCGTCGCGGTCTTCCACGCCGTGATGGCGGGGCAGACCGCCATCGTCGCGATCGCCGTTTGGGCCGAGAAATCCTCCGGCGTAACCCCGTGCGGAGCCTGCCGGCAGGTACTGAACGAATGGCGGCCCGAGCGCGACGACATGGTCGTCATCCTCGAGGGACTAGGCGGCCCCGAGCACCTCGCGCTCGCCGACCTCCTTCCGCGCTCGTTCGGCCCCCGCGACCTCGACGGGTCACGCCGGAACCCGTGAGCTCGCCGGCTCCGATGCGGCACCGATCGCCGGATCGCGGACCAGCGATGCTTCCCGCAGCCGGAGCCGTACCGTCCGCTTCTCGGCATCCAACAGGCCGAGCCGTGCCAAACCGCCAACCGCCACCCGGAGTGGGGTCCCGTCCACGTCGACGACGAGCCGGATCGTCGGCCCTTCGAACACGATCTGGTCGACGGTGCCCGAAACCACCTCCGGCTCGTCTCGCCCCTCCTCGTCGAACAGGACTTCGATGTTCTCCGGCCGCACGAACGCCAGCACCGGGTCGCCGACGGCCAACTCGGCCGTGTTCGCGGCCGTCGCTCGGACCGCTCCGCTCTGGATCATCGCCAGGCCGGGCAGCCCCTCGGCCGCCGGCGTTACCGCGATCACCTGGCCGCGGAGGGCGTTGTTGTCGCCGACGAAGTTGGCGACGAACTCCGACTGTGGGCGCAAGTAGATATCGAGCTGCGAGCCGGCCTGCTCGATCCGCCCCCGGTTCATCACGAAGATGCGGTCGGAGATGGCGAACGCCTCCGACTGGTCGTGGGTCACGTAGATCGCCGTCTTCCGGGTCCGCCGCTGGAGCGCCAGGATCGAGTATTTCAGCGTGTCGCGCAGGTTGCGGTCCAGCGCCGAGAGGGGCTCGTCGAAGAGCAGAACCCGGGGGTCGGTCGCCAGCATCCGCGCCAGCGCCACCCGCTGCTGCTGGCCGCCAGAGAGCTGGCTCGGCAGCCGGTCCCCGAAGTCGCCGAGCTCCACCATCGCCAGCATCTCGCGCACCCGAGCCGCAATATCCTCCTTCTTCCGCCCCTTGACCTCCAGCCCGAAGGCGACGTTGCGGCCGACGGAGAGATGCGGGAAGAGGGCGTGGCTCTGGAATGCGAGACCGATGTTGCGGCGGTGCGGCGGCACGTTGTTGACGACTTGGTCGTCGAACAGGATCGTCCCTTCGGTCGGCTCGATCAGCCCCGCCACCATCCGCAGCGTCGTCGTCTTGCCGCAGCCAGAGGGGCCGAGCAAGGTCAGGAACTCGCCGTCGGCGATATCGGCGCTGATCCGATCGACGGCGACCGTCTCGCCGTACCGCTTCGTCACCTCCTGCAACCGGACCCGGCTCATGTTGCACTCCACGCCGACTGAACTCCCCTCTCCCGCGCATCGGGAGAGGGGTCGGGGGTGAGGGCTTGTTCCTACGCGGAGGATCGGCAAAGCCCGATCAGATCAGATACGTTCCCTTCAGGTATCGCGACCCGAAGACCTGGAAGAAGACCAGCACCACCAGGAACGAGACGAGCTGCATCGACGTCGCCAGTGCCGCCGTCGACGGTTGGAACCCCGCCGTCCGGGTCAGGTTGTAGACGCGGAGCGCGGCCGTGGTGGTGTTGGGGCCGGCTATGAAGAGGGTCACGAGAAACTCGTTGAAGACGATGACGAACGTCAGCAGGATGCCCGCGCTGATGCCCGGTCCGAGTAGCGGCAGCTCGATCCGGAAAAAGCTTTGTATCCGGTTTGCGCCGAGCGTCTTGGCGGCTTCTTCGTACACGCTGGGCAGGTCGCGCAGGGCGACAATGATCGGCACCAGCATCAGCGGGAAGGTGCCGACGACGTAGGCGGCAATCAGGCCGACGAAGCTCTGCGGGATGTTGAAGAGGAAGGCGTAGGCGATGACGAGGCTGACGCCCATGACGGCGGCCGGCGTGTAGAGCGCCAGGT
>CADCWF010000333.1 GCA_902806345.1 uncultured Thermomicrobiales bacterium
CGGCGACACCGGTTGGATCCCCTCCGGCTGCGCCACTTCCTGCCGCTGCGGCCCCGACCTCGGCGGCCTTGCCTGCAGCACTCGCCCCGGCTCCCACCGCAACCGCGCTCCCGACGGCGACGCCCGAGCCGACGAATACCCCGGCACCGACCGCGACTCCGGTTCCTACGGCGACCCCGACGCCGGAAGCGACGGCCACCCCCGAACCGACCGCTACCGCCACCCCGCAGCCGACGGCCACGCCGCTGCCCACCGCGACTGCAACGCCGGAGCCGACGGCAACGTCCGTTCCCACCGCAACACCCACGCCCGAGCCGACTGCAACCCCCGTTCCGACCGCCACCGCGACGCCGGAGGCAACCGCGACGTCGACGCCCCGCCCGACCAGCACCCCAACCCGAACAGCGGTACCGAGCGAAACACCCGCCCCGGTGCCGACAACGGCGCCGTTACCCGGGCCGCCGTCGCTCGGTTAGCTCTATCGGGCGTTGCTCGCGGGGCAGGATTGGAGGAATCCAATTCGCCGCCTCGCCCATGCCGGAGCGCGGATCGGCCGAGCAGCAGCAGTTCGGTTATCTACCGCGTTCGCTACACGGTTCATCGCTCAAACACTCGGCATGGCCGACGGTCCCGGGGGTTTCGACGGGCTGGGTCAACCGCCATCGATGCTTGACGGGAGTTGAGAGGGGATGGTCGACACGAACGGAGCAGACCGAATAACGGTGGTCGAGGTCGGCCCGCGCGATGGACTCCAGAACGAATCGTTGTCGATCTCGACCGGGGCCAAGGTCCGGTTCATCGAGGCACTGGCCGACGCCGGCTTTTCGGTCGTCGAGGCGACCAGCTTCGTCAACCCGAACGCGGTGCCCCAACTGGCTGACGCCGATCTCGTGATGCGCTCGATCCGTCGTCGACAAGGCGTCCGCTACCTCGCCCTGGTGCCGAACACTAGGGGGCTCGATCGCGCTCTGGCAGCCGACGTTGATGCGATTGCCCTGTTCACCTCGGCCACCGATGCCTTTGCCCGGGCCAACGTTGGCGCGACGATTGCCGGCACGTTCGAACGGTTCACACCGGTCGTGGAGCGGGCTCGAGACAGGGGTTGCTGGCTCCGCGGGTATGTCTCGGTCGCGTTCGGCTGCCCGTACGCCGGTTCGGTTCCTCCGGAGGCGGTGATGTCCGTAGCCACGGACCTCTTTGCGCTCGGTTGCGATGAGGTGTCGATTGCGGACACGATTGGGTCCGCCCTCCCCGATCAGGTCTCCGATCTGCTCCGCTTAGCGAAGGAAGCGCTCCCACTCGACCGGATCGCGCTCCATTTTCACGACACGAGTGGCAGGGCGATCGACAACGTGCTGGCCGGCATCGATGGCGGCGTCCGCGTGTTCGATGCCAGCGCCGGCGGTCTCGGCGGATGTCCGTTTGCTCCCGCGGCCCCCGGAAACCTCGCCACCGAGCGCCTCCTTGCCGCCCTTTCCGACTGGGGGTGGGAAACCGGGATTGACCGGCAGGCGGTCGAGCGCGCCGTGGTGGAACTCATGGCCGCCCGTGGTGGGGAACGGTGCCTCGTCGGTCCGGCCGTTGCCCCACCGAACGAACCTGAACGGTGAGGATGACACCCGGTTACTGGTTCGTCATCGGCGTGGTCGTCGTCGCTCTGGCGGCGGTCCTGTTCGCGGTCTGGAGAGACGAGGAGTTGGTCACCGAGGGGGAGCGCGGGGTATGGGTCGTCCTCGCCGCCTCCGATGGGACCGGCCAAGGTCTCGCCGATCCGGACGATGGAGCCTGGCCGCTCCTCCTCGCCCGCTCGTTGCCTCCAACGAGTCCGCGCATCACCAATCTTTCGGTGGCAGGCCTGACACTTGACCGCGCCATAAGGGAGACGCTCCCGAAAGCTCTGCGGCTTGAGCCCCTGGGCGTCACCATCTGGCTTGCGGTCAACGACTTCGGGTTCGGCCGACCCCTCCCCGCCTACATTGCGGATCTCGAGACGATGCTGTCCACGCTGCAAGGGATCGGCGCCGAGGTGATCGTCGGCAACCTGCCCGACCTGTCGACCGTTCCACTTCTGGCGGAAGCCTCCGGCGATGCGGCGAGCCTACGCGCCGACTGCGCTCGGTGGAACGCCGCGATCGCGGAGGTTGCCGCCAAGTACGGCGCGACCGTTGTCGATTTCTTTCCCGATCCGATCGACCCCGAAACACTCGGTCCGGACGGCTTCCATCCAAGCGAGGAGGGGCAGCGGCGGTTGGCCGAGCGGTTCCGCCGCGCGATGCCGGCAACGGAGCAGGCGGTCCCCGGCCTCGGGCGATAAGGACCGCCGCATCTTGAAGGGAGCAAGCGATGGACGACGGACGCCGCCAATTTCTCCGCCGGCTCCTCGACGCACCCGGGCCGTCCGGGTTTGAACAGGGGCCTGGTCATGTCTGGCGAACCGAAGCGGAGGCCTTCGCCGACGAGGTGACGCTCGACATCGTCGGCAACTCGTACGCCCGCGTCCGCGGGACCGCCGGGCCCGAGGCCCCGACGGTGCTTGTCGCCGGGCACGTCGACGAAATCGGGTTCGTCGTCACCCACGTCGACGAGGAGGGCTTCCTCTGGTTCGACGCGCTCGGCGGCTGGGACCCACAGGTGGTCATCGGCCAGCGGATCCGCCTCCTCGGGCACGCCGGAGAGACCATCGGCGTTGTCGGCAAGAAGGCGATCCACCTTATGAAGCCGGAGGATCGCGACAAGCCGTCTCGGCTTTCGGATCTCTGGATCGATATCGGCGCCACCGACCGCGAGGATGCCCGGAGGCGAGTCGAAGTGGGCGACGCCGGGGTGATCGATGCGGCGTTCGTCGAGCTCTCCGGCGACATCTGTGCCTCGCGCAGTATGGACGATCGGGTCGGCGCCTTCGTCGCCCTCGAGGCGGCCAGACTCTGCGCGGAGCAGCGCCCCTTTGCGGACATCGTGGCGGTTGCGAACGTCCAAGAGGAGAGCGGCTTGATCGGCGCCGCGGTCGCCGCGTTCCGGGTCGCGCCGTCCGTCGCCATCGCCGTCGACGTCACCCACTCAACGGACTACCCGGGAGCCGACAAGCACCGCGACGGCGAAGTACCCCTTGGCGGGGGGCCGGTTCTGACGAGGGGAGCGACGCTGAACCCCGTCGTCTACGACCAGATCCGCGCCGCCGCCCGAAGCCATGCAATCCCCTACACCCTGCAGGCGACGGGGAATCGCAGCGGGACCGACGCGGACTCGATGATCTCCAGTGGGGCGGGGACCGCCACCGGCTTAGTCTCGATCCCTACCCGGTACATGCACTCCCCAAACGAGACCGTTCACCTTGGCGACCTCACGAACGCCGCCCGCTTGATCGCGGCCTTCGTCTCGGAAATCACCGCCGAAAGCGATTTCCGGCCGCGTTAGCTTCCCCCGAACCTCCCTGTCTGGCTCCGCCACCGGCGGTGCGGCGAGGGTTCGATGCCGCGGTGACCTCGATGGCGCCCAGGTGGATGCGAAGCAACAAGACGCCGGTTCGGTTGTCGGCATTGGTCGGGCGGTCCGCTGACGGATGCTCGATACCGAGGCAGGAGAACGACGGGACAGAGGAAAGCAGATCCTCTCGTCCCTGCGACAGCGTCCGCGGTCGCCGGAAACGGGGCTGAGGCTGGACATCGGCGAGACGTCGTCGATCCCTCGCGGACGAACGGCGCTGGCGATCGACGGCGAGCCGATTTCACGCGACCGGGTCCGAGATTCGACGCCACTGCTACGAACGAACGATCACCTTTCCGGAGGCTGCGACGATCAGGTACTCGCCGCTGGTCCGCCGGAACAGGGCCTCGATCCCGTCGACGAACTCGACCTGCTTGACGCGGGTAAAAACGGTGGTCGCCGCTTGGGCGATCACGTCGAGGCGCTGGATCGTCGGCCAGAGGGTGAGCAACACCACCGGCCGCTCGCCGCTTCCGCCCACTGTCATCTGGTAGACCGTTCCCCCCGGAAGCTGGAAGGGCGCCAGCGTTGCGGCAACGCCGAAGACATCGGCGACGACCGCCACCGCTTCCCGATCGTACGGGACCGTCCGAACGCTGCTTCTCATCCCGCCTCCGCCGGGCCGGCCCGACGATCGGCCACGTTGGCTATACTGCCGCGTCCCGCTCAATCGGTGCAGCCGATCCCTACCACCTCCGGACGGAGCCCTCCCGCATGACCGATTCCGTCACCGCCCGTCACCTCACCACGGATGCGGTCTTCCTGCCGGAGGTTGACGATGTCCTCGCCGCGGCCGAACGGATCGAACCCTACATCCATCGCACGCCTATCCTGCCGAGCCAAACGCTTGGTCGCCTGACGAACACCCGCCTCGGACTCAAGGCCGAGCACCTCCAGCGCACGGGCTCATTCAAGGCGCGCGGCGCCGTCAACGCCGTGCTCCGCCTCTCGCCCGAGCAGCGCGCCCGAGGCATCGTCACCATGTCCGCAGGCAACCACGGCCAGGGGCTTGCCTATGCAGCCTCGCTGGTTGGCGTCCGCTGCGTGGTCTTCATGCCGGAAACGGCCGTGCCGACCAAGGTGGCGGCAATTGCCGGCTACGGGGCGGAATGCTTGTTCGCTCCTTCGATGGAGCGGTTGTTCTCGGCGATGGACTCGTTCCGGACCGCCCATGACCTCCACTACGTCCACCCCTTCGCCGATGCCGATGTGATAACCGGCCAAGGCACGGTCGGACTGGAAATCCTGGCGGATGTTCCCGATGTCGAAGCCGTCGTCGTCTCTACGGGCGGTGGCGGTCTGCTCGCCGGGATCGCGCTCGCCGTCAAGGCACTCCGACCGGATGTGCGGGTGATCGGGGTCGAACCGGAAGGTGCGGCAGCCGTTTCCCGGAGCCTCGCCGCTGGCTACCCGGTGACGCTGGATCGGATCGATACTGTCGCCGACGGTCTGGCGGCGCCGTTCGGTGCCGAGCTGACGCAGGCCATCATCGCCGAGCATGCGGACGATGTCGTCCTCGTCTCCGACGACGAAATCGTGGCGGCGCTGCGGCTGGTGGTGGAACGAACCAAGCAGGTGGTCGAACCCGCCGGGGCCGCGGCCGTCGCGGCCCTCCTGACCGGCCGCGTCGGCCTGGCGGCGGGGACCAAGACCGTGGCGACACTGAGCGGCGGCAACATCGACGGGGAGCGGTTGAAACGGCTCCTCTAATCGATTCGAGTAGGTCGCCCGTCCGGGCGATCTCGTCGCCAACGAACCTTTCTCGTTGACACGGTCGTCGAACGGCATCAGGGAGCGCGGGATGGGCTGGCATCAAACACCGTTGGCACTCGCCGCCTTCGTCCTCGCCATCGCCGTTCCGACGCTTGACGGCGCCGGATCGCAGACGGGAATGCCAGCGGCGGAAACGCCGACTGTTTCCAGCCAGGTCATCGCCGAGGCATCCCCAGTGGCCATCGAAGATCCCGTCCTCGCGATTGCCGTCGTCCGGGTCGAGCCCGGCGGCGCCATCGCCCCTCACATTCACCCGGGAACACAACTCGGCACCATCGCCGCCGGGGAACTGACCTACACCGTCCTGAGCGACCACGTGACGATCGTCCGCGCTAGCGAAGGGGCGGGTCGGCCGGAAGGCCGGGTGGATGCCGGTGAGACCGTCGTCCTTGGCACCGGCGACGCGGTGATTGAGACTCCCGGAGCGGCCCACCGGGCGCGCAACGACGGCGACGAAACCGTGGTCATCTGGCTCTCGACCCACTTCCCCGCCGGTGCCCCGAGGTCCGAGCCGGCACCGGCCGCGCCCGTCCAGTGAGAAGTCCGTCGATCGCGCCGTTCAGCCCGGAACTGGCGCGGACACACGCCGAGGGTGCGCCGGCCCTCCCCGCCGAGGCCGCCGGCATCTACGTCCACGTCCCGTTCTGCGCCCACATCTGCCCCTATTGCGACTTCAACACCTACTCCGGCCAGGATGCGCTCGTCCCCCGCTACGTCGCGGCCGTCGAACAGGAGATCGAGGCCTCGGCCCCGCTCCTCTTCGGTCGGTCCGTCGCATCCGTTTTCCTCGGGGGCGGCACGCCGTCCCTCCTCTCGCCGGACGAAATCGGTCGGATCCTGGGGGCGTGCCGGTCCTCGTTCGATCTCCAGCGCGACGCCGAGGTGACGCTCGAAGTTAACCCCAACGGCGTCGACGCCGCCTACTTCGCAAACCTCCTCGAGACCGGCGTGAACCGGGTCAGCATCGGCGCCCAAACCCTGTCCCGGCGCGGGCTGCGGACCCTGGGCCGCCTCCACGAAGCCGAGCAGGTGGGCGCTGCCGTCCAGGCCGCCCGCACTGCCGGCGTCGCCAACCTCAGCCTCGATCTCCTGTTCGGGTGGCCCGGCCAGACGCCTGACGCTTTCGGACGCGATCTCGACACGGTCCTTGCCAGCGCCGTCGGCGGCTCGCTTCCCGAGCACCTCTCTCTCTACTCCCTGATCGTCGAACCGGGGACACCGATGGCCGACGCCGTTGCGCGTGGCGTGCTCGTACCTCCCGACGACGATGCCGCGGCGGACCTTTACGAACTTGCCATCGATCGACTCGCGAATGCCGGCTGGGCCCATTACGAGGTTGCCAACTGGTCGAGGGAGAGCGGATTGGGTTCGCGCCACAACCGCCTCTACTGGCGCAATGGCGACTACCTCGGCATCGGAGCCGGAGCCCACGGGCATGTTGGAGGACGGCGGTGGATGAACCACCTCCTGCCAAAGACCTATTGTCAGGCCATCGAGCGGGGTGAGGACGCACGGTCAAACGTCGAGACCATTCCGCCGCCGACGGCGATGGGCGAGACGATGATGCTCGGCCTCCGCCTGTTGGAAGACGGAGTCGACGCCGCCCGCTTCGCGGCCCGTCACGGGATCTCCCTCGACGAGGCGTTTGGTACCGCGATCTCTGACCTCGTCGACCTCGGTCTCCTGAGGCGTTCAGCGGACACCGTCGCCCTTAGCCGACGCGGTCTCATGCTGGCCAACGATGTCTGCGCCCGCTTCCTCTAGCTCGGTCCCTCCAACCGCGGTCGAAGACTGGGAGTCCTACCTCGCGGCGCTCGCTCGGCTGGAGACGCGGCTTTCCCCGTTGTCGCCCCTCCCGACATCCCGCACGGCGATCCAGGCGCGCGCCCAGCGTCGGCTCGAGCGGACACGCGGCGTACTCGAAGTGCTCGGCAAGC
Source organism: uncultured Thermomicrobiales bacterium (assembly GCA_902806345.1). Lineage (GTDB taxonomy): Bacteria > Chloroflexota > Chloroflexia > Thermomicrobiales > UBA6265 > CADCWF01. The sequence continues at coordinate 7,194 of CADCWF010000333.1, forward strand.
CCCAATCGGGCCTCCCCGTCGTCCACGTGACCGGGACGAGTGGCAAGGGATCGACCTCAATCGGGATCGCGGCTCTGCTCACCGGGGCCGGTCTTCGGGTCGGCCTGGCCACGTCGCCGTATCTCCAAGTCGCCACGGAGAAGTTGCAGATCGGCGACCGGCTCATCGCCGGTTCGGCCCTCCTCGCGGCAGTTGCGGAGGTGGAACAGGCGGAGTCATGGTGGAGGGGGCAAACCGGCGAATCGCGATTGACCTACGCGGAGATCTGGACCGCTTTGTCGCTCAAGTGGCTCGCCGTGAATCGGGTCGACATCGCCGTCGTCGAGGTTGGTGCCGGCGGCCGGTTCGACCCCACCAACGTCGTCGAACCGGTCGCGACCGTCATCACCAATATCGGGCTCGACCACGTCGAATCACTCGGCCCGTCGACGGCCGACATCGCATGGCACAAGGCCGGGATCATCAAGCCGGGCGCTCTCGCCGTGACCGGAGAGCGGCGGCCCGAGACGCTGGAAATCATCACCGCCGAGGCAGCAAAGGCGGGTGTCCGCCTCCAAGTAGTCGAACTCATGGAGTGCGACGGGGACGCCGGACAAGTGCCGCACGTCCAGGCGAATCGGGCGGTGGCGGTCGCAACCGTGCAGGGGCTCGCCAAGATCGGCCACGTCTCGCCGAACAAGATTGATCCCCGATGTCTCGACGGGGCGATGCTTCCAGGACGATTCGAGCGGATGCCTAGCCGGAGCGAACCGCCGGTCATCCTCGATGGCGCCCACAACCCGGACAAGGTGTCGGCCCTGATGTCCGCGGTCAGTAACTGGCGTCAGAACCGTCGACTCCCGCCCCCGGTTGTCGTCGTCGGTGCCCTGGCGGCGAAGGACGCTCGCGGGCTTGCTCCGGTCCTTACCTCCGGGGTTGCCCTCGTCGCGACGACGGCGGCGGCGACCGCCAAGCCAGGAACTCCTGCATCGACGATCGCAAGCCTCGCCCGCGAGCGGGGCTTCGACGGACCCGTCATCGTTCAGCCCGAACCGGAGGCCGCGATGGCGCGCGCGCTCGATCTTGCCGGGGAGCGAAGGACCTGGGTGCTCGGAACGGGCTCCTTGTACCTCGTCGGGCAACTCCGGCGGCGGTGGTACGCCGACCGGGCCATTGTCGAGTCCCGCTCGCCGTGGCCGGTACCAACGGACCAGGATGCCTCACCTCGGCGTTGAGTCGGCTTGGCCGGAATGACGGACGCCGCCGACCTCCGCCTAGTCGGCCCTCGCTACCCGGAAGACTCGTCTGCCTCGATGGTGCCGCGGTACAGCACGATACCGGCGATCAGTGCGACGAACCCGGCGACGGACACGAGAATGCCTCGCTGGATCAACTCCGCACTGGGCACCAGTTCGGACATTCCCATGCCGGCGACGATGATTCCCGTCCATGCCGCGACCGCACCGATCGCGATCAACCAGCGGGCGACTTCCGCTCCCATTGGCGCCCTCCTCCATCCATCCCGACGAGCGGGCATGAGCGACGACCGGTAGGCTAGCGAATCCCCGCTCACCCGTCGAGGGGCCGCTCGCGTTCATCCGGCACGCGTACCCTCACCAGGGCCTCAAGGTGCCGGGGTGCCATCAACCGGGATCTCCTCGCCCGTTTGCCCAACCGGCTCCCCGCCGTCGACGTTGGCCAACCGCTGCAGAATGGCGGCCAGCTCGGCCTGGGCGTCGCCGTACCCTTGCCAGTCGCCCTGAACGAGGGCGTCCTGCCCCCGGTCGTAGGCGGCGAGGGCTTGCTCGGCAAGGTCGCCGACCGGCAGGTCGGTCGGTTCGGACACCTCGGCCTGCGCCGGCTCCGCGGCGGCCGGCGCGCCGTCTTCCCCGGCAACCGCCGCCAGCGCCTCCGCCAACGTCGGCCGCATTTCGACGTCGTCGTTGGTCGCCACGATAACGAACTGGAGCTCGGTCGGCGCTCCCTGCGTTTCCGTCGCCTGGAGATAGAGCGGCTGGACGTAGATGACCGTCTCGCCGATCGGGAGGACGAGCAGGTTGCCCCGGATGACGCGCGAGCCGGCCTGGCTCAGCAGCGTGATCTGGGACGAAATCTCGGGGTCCTGGTTGATCCGGGCCTCGACCTGCTGCGGCCCGAAGACCGTTGTTTGGCGGGGAAACCGGAAGACCGTCAGCTGCCCCTGACCCGTTGCATCGGTTTGGCCCGCCATCCAGGCCGACATGTTGGGTCGGTTGTTCGGCGTGAACGGACGGACCAGCTTGAAGCTCGACTCGGTCTCGCCCGGTAGCGGAAGGGTCATGTAGTACGCCTCCATCCGCTGGGTGCCGCCCTCCCGCCGACCGTCGCCCTCGACCTCCTCTTCGGCGATCTCCCAGCGGTCCTCGCCGTTGTAGAACGCGGCCGGGTCGGTAACGTGGTAGGCGGCGTAGACCTCGGATTGGATGTCGAACAACCCCTCCGGATAGCGGAAGTGCTCCCGTAGTTCCGGCGACGCCTCGGCGATCGGAGTGAAGACGTCGGGGAAAACCCGCGCGTAGGCGTCCGCGATCGGGTCGGGTACCTCGGTTCGATAAACGGTCACCGTGCCGTCGTAGGCGTCGAGGGTAACCTTGGCCGTGTGGCGGAGGTAGTTGAGCTCCTCGAACGGCGTGGAGCCGGGGAAGCGGTCGGTGGCCGAATACGTGTCGACGATCCAGACGAGGCGCCCGTTCACGATCGCCATGTACGGATCGGGGTCGGCCAGGAGGAACGGCGCCACCGCCGCAACCCGCTCTTGGATCGACCGCCGGAGCAGGATCCGAGATTCCTCGGTCAGCGGGTTGCCGAGCAGGATCCGGTTGTCTCCCAGGTTCAGCGCCAGGACGAGCCGCTCGAGGTAGTTGGAGACGCCGACCGAACCGCGGGCGGCGCCGTCGTACGTTCGGGGTTCGGTCTCGCCGCTGAGGCCGCTGATCTCGCCTTGCCGCGTGTTGACCGCCACCCAGTTTGCGGTCTCCTCGCCGAAATAAATCTCGGGTCGCTCGATCGCCAGCGGACCCGCTCCCTCGGGCGGAATGTTCCCGACGAGGAACCTCGGTAGCCCCTGGACCGTCTCCTCGCTGATCGGGCTGACGACGACGCCGTAGCCGTGGGTGTAGGCGAAGTGTTCGTTCAACCACGTCTGCGCGTTCGGCGGCAGCCCGTCCGTCGAGAGCTCGCGGGCCGCGATCAGCACCTGTCTGAGCCGCCCATCGATCTCGTACCGGTCGACATCGACATCCGGAAAGACGTAGTAAGGCACGAACGAGCGCAACTGCTGGAACGTCTGGCCGGCGATCCGGTAGTCCCAGAGTCGGATGTTGTCGAAGATCTCCGAGTCCGGCGAGAGTTGCTCCGGCGACGGCTCGCCTTGCCCGCTCAGGCTCTCCGTCTCGGTCCGATCCAGGTCGTAGGCGGCGCGCGTCAGCGCGATGTTGTTTGTGATGTAGGGCTGCTCCCGCGCCAACTCCGACGGTTCCACGATCGCTTGTTGGACGATCGCCGGGAGAACGCCGCCTAGAACTACCGCTATAAGCCATGCGGCGCCGGTGATCACGAGCAGCCGCCCCCGCCAGCGGGCGATGTTCAGCGCGACCAGCACCGCCGCGATGAGCGAGACGGCGACCAGGATCAGATTGAGCGGGCGGACGACGGTGGCGTCGGTGAACCCGACGCCGAAGACCGACCCGCGGCTTGAGTAGACGAGGCCGAAGTTGGCCAGGTAGTACCCCACCGCCACCAGCACCAGGAACAGCATTGCCAGCACGAGGACGTGCGAACGGATCGGCCGTGGCGGATTGGCGAGATCGATCCGCTCGATGCCGAGCGCCACCGCATAGATTGCGACGACCACGACCAGAGTCGGCAGCAAGACGGAGAGTGCCCCTTGGTGGAGGAGCGTCAGCACCGGGAGCCGGAACACGTAGAACCCGGCGTCGCGGCCGAAGATGGGGTCAACGATACCGAACGACCCGCCGGCCAGGAAGAGCCGCCACGACTCCCAGCGGGCCGAGGCCGAGGACCCGACCGTCAGGCCGAGGAGCAGGGTTAGCCCGACCAGAAGCCAGCTGCCGACGCGGGTCGAGAAAAAACCGCCGCCCTGGTAGGCCAGCGATCGGCTGACCCGGAGCGCCATCTTCCAGTTCGCGGCGAAGAAGAGCGCGGCCAACCCGCCCGTCACCAGGAACGCCGCGATCTGAGAGACGTAGCGCGTCGTCAGCACTTGGCGGTAGCCGATACTGCCGTACCACCACCAGTCGACCCAGAACGACGCGGTCGAGACGACGAGGAGGAAGAGGCCGAAGATGATCCCCGCCGTCACGACCATGCGGGTGGTGGACGGCGACAACCCGAACCGGCCCCGAGGCGCTTGGGGTGGCCGAGAGCTGCCCCCGGGACTACGCTGCGTGGGACCACCTCCGGCCCGTTGAAATTGGTCCAATTCGGTCCTCCCGCACGAACCCCTCGTCCCGGCCTGGGAGGGTCCGCCGCCCGTGTTGGTTTCTGCCCGCGAGGGAGTCTACCTTGTGAGCGTGCGCATTCCTCGCCGCGGTCAACCGGCCGATCGGAACTCGCCGGTCGCCCTACCAACTTCGCCGCGGGTTCGCGTCCATAACGTCGGGAGCGGCAGCTCCGGCAACGCACTCGTCGTCGCCGCGGGCGGTGCGGCGATTCTCGTCGACTGCGGCGTGGACCGACGCCGCCTCATGGCCGGATTGGAGGCCGCGGGGCAGTCGCCGGCCTCGCTCGCGGCCGTGTTCCTCAGCCACGAGCACGGCGACCACGTTCGCTCACTGCCGGTACTTGCCCGCTCGGATGTAGGCGTGGTCGCCAGCGAGGGAACGCTAACGTCACTCGAATTGAAGGGCGACGGGGTAGCCCGGATCGCACCCGGGCGGGAGGTCACGGTCGACGGGTTCGTCGTCACCGCGCTACCGGTCGAGCACGACGCACGTCAGCCGTACGGATTCACAATCTCCGTCGCCGACCGCCGGATCACGGTGTTGACCGACCTTGGTCGAGCCGACGACTCGCTGATCGACGCGCTTGCCGAGAGCGACCTGATCGTCCTCGAGGCCAACCACGACGATGCGCTGCTCCGGGACGGCCCGTACCCGCCCCAGTTGAAGCGGCGGATCCTCTCGCCTCGCGGCCACCTGTCGAACGCGGATGGTGCCGTTCTCCTTGCCAAGGCGCTCCGGGTTTCCCGCCGCTCCCCGACGATCTGGCTGGCACATCTCTCGCGCACGAACAACCGCCCCGATCTCGCGTGTGAGACCATCCTAATGGCCCTCGACCAGGCCGGACTCGTCGCCCCAGTCGCCGCCATGAATCGGAACGGCGCCAAGCAGGTGTGGGAGGCGAATCCGCCGCGTCCCAACCAACTCCGGTTGCCGTGGTGACGCGGTGCGCGTTCCACCCCTGGAACCGGATCGCACCCCGAACACCGGGCCCTATACTCGCGGATCGGACGGTCGACGGCTCGATCGACCAATGCTCGCCCGACCATCCTGAGGGAGATCGACGCTGTACCCGACCATGCACCTCATCCACGACCGGCTATCGCTCTCGGTCATGATCTTCTGGGCGGCCGTCGGCCTCTGGGGAGTCTTCGCGTTCGTCCGCGGGGGAGGGCTCTCCGGCAGCATCGCCGGGGCACTCGCGATCGGACAGGCCCTCGTCGTCGTCCAGGTCCTGGCCGGGGTGGTGCTCGTGGCGCTCGGCGGCCGTCCTCCGGAAACGACCCACTACCTGTACGGGGTGACGGGCATCCTCGTTCTCCCGTTCGCCTGGAGCTTCCTCAAGGAGCGCGACCAGCGGCAGGCCCTCATCGTCTACAGCCTTCTCGCGCTGTTCATCGCGGGGCTGGCCATCCGGGGCATGACCACCGGCCAGGGGTAACCCAACCGAAGCTTGTTCGGTTCCACCATTCCTTACAATCGTCGCCACCACTCATCCAAATCCGCCCACCCGCGTTTGACAGTCAAATCGCCATGAATGCGGCGGTACCCCCGAAGAGGGATCGGCTGGAAGGCCTCGCAAATCCGCGGATAATCCGTCGTTCTATAACCGCCCACCGCACAGAGAACTCAGGCGCAAAAGCGACGCTCGGGCGGCAAGCACCGGCGGAACAAAGGGCAGGGCGGCTCGTCCACCCCATGGGTCCTGGAATCACCCGCACGTTCAGCGCTTTATTGACACCTCTAAGTCCCCCACCTAGACTCCGACCGTACAGTCACAAGCGGTGTTCGGTCACGTTTGTTACCTGATTCGGCAGAAAGGAGCCCCAGTGGAGGCCGAGCAGCCGGATTATCAGGATGTGGTGGACCAGGCCCTGCAACTGGTCTACAGCCATCACCACCGCCTGGTATCCCAACTCCATCCGGCGGCGTTCGCGCCGCTCAGCCTCGACCAGCTCCGGCAGGGGCCGCTGGGCCAGGATTTGACCCGTTTGGCTGACCTCGCACGAGGCGAGGTGCGGGAACCGAAGGAACGCGTCCTCGCCGCGATCGACTCCGTCCTCCAGCTCCTGTTCTGGCCAGCCGCGGCCGACGATTACACGGTGCCCCGGTCGTTCTGGGACACAGACCTCGGGCGCATGTTGGCCGTGGCCAAGTACCGGGCCTACGATCCCGCGGAGCTCGTCAGCATCGGCAACGCCGCCCAGCAATTGGGCGTCACCCGGCCGACGATCTACCGCTGGATGGACGACCGCACGCTCAACTACGTCCGTGACGACATGAGCGGGCGCACGTTCGTCGTCAGGCGCGATATCGACAATCTGAAGCGTGTTGCCGCGGAGTTGGCTGCGACGGAGTAGCGCCGAGCGCGGCGGGTCCAGGAGGGCGGTGGCCGACCCCCGTCGCCCTTCCTTTTTGCCCCGGATTTCCCTAGCTTGTTCGTTAGTCGAACCGCAGCACGTGCCGCGGCACTCTGGCTGCGATCCCGGTGAAGATTTCGTAGGAGATCGTGCCGCAGAGTTCGGCCACCTCGTCAACGGTCGGCGCCGCCTCGCCCAGAATGCCACCCATCACGACCACCTCGTCGCCGACCGTGGTGGTCACCCCGTCGGGTAGTCGGACAACCGTCTGGTCCATCGAAATCCGACCGATGACCGGGGCCTTCCGGCCCGCTATGCCCATCCAGCCCCTGTCGGACAGCCCCCGTCGGTAGCCGTCGGCATAGCCCAGCGGCACGAGTGCCGCGCGTTCCGGCGCGACGCACCGGTAACCGCGGCCGTAGCCCACGCTGTCGCCAGGGGTGAGGTCGAAGACCCGCGCGATCCGGGACCGAAGCGTCATCACCGGCCGAACACCGCCGGGCAACGGCAGCTTCGGCGACGGAGATGCTCCGTAGAGCGCGAGGCCGACCCGCGCGAAGCTGGATCCCTCGGCGAGGTGCCTGAGTGCGGCGGCGGAGTTCGCCTGGTGCCATGAGCGCGGTCGGATCCCCTCCTCGGCAAGCCGGGCCAGGCATTGAGCAAGCGCGGTCCGCTGCTGGCTGGTGAACCCGTGCTCGTCGTCGTCTGTGTCCGCAACCGCGAAGTGGGTGGAGAGGCCGTCGAGTTCGAGCAGCGGGTCCGCGTCCACTCGTCGGGCCAGGACACAGGCGAGGTCCGGGAGAGCACCGTAGCGCCGCAAGCCGGTATCTACCTTGATGTGGACCGGTACCGGCGCAACCGGCACCACCGTCCGCACCGCCGACTGGACTGCCTCGAGCAGCTCTTCGGTGCCGATCGTCAGCGCGAGTTCGTGCCCGAGAGCGGCCATCACCTCTCCTGGGTCAACAGCCCCGAGGATCAGGATCGGCGCCGAGATCCCGGCCAGCCGCAGCGCCTGGCCTTCGCCGACGGTGGCCACCCCCAGGCCGACGGCGCCGGATTCGACCGCTGTGCGAGCAATCTCGACCGCGCCGTGGCCGTAGGCGTTCGCCTTGACCACCGCCATCAATCCCGTGCCGGCGGGAAGCTCCTTCCGGATCACCGAGACGTTGCCTGCGAACGCGCCGAGGTCGATCTCGGCCCGGGTTGCCCGCCCGGTCCACTCGGCTTCCCGGTTGGGTATCGATCTAAACGGGGCCGAAACCGGCCCGCTCGCCTTCCTCACCGATGGAGGCTCCTTCGAGACGGGCGATTACCCGGACGAGGTCCGCCCGGCTGACGATTCCGACTAGTGTGTTGCTCTCGTCGACCACGGGGACCGGGTTCACCCGGTGCTCGACCATCAGCGTCGCCACCTGGTTGAGCGTCGCCGAGCGGCGGATCGTGTAGACGGGGGAGGTCATCAGCTCGCCGGCGGTCAAGGCCAGCACCCGCCGCAAGTCCTCCTCGAATGGGGTGCCGGCATCGGCAACCAGCATCGCGTCCAGCACCGGCACCACCGTCGGCACGCTCACGTCCGCCTCGCGGAAGACCAGGTCGGACTCGGTCACGATGCCGACCAGGGTGTCGCCGTCGATCACCGGGACGCCCGGCAGGGCATTGTCAGCAAGCAACCGGGCCACCGTTGCGATCGAGTCGGCGGGCGCCGCGGCCGGCACGTTCTGGCGCATGATCTCGGTGACCGTCAGCCCGTCGCTCCCGTCCGTCACGATTCCTCCCCGGTGGGCTCGCGTTCGAGCAGCGCCAACTCCTCGGCCATCGCCGCCGGCAGGTCGCCAGCGACGAGCCCGATCGTGCCGAACCGCTCTTCCAGTCTCGACGCGGCGCGCATGCCGACGTAGACGGCGAGGGACGCCGCATCGACCGCGTCGAGTCCCTGGGCAAGGTAGGCGCCGATCGCCCCGGCGAAGACATCCCCCGACCCCGCCGTCGCCAGGGACAGCGGCGCCGCCTCCGCTACCAGGGTGCGCTCCCCGTCGGAGACGACGGTGTACCCGTACTTGAAGACGACGGTCTGGCCCCAGGCCTTCGCTGCCTCGCGCGTCGTCTCGACCGGGTTGGCGATCAGATCGGCCGCCGGGGCGTCGAGGAGGCGGGAAAGTTCCCCGACGTGCGGCGTCAGCACCGCGCGCCCCGGGGGAATCAACGAGGGCCAGTCTGTCTGCTTCGCAAGCCAGTTCAGGGCGTCGGCGTCGAGCACGGCCGGCTTCCCTGCACGACCGAGAAGACCGCCGTCGCCCCTCGGCGCCAGTGCGCCGGAGTCGAAGCCGAAGCCGATCGCGGAGCGACTCGCTTCGAGGCCGAAGATGGCCGCCAGGAGATCGCCGGCGGCCTCGTCTTCGCTCAGCCCGGGACCGATCAGGATCGCAGCTGACTTCTCGAGTTTCTTCTCGATCGACTCGACGGAGCGACGCGGATCGTCGTCCGACAAGAGGATGGTCGCGGCCTCGGGGACGGCGATGACGACCGGAGCTGAGAGCGACCGGGGCAACGCGACGTTGATGATGCCGGCACCGTTGCGGCCGGCGGCGAGCGCGCTGAGAACCGCGGCGCCGGCGTACCCCGGAGCGCCGGCGACGATGACGAGACCGCCGACGCCCCACTTGTGCGCGCCGAACTCACGCCGTGGCGCGAGCTCGGCGGCCAGCGCACGATCGATCGTCAAGTCGTCCGGTCCCAACTCCGGCCGAAGCCGCGCAGGCGCCGTTCCCATCTGGTTCTCCCTCATCGGTCGTCCAATTTCGCGGCCCCTCGGAGCGCGACCACGAACGCGATCGCGTCGGTTCGGGAGTGGGTCAGCGAGACATCGAAGGCAGTCAAGCCGAGGCGCGCGGCGCGCTCGGCGGCACCGCCGTGGAGCACCAGGATCGGCTTGCCGCGCCGGTTCGAGACGATCTCCATCTCTTTCCAGCGGATTCCCCTGATACCCGTCCCGAGCGCCTTCGACGTTGCCTCCTTCGCCGCGAAGCGGGCGGCCAACTCCGGCACCCGGTCCCCGTACCGCTGGCGCTCCCGCTCCGTGTAGACCTTGCGCAGGAACCGCTCGCCGAACTCGCCCAGGACGCGCTCGATCCGGGCGATCTCGATGACATCGACGCCGGCGGCGATGCCACCGACCCGGTCGGCATCGAGCTCCGGCTCGTACCGCGTCCCTTCGGGACCTGATCCCACCCCTTCGGTCCCTTCTGACAGCGCACGCCGCCGGCGGATTGTAGACAGCGGGAATAGAGACGTCACGGCTCTCCCTCCAGTCCGTCATCCCGCACGCCGCCTCCGACGGCACCCACTGGCCGATACCGATCCCGGAACTCTGCGTGAGCCTGGGTGAACGCTCCCGCCTCGATCGCGGCACGGATGGACTCCATCTGCCGCGCCAGGAACCGGAGGTTGTGGGCCGAGGCGAGCCTGAGCCCGAGCACCTCGCCCGCCCGGAACAGGTGGTGGAGGTAGGCCGCCGTGAAGCGGCAGCATGCGGCGCAATCGCAACTCGGGTCGAGGGGCTCGTGCCGCTCAGCGAAGAAGCGGTGGCGGATGCTGACCCGGCCATCCGGCGTGAACACAGCCCCGTTCCGCGCCAGCCGCGTTGGCAACACGCAATCGAAAAGATCGACTCCGCGTTCGACCCCCATCCAGAGATCCTCCGGCGAGCCCACCCCCATTAGGTAGCGCGGCTTCTGGCGGGGCAGGTCGGGTTCGACGACCTCCAGCATCGCCGCCATCAAAGGCTTCGGTTCGCCGACGCTGAGGCCGCCGATGGCGCACCCCGCAACCTCGGACGAGGCGACGAAGCGGGCGCTCTCCCGCCGGAGGTCCGGCTCCAGTCCGCCCTGGGCGATCCCGAAGAGGACCGAGCCCCGGCTTGTTTCGTCCCTGGCCCGATGCGCCTCTTGGCAACGGACCAGCCAACGGTGACTCCGCTCGGTGGCGTCCCGGACAGCAACCCGTTCCGCCGGTAAGCCGACCACGTGGTCGAGCGGCATCAGCACATCCGAGCCGAACCCCAGCTGTAGTTCCACCGCCCGCTCGGGAGTCAGCCTGTGAGCGGACCCGTCGATGTGGGAGCGAAAGGTGACGCCATCGTCGGAGACCTGGGCCTTGTGGGCCAGGCTGAAGACCTGGAACCCCCCGCTGTCGGTCAGGATCGGACCGTCCCAGCCCATGAAGCGGTGGAGACCGTCTGCTCGCCGAATCGTCTCGACCCCGGGCCTCAGCATCAGGTGGTAGGTATTCGCCAGGATGATCGAGGCGCCGGTCGCCCGCACTTCGTCGGGGTGCAGCGTCTTGACTGCCGCCTGCGTCCCGACGGGCATGAACGCCGGAGTCTCAACGTCACCACGCCCAAGAGTCAGGCGACCACGCCTGGCGGCACAGCCCGCGGCTTCCGCCAGGAGGTCGAACCGGAATCCCGATCCCGTCGGTCCGATGGTAGAGGTTGGAACGCTCAAGCTCACGGGTACAGGCGAAGCGCCGCGCGCCGACCGTCTCGGCGCGTCGTTGGACGGCCGGTCATCCGGTCAACCTCGGGGACAGTTCTTGGGGAGAACCAAAGGGTTGCCAACCCAAATCGGTTGAGATGCATCAGGCCCGCCGGCTGTACGACGCCGCGGCACGGCGCTGCCGGACTCGCGCCAGCGCGGGGTCACCCTGGGCAACCAGGTTTTCAAGTTCGGTCCCGTTGCCGTTACCGGAGGTTGGGCCCGTCAGCAGGGCGTCGTCCAACATGGACACGTCGACCAGGGGATCGGCTTTGGTGGCAAGCGGGAGCGCGGCCTTGCCGTTCGTCGCGGGTTTGCTAACGGCGTGCTTGGGAGCGGTCCTGGAGGCAGGCTTCGCCCCCGAGGTCTTGGCGGCCCCCGACGTTGCCGCCGTCTTCGCCGACCCGCTCCCCAGCTTTGCCGGCGTTCCCTTGCGACCAGTCGCCGAGGAGAGGTCGCTCTTGACGCTGTCGGCGACGGTGTCGACCTCGTCGACCATCGACTTCATCTCGCGGCGGAAGGTGTCCTTGATGTCGTCGACCTCGGCGATGGTCTTCTCGAACTCGCCGGTCAGGTCGGACGTCATCTTGCGGAACTCGCGGATCCAGCGCCCCGCCTGCCCTGCCAACTCGGGCAGTCGGGCTGGCCCGAAGACCACCAGGGCGATCACCGCGATGATGAAGAGTTCCGTGTACCCGACGCCGAACATGCAGGAGGTCCTCGACGAGGCGTGCGGCCGTACGGGATGAGGAGTGCCGCGACGTGGCAGAATCGGGCCGGGAGTATACCACCGACCGGCTTCGCTCCAGGAGGCACCCGCGCTATCTGATGAAATTGATCGTTGGATTGGGAAATCCCGGCCGTGAATACGCGACCACCCGCCACAACCTCGGCTTCATGGTCGTCGACGAACTCCTGCGCCGAGCCGGAGGCGGAATCTTCCGCAAGCGCTTCAAGGCCGACCTGGTGGACATCATGCACAAGGCGGAGAAACTGGTCCTGGTCAAGCCGCAGACCTACATGAACCTCAGCGGCCATTCCGTGCGCGAGACGGCAGGCTGGTACAAGGTCCCACGCCAGGACATCCTGGTCGTGTTGGATGACCTCGACCTCCCGTTCGGCTCGATCCGGATGAGAGCAGACGGCAGCGCCGGCGGGCATAACGGCCTGAAGTCCGTGACGGAACAACTCGGCGGTCGCGACATCCCGCGCCTCCGAATCGGGATCGGGCGCGGCCCCGGTGCCGCCACCGCCCAAGTCCTGTCGCGGTTCGGGCCGGCGGAGGAGCGAGCGCTACCCGAGATCGTCGGCGGTGCAGCCGACTGCTGCGAGCGGTGGGTGGCGGAAGGCATCATCGCCGCAATGAATCGCTGCAACAAGCGGGAATCCACTGTCCTGGAGCCGGCATGATGAGCGCTGCCCTGCCCCCTATCGAGGGCGTACCGGGGCCGAGAGACGCCTTCCGGTTCCTCGACCTGATCACGGCGTCATTCGTCGCCACCCTGCTCCTCTCCAATATCGCCTCGACCAAGATCGTCTCGATCCCGCCGTTCGAGTTCGACGGCGGAACCGTGCTCTTCCCGCTGTCGTACGTCTTCGGAGACATCCTGACCGAGGTCTACGGCTACCGGCGGGCGCGGCGGGTAATTTGGATCGGGTTTATCTGGATCGCCGTCGCGGCCGGGTTCCTCGCCCTGGTCGACGCGTTGCCGGCGGCTCCCGGCTACGAACTGGCCGGCGCGTTCCATGCCATCCTCGGGCAAACCCCGCGGATCATCGTCGGCAGCCTCGTCGCCTTCTGGGCCGGCTCGTTCGTCAACAGCGCCGTCCTCGCCCGACTCAAGGTGGCGACCCATGGTCGCTTCCTCTGGCTCCGAACGTCGTCGTCGACCATCGGCGGTCAGGGCGTCGACACCGCCATCTTCCTGGCCATCGCCTTCTGGGGCGTGCTCCCGAACGAGCTCTTGCTGGCCGTCTTCGTCTCCAATTACGTCTTCAAGGTCGGCGTCGAGTTACTGCTGATGCCCGTTACCTATCTGATCGTCGGCTCGCTGAAGCGGGCCGAGGGGGTCGACATCTTCGACCGACGGACTGACTTCAACCCGTTCCGCCTCTCCCGTGCTCATCCGGACACCGCGACTGTACGATCGTGAGAGCTTCGGCGGGACAGAACGGCTGGGAGAAACGGTGACCGAGCAGGATACCGACCGACAGTCGGTCAGGGCCAGCACCGAGATCGTACTCGTGATCGGCGCCGGCACCATGGGACGCGGAATCGCTCAAGCGGTCGCCGAAGCCGGCCACCCTACACTGCTCTTCGACGCCGACCAAAGAAATCTCGAGCACGGACTGGCGGTCCTGGAGACCGCTTGGGAGCGCGCGGTCCAGAAGGGCAAGCTCGCTTCGAGCGACGCCCGAGCCGCCCGAACCCGCTTGCAACCGGCTCAGGGGCTGGACGAGGCGGCCGCGGCGGCGATCGTCATCGAGGCCATCTTCGAAGATCCGGAGATCAAGGTCACCCTGTTCCGGGAACTCGACGCCATCGTGCCCGAGAGCGCGCTCCTGGCCTCCAACACGTCGTCGATCTCGATCACCCGTCTGGCCGCCGCGGTGAAGGCGCCTGGTAGCTTCTTGGGCCTCCACTTCTTCAACCCGGTACCGGTGCTGCCGCTGGTCGAGGTGGTTCGCGGTCTGCGTACGGACGAGGCGACGGTCAATCGGGCGCTCGGTTTCGTCCGGGGACTCGGCAAGACGCCGGTCGTCGTCAACGATTCCCCCGGTTTCGTCGTCAACCGTGTGCTCCTGCCGATGATCAACGAAGCCGTCCTCTGCCTCGCCGAAGGGGTCGCCGGCAAGGAGGCGATCGACGAGGTGATGAAGCTCGGGGCATCCCACCCGTTGGGCCCCCTTGCCCTCGCCGATTTGATCGGCCTCGATGTCTGCCTCGACATCATGCGGACGCTCCACCGCGACCTTGGCGACGACAAGTACCGCCCGGCCCCGTTGTTGGCGAGAATGGTCGACGCCGGCAAACTCGGCCGCAAGGGCGGCGAAGGATTCTACCGGTACGACCGTTGACGAAGCTTTACGGGAACGCGCGATGACTGAGTCCACTCCGAAGACCATCGGCTCCTCGGTGCCCCCGCCGTCGCACCCGATCCGGGTCCTCATCGCGAAGCCCGGACTGGACGGGCACGACCGCGGCGCCAAGGTGATCGCCCGCGCCCTCCGCGACGCCGGCTTCGAGGTGGTCTATACGGGCCTCTTCCAGACGCCCGAGATGATTGCCTCCGCGGCGCTCCAGGAAGACGTCGATGTCGTCGGCCTCAGCATCCTCTCGGGGGCCCACCTGCCGCTCTTCCCCCGGATCATGGCGGCCCTGCACGATCGGGGACTCGACGATGTCCTCGTCGTTGCCGGTGGCACCATCCCCTCCGACGACGTGCCCTTGGTCAACGAAATGGGAATCGCTGCGGTCTTCGGCCCAGGCACCTCCTTCGCCGAGGTCGTCACCTTTCTCCGCGACCACGCGCCCCGACGCGAAGGGGCGTAGGCGGGTGGCCGGCGATCTGGTGGAACAACTCGACCGGGGCGATCAACGGGCCCTGCCACGCCTCCTGACGCTGGTCGAGAACGACGATCCCCGTGGCCTCGCCGCGCTCGAGCAGCTCTACCCTCGGACCGGACGAGCCCACGTCGTCGGGATCACCGGCCCGCCGGGGAGCGGCAAGAGCACCCTCGTCGCCGCTCTCGTTGCCGGTCTCCGTAAGCGGAGCGAACGCGTCGCGGTGCTGGCGATCGACCCGTCGAGCCCGGTCTCTGGCGGCGCCGTCCTCGGTGACCGGATCCGGATGATGGAGCGACACGCCGACCCGGGCGTCTTCGTCCGCTCGATGGCCGCTCGAGGACGCCTCGGCGGCCTCGCCCCGACCGCCGCCCGAGCGGTCCACCTGCTCGACGCGGCGGGCTACTCGACGATCCTGGTCGAGACCGTTGGCACCGGGCAGGACGGCATTTCCGTCGCCGACCTGGCCCACACCGTAGCGGTCGTCCAGGTGCCGGGCCTCGGCGACGGAGTCCAGTCGATCAAGGCCGGTCAACTCGAGATCGGCGACCTGCTTGTGGTCAACAAGCTGGATCTGCCCGGGGCACGGGAGGTGGTGCGGCTCCTCCGATTGGATGTCGCCGCTCAACACCAACCCGACGGCTGGGACACCCCAGTTGTCGGCGTTTCGGCGACGAGCGGCGACGGCATCGAGGACGTTCTGGAGGCCATCGAGGCCCACCACCGCCACCTCAAGGCGACGGCCGGGTGGGGCGACCGCACCCGCCGCGCGGCCGTTGCCGAGATCCTCGGCGGCGTCCGTCAGGAGCTCGATCGACGGTTCCGAGAGGTCGGCAGTTCCGATGACCTCGGTACCCTGGTGGCGGACGTGGCGAACCGAAGGAGTTCGCCGGAGATGGCGATTGCCGCACTGCTCGACCGCCTAGGGGGTGCCCTTGGCGGCGGCGATCCGGTTGGCGATCAGCGCCGCGGTTGAACCGGCGCCGACGCCGTTGTCGATGTTGACCACGACCAGTCCAGGTGCGCACGACTGGAGCATGGTGGTCATTGCGCCGACCCCGCCTCCGCCGAAGCCGTAGCCGATCGACGTCGGCAGCCCGATTACCGGCACCGCCACGAGGCCGGCGACGACCGACGGCAGGGCGCCGTCCATGCCGGCCGCGACGACGATCACGTCGACCCCCGACCCGACCATCCGCTCGAGCGGACCCACCAGCCGGTGAAGGCCGGCCACGCCGACGTCGACCGCCTCGTCGACGGTCGCCCCCATTTCTCGCGCTACCAGCGCTGCCTCCGCCGCGATGGGCAAGTCCGAGGTGCCGGCGGCGAGCATGCCAACGCGACCTCCGCCGTCCTCGACCGACGACTCAGCGGTCGCGACGACCACCGCCCGTGCTCTTTCGTGCCGTTCGACAACCCACCCGACTCTCAGTCGCCGCTCGACCTCCTCGGCAACCGATTCCGAGCACCGAGTCGCCAATGCGCGGCCGTTCCGTTCCGCCAACCGGAGCAACGCCTCGGCAACGGTCTCGGCACTCTTGTGCTCGGCGTGAACAATCTCGGGGATGCCGGTTCGCTGACGACGCGCAAGGTCGAGCCGGAGCGTCGGCCGGTCATCACCGACTGGCAATGCCCGGTTCCCGGCTCCGTCTCCATCGAGGGCCGCCCGAACGTCGTCAAACGGCCGCGGTCGCTGGCTCACCGCTCAGTTGCCTCCCGCATTGCCTGGTCGATCATCGATCCCACGTCCCCGCTCGGCTCACCCAGCCGTAGCGACGCCAAAAACTCGACGTTCCCCGCCGGCCCCAACAGCGGCGACGCGGTCAGCCCGACACAGCCGAACCCGATGCCCTCCGCCGCTCCCAGCACGTCCTCGAGAACCCGCCGGTGGGTCGCCGGGTCGCGCACAACGCCGCCCTTGCCGACCTCCTTCGGGCCCGCTTCGAACTGCGGCTTGACGAGCGGCACGCAGACGCCGCCGGAGCGGAGGAGCGCGGCGACGGCCGGCAGCACCAGATTGAGCGAGATGAACGACACGTCGACGGTCGCGATGTCGATCGGCTCGGGCAGTTCCCGGAGGTGGCGGGCGTTGGTCCGGTCCAAGACCACGACGCGGGCATCCCCGCGAATCTTCTCCGCGAGCTGGCCGTAGCCAACATCGATCGCGTAGACGCGAGCGGCTCCGCGTTGGAGTAGGCAGTCCGTAAACCCTCCCGTGGACGCCCCGAAGTCGGCGGCCACCAACCCCGAGACGTCGACCCCGAAGCGGTCGAGGGCGTGGTCCAGCTTTTCTCCGCCACGGGAAACGAATCGAGCTTTCTCGACCAGCGCGATCGCGTCGGTTGACTTGACCCCGGCCCCAGCCCGATCGACGACGGCGCCGTTGACCAGTACGTCGCGGGCGAGGATCAGAGCCCGTGCCCGCGACCGCGTCTCCGCCACTCCTCGAGCGACCATCGCCTCGTCGAGACGCTGTCGGGTCGCGTTCGCGGCGGTTCCGATCGCCATGAGCTAGGCGCCGACGCGGAGGTTGAAGGGAGCGGTTTGCGCGTGGCAGAGGGCGACGGCGAGCGCGTCGGCCGCGTCGTCCGGATGCGGCACCTGGGCCAATCTCAGGGTGATTCGGACCATCTCCCCCATCTGCGCCTTGTCGGCCTTGCCGTATCCGGCCACCGCCTGCTTTACCTCCGACGGGGTGTACTCCGCGACATCCAGGCCGGCACGGGCGGCCGCCAGGAGGACGACCCCTCGGGCCTGCCCAACGGCCAGCGCGTTGGTGACGTTGCGTGCGAAGAAGAGCTGCTCGACCGCAATCGCATCCGGGCGATGGCGAGCGATGAGCGCCTCGATCGCGTCGTACAGCACAAGAAGCCGTCCAGGCATAGCCTGAGCGGAGGGAGTTTCGACGACCCCGAACTCTAGGCAGCGGAGTCCGTCGGTGTCATCCACGAATCCGAAGCCCAGCCGAGCGGTGCCCGGATCGATCCCCAGCGTCAGCAACCCTAGCCGACCTGCGCCAGGACCTCGTCGGTCACTTCGAGGTTCGTGTACACGCCCTGGACATCGTCCAGGTCCTCGAGCTTCTCGACCAGCCGGATGACCTTGACCGCCACGTCGGGCTCGGGAGCCAGCATCGTCTTCGGCTTCATCGTCAACTCGGCCGCGGAGATGATGAACCCGGCCTCCTTCAGCGCCTCCTGGACGGAATGGAGGTCCTGCGTCTCGGTGTAGACCTCGACAGTGCCGTCCTCTCCCTGGACATCGGCGGCACCGGCGTCGATCGCCCGGAGTGCGATCTCGTCGGGGTCTGCCTCGGTCGCGTCCAGTTCGATCAAGCCGACCTGGTCGAACATCCAGCCGACGCTGCCCGATTCCCCGAGCGTGCCCCCCGCCCGCGTCAAAGCCGCCCGCACCTCGCCGACGGTGCGGTTCCGGTTGTCCGTCATAGCCTGGATCATCAGGGCGGTGCCGCCGGGTCCGTACCCTTCGTACCAGATCTCGTCGTAGTTGACGGCTCCGCTTTCGCCGGCGGCGCGGGCGACCGCCCGCTCAATGTTGTCCTTCGGCATGCTCGACGCGCGTGCTCGGTCGATCGCCAATCGGAGCCGGACGTTGTACTCAGGGTCGGGAAGACCCTGCCGGGCGGCGACGGAGATCTCGCGGGCGAGCTTGGTGAACAATTGCCCGCGCTTGGCGTCGGCGGCACCCTTTGCCCGCTTGATGGTTGACCATTTCGAGTGCCCGGACATCGCAGAGACGCTCCTGAGAACCCGGCGCAGGGCGCCTCCACGGCGTGGCGTCCGGGCATGACAATGCCGCAAAAAGTATACACGCGGGTAGAAATCATCCCCGCCAGTGAAGGGCAGGGCGGCGTTGCTCGAGGGGCAATCCAGAGGCGCCGCATTCGGGTCACTGACGACGTTTGCAAAAAAGGCTTGAAATATAAGCAAAGCTTGGCTACACTCGGGCCAGCCTCCTTCCCCGTAGGGATACCGAACCGGTTTCAGCGCGACGACGCGAGGGGATCATGCCAGCCCGCACTGGTCGTTATCCGCCGGTCCAGCACGCCCGATATTAACCCTCCGCCCGAAGCGGTGGGTTTTTGTTTGCCGTTCGCCGCGCTCGGCCTTGCCTTCCCGCATCCCTCCACGGCAGCGCTCGCACGCAAGGTGGTGAAGCGATCCATGGTTAGCAGCCTGATCGCCAAAGGTAAGGACCAGGGCTACCTCCTTTCCGACGATATCGTCGCCGCCTTCCCGAACGCCGAAGATCAACTCGACCATCTCGAAGAGTTCTACACATCCCTCGTCGCCGAAGGAATCGAGGTTGTCGATCAGGCACCGGCCGCGGCGCCGATCCCGCTGCCGGTTCCGATCAAGGTCGTCGCGAAGAACCGCGAGAGCGGGCAGCCCGCTGCCGAGCGCCCGCTCGACCGGGCGACCGAGCGGTTGGTCGAGCGGGCGGCCGCCCACGACGACTACTCGGCTGGGGTCGGCGACTCGGTGCGCCTCTACCTCCAGGAGATCGGCGAGACGGACCTGTTGACGATGCAGGAGGAGGTCTGGCTGGCGAAGCGGATGGAGCGAGGCAAGCAGGCCGAAGACTCGATGCTCGACCCGATGCTCTCGGGCGAGGAGCGGGCATCGTTCCTGGCGGACAAGGAGGACGGGGAGGCCGCCCGTTGCCACCTCATCCAGGCCAACCTGCGGCTCGTCGTTTCCGTCGCCAAGAAGTACGTCGGCCGCGGCCTTTCCTTCCTGGACCTCATCCAGGAGGGGAATATCGGCCTGATGAAGGCGACCGACAAGTTCGACCACAAGCGGGGTTTCAAGTTCAGCACCTACGCCACCTGGTGGATCAGGCAGGCGATCACCCGCGCCATTTCCGACCAGAGCCGGACCATCCGCCTCCCCGTCCATGTCGGCGAGACGATCAACCGGGTCAAGAAGACCGGCCACCGTCTCCAGCAGATCCTCGAGCGGGAGCCGACCCAGGAAGAGATCGCGCGGGCGATGGACGTGCCGGACGACAAGGTTCGTCAGGTCCTCGACGTCTCCCGCCACCCGGTCTCCCTCGAAGCGCCGGTCGGTCAGGACGGCGACGCCTTCCTCGGCGACTTCATCGAGGACGAGACGATGCCGCAGCCGATCGAGCTGGCATCGCAGGAGCTGCTGAAATCGCAGATCGGCGACGCCCTCGACAAACTGACCGATCGCGAGCGGAAGATCATCGTCCTTCGCTTCGGCCTGGAGGACGGTCGCTTCCGCACCCTGGAGGAAGTCGGCCGCGAGTTCGGCATCACCCGCGAACGAATCCGCCAGATCGAAGCAAAGGCGCTCCGCAAGCTGCGCCACCCTTCCTACAGCCGCAAGCTGCGTGGCTATCTCGAATAGGCGACAGGGGTAGCGGGTAGGAGATAGGAGTACGACGGCGGGTAGCTTCCGACGATCTCCGATCCCCTCCGGCCTATCCCCTAAACGCTGAGAAGATGAGTGACACGTTGTGGCCGCCGAAGCCCATCGAGTTGCTCATGACGTGGCGGAGCGGGGCGGGGCGGGCTGTGTTCGGCACGTAGTCGAGGTCGCAGTCCGGGTCCGATGTCTCCTGGTTGATCGTTGGCGGGATAACCCCGTGGCGAATCGCCTCGACCGCGATGGCGCCTTCGAGGGCGCCGGCCGCGCCGAGCAGGTGACCCGTCATCGACTTGGTCGAGCTGATCGGCACCTGGAAAGCCCGGTCCCCGAACACCGCCTTGAGCGACTGCGTCTCGAACTTCTCGTTGAGCGGCGTCGAGGTGCCGTGGGCGTTGACGTAGTCGATAGCACCCTGGGAGAGGCCCGCGTCCTCCAGTGCCGCCTGCATCGCGCGGGCGGCGCCGGCACCGCCGGGCGCCGGTTGGACAACGTGGTTGGCGTCATCGGTTGCCCCGTACCCGGAAAGCTCCGCCAACGGCTCGGCGCCCCGGGCCAGTGCACCGTCGAGCGATTCGAGGATCAGGACGGCGGCGCCTTCGCCGATGACGAACCCATCGCGGCCACCGTCGAACGGCCGGCTCGCCGCCGGCGGGTTGTCGTTGCGGGTGGAGAGGGCGCCCATCGCGTTGAAGCCGGCGATGCTGAGCGGCGTCACCGCGGCCTCCGAGCCCCCGGCGAGCATGACATCGGCCCAGCCTCGCCGGATCATCATCGCGGCCTCGCCCAAGGCGTGGGCGGACGAGGCGCAGGCCGAGACGGGCGCGTAGTTGGGCCCGCGGGCGCCGACCGTCAGGGCCACCACACCGGAGGCCATGTTCGGCAGGAACATCGGCATGAAGAAGGGCGAGATCCTACCCGGTCCTTGCTCGAGCAGTGTCTTCGCTCCCGCTTCCAGCGTCTCGATCCCGCCCATGCCGCTGCCGATCAAGGCTCCGACTCGATCCGCGTTTGATTCGTCGATCCGCAGCCCGGATTGGGAGAGCGCCTCCTGAGCGGCGACGACCGCAAGCTGGGTGTAGCGGTCGGCCCTGCGGGCCTCCTTTCGGCCCATCGTGGCAACCGGATCGAAGCCGACCACCTGGCCGGCGATCCGGGTCTGGAGCGCCGACGCATCGAACCGCTCGATCGGCCTCACCCCGGAGCAGCCGGCGGCAAGCGATTCCCAGGTCGAGCCGCGGTCGAGCCCGACCGGGCAGACCACCCCGATCCCCGTCACGACCACCCGCCGCGGTTCGATCATCTACCCTTCTCCGCTTCCCCGCCGCCGTCTCCGATCTGCGTCCACGCTCCATCCTACCCCGCCGATGTGCAACACGGCGGGGCTCTCCGGTGGTCGCCGCATTGCTGCCGGCCGGACGACGGTGGTACGCTCGTCTCCAAGCCGGTCCTGCGGTGTTCGTGATGTTGTCCGTGGTCTTGAGCCGATAAAGAAACGAGTCCGGGAGCTCCCAGCCGGACGGTGTTCCGTCCGGGGCCGGGGCGCCCACCTGCGAAAGCAGGTTCAAGACTCCGTTACACACGGCACAGGCAGGGTCGGCTTTCTGCCGCCGCTCGACAATCGAATCCCCGCCGAAAGGTCGCGTCGTGATCGTCCTCGTCCACGGCCCCGACGCCGCCATGGCCCGCGGTGCTGTGGCCGACCTCGTTCGTGCCCACGACCCCGAGGGCGCGAACACGAGCGCGTTCGACGGCAAGGAGCATCCCCTCGCCCAGATCATCGGCGCCGCCGGCAGCGCGGGTTTCTTCGGCGTCGGTCGGGTCGTCGTCGTCCGCGACCTCATGGCCCGAGTTCGAGGCGGCAAGAACGCGACCGAGAACGACGGCGACGATAGCCAACCTGGCGCGCTCGATCTTGGCCCACTATTTGCCGCGGTGCCACCGGAGAACCTGCTAATCCTGGTCGACCCGGTCCTCTCGTCCGTCCCGGCCTCGGTCAGGAGAGCGGCTCCGAAGGACATCCGGGTAATTGCCGGCGACCCACCACGCGGGCGGGACTTGATCGGCTGGATCATCCGGGCCGCGGCCGAAACCGGCGGCGAGATCGACGCCGGGGCGGCAAAGCTGCTCGTGGAATCCCTCTATCCGCAGACGTGGTCGGCGAAGCCGAACAACCCGCGGTACGACCGGCCGCCCGATCTCGACCTCCTGCGTTCCCGGTTGGAGACGCTGGTGCTGTACGCCCACCCGGAAGCGGTTGCGCCAGCCCACATTCGGGCGCTCACCGAAGGCGCTCCCGACGACCGCATCTTTAGGTTCGTCGAGGCCGCGGCGACGGGAGACCTCCGGACGGCGGTGGCAGAGCTGGACGAGTTGCTACTGGCGGGGGAAGAGCCGGCAAAACTGTTGGCCCAGGTGTACGGGCAAGTCGAGTTAGGTGCCGTCGCCGAGGTCGGGGGCCGGCTCGACCCAACGGAGATCGGCCGCCAACTCGGCCTGAGCAACCCCGCTCAGATGACCGCGGTTTCGCGGGGTAGGCGGTCGGCCCGAACCGGCGTGGATTCGGCGGTCGCAGCCGCGGTCGAGACCGAGCGAGGGTTCAAGACCGGTCGGATCCGACAACCCACCGATGCGCTGCTGGCGTTGCTCGTCCGGCTCTCCGAACGGCAGGAGCCCGGCTCGCAGGGCGGCCGGGCTCCTGAGCGGATGGGACGGTAGCCGCCGGTTCTAGGCCTGCGCCGTCGCCGCGACACCGAGTTTGTTGAACTTGGCCATCAGCCGGGACTTGCGGCGGGCAGCGTTGTTCGGGTGGATCACGCCCTTGCCGGCGACCTTGTCGAGCTGGCTGATCGCGAGGCGAACCTCGGATGCCGCCGTCTCGGCGTCGCCGGCCGCGATCGCGGTTTCGGCCCGCTTCTCAAACGTCTTTGCGGCCGAGCGAAGCGGCTTGTTGCGGGCCCGCTTCCGTTCGGCCACACGGATCCGCTTCTCGGCCGATTTCGAGTTCGCCAACGCCAATCATCCTTCGCGACGCGACAAGTTTCGTGCAGACACAAACGGGACGACGTTGCGTCGCCCGTGATCTCGACGATAGTAGCAGACCCGCGCCCCTGCCTCAACCCGAAGAACGCGTCCGCGACTGCAATGAAGCCAGCGAGAAGTGGCACAATGGCCGGGTGGGCACGAACCTCCAGCCTGGACCGAGGGGCGGGCGCCGACGGTGGTGAACGGAGAGCAGCCGCACGCGTCCCGGACTTGGCCAACCTGGCCCCGCCCCGGCGTTCCGATCCGGATCGAGGCGTGGCAAATGCCGGCCACGGGGGCGCCGTCGCGGCTCGCCCGCAGCGCGGGGGTCGTGGCAGGGGCGTTTGTCCTCAGCAGGATCCTTGGTCTCGTTCGCGAGATCATCCTCAGCCGGCTGTTCGGGACGTCGGCCGAGGCAAGCGCCTACGCGGCGGCGTTCCGTATCCCCGACCTCCTCTTCCTCGTCGTCATGGCCGGCTCGTTCGGCTCCGCGTTCATTCCCGTCTTCTCGGGGTACATCGGCGGCGGCAAGAAGGATGAGGCCTGGCGCCTCGCCTCGACCGTCCTCACCATCTCCGCACTCGCCCTGGCAATCACCGCCGGGCTGGCCTACCTTTTCGCCGATCCTCTCGTCAACACCGTCGTCGCCCCCGGGGCTCCGCCCTACGTCCAGGCACTCACCGCGGAGACGATGCGGATCCTCCTGCTGTCGCCCGTCTTCCTCGGCTTGGGGATCGCGGCGAAGGGCATCCTCGAAGGCCAGGACCGGTTCGACCTACCGGCATTCGCGCCGGTTGTCTACAACCTGGCGACCATCGCCGGCGCGCTCCTGCTCGGCCCGACGATGGGGGTCCACGGGGTCGCCATCGGGGTCGTCGTCGGCGCCCTCGGTCACTTCCTGGTCCAACTCCCCGGCCTAGTCCGCTCCGGCCTTCGCTTCCGACCCTCGTTCGATCTCCAGACCCCAGGCCTCGGGGAGGTTGGCCGGTTGCTCGCGCCCCGGATCGTTGGTCAAGCCGCGTTCCAGGTCAACTTCGTCGTCGTCACCGCCCTCGCTTGGCGGTCCGGCGAGGAAGCGGTCTCCGCCCTCAATTACGCCTGGCAGCTCCTGATGTTGCCCCACGGCGTGCTGGCGCTCTCGATCTCAACGGTGGTCTTCCCGACCATGTCGCGCCTGTTCGCGACGAGCGATCTCGTCGGACTGCGCGGTGCTCTGGGGAAGGCACTCAAGCCGCTCGTCTTCCTCAGCCTGCCGGCCGCGGTGGCGCTCTACTTCTTCCGCGACGCGATCATCCAAACCTTGTTCCAGGGCGGCGCCTTCGACGCCGAGAGCACCCGGCTCGTCGCCCTCCCGCTCGCCTGGTTCGCCGCCGGTCTGCTCGGCTACGCCGTCGTCGAAGTCCTGACCCGGACGTTCTACGCGATGCGCGACACAGTAACGCCGGTTGCGGCCGGGATCGCGATCGTCGTCCTCAACCTCGCGATCGGGATAACCCTGATCGACCGCCTCGGCTTCGTCGTGCTCGCCTTTGGATTGAGCCTCTCGACCGCGCTGGAGGCCGTCATCCTGCTCGTCGTGCTGCAGGGGCGCCTCGGGCGACTGCGCCGCGCGGAATGGGGATGGCTGGGTCGGGCGCTGGTTCCAGCCGGCGCGATGATCCTGACCGCCGCCCCACTGGGGGTGCTGGCTGCGAGCTGGACGACGCCCGGTTCGACCCCGTCGCCGATCCGGGTCATCCTCCTCATCGCGGCGCTGACCCTCTGCGCGAGCGTCTACCTGGCCACGGCCTGGTTCATCGGCCTTCCCGAACCGCGGACCGCGTTCGCGCGGATCGGCGCGCGCCTCGCCCCGGGTGCTCGCCTCGTTCGGCGCCTCGGTTCCGGCTAGGTGCTCCACCCGCGGTCCGGACGACCGCTCTCCGACGGCTAACCCCGTGGTGCGGATCGTTGTTGAGGGGCAACGGCTATACTCTCCGCCGTGAGCAAGCCCATCTCGAAAGCAGACGATGACTGACCACGCCGGGCGCGACCTGCGCCGCATCCGCAACTTCTCGATCATCGCCCACATCGACCACGGCAAGTCCACCCTCGCCGACCGCCTGCTGGAAACCACCCGCACCGTCGAGCGACGCGAGATGATGGACCAGGTGCTCGATTCGATGGACCTGGAGCGCGAGAAGGGCATCACCATCAAGGCCCGCGCCGTCCGCATGCTCTACGATGCCAAAGACGGCGAGACCTACGAGCTGAACCTGATCGACACGCCCGGCCACGTCGACTTCTCGTACGAGGTCAGCCGCAGCCTGAACGCCTGCGAAGGGGCGTTGCTGGTCGTCGATGCCGCCCAGGGGATCGAGGCCCAGACGATGGCCAATGTCTACCTGGCCCTGGAGCAGAACCTCGCCATCGTGGCGGTGATCAACAAGATCGACCTGCCCAACGCCGACCCGGAGAAGGTCGCCGCCGAGGTCGGCCGGTTCATCGGCCTGCTCGACGACGAGATGGTCTTTGCCTCGGCCAAGACGGGGATCGGGATCGACGGAATCCTGGAGGCGGTCGTCCAGAAGATGCCGCCGCCGACCGGCGACACCGCCGGCCCCACCCGGGCCCTCATCTTCGACTCCCACTACGACGCCTACAAGGGCGTCATCGCCTACGTCAAGGTCGTCGACGGCAAGATCGGCGGAGACGACCGCATCCGCCTGATGGCCCAGGGCAAGGAGGCCGACCTCCTCGAGGTTGGCTATTTCGGGCCGGCGATGACGCCCGTCGCCACCCTTGGCACCGGTGAGGTCGGCTACGTCGCCACCGGCCTGAAGAGCGTCAAGGACGTCGAGGTCGGCGACACGATCACCATCGCCGCTCGTCCAGCCACCGAAGCGCTTCCGGGGTACCGGCCGGCCAAGCCGATGGTCTTCGCCGGACTCTACCCGAGCGTGAGCGACGACTACACGCTGCTGCGCGACGCCCTGGAGCGGCTCCACCTGAACGACGCCTCGCTCACCTTCGAGCCGGAGTCGTCCCTTGCCCTCGGATTCGGCTTCCGCTGCGGCTTCCTCGGTCTGCTCCACATGGAGATCATCCAGGAGCGGCTGGAGCGGGAGTACGACCTCGACCTCCTGGCCACGGCGCCGAGCGTCGAGTACGAGGTCGTCCTCCACGGCGACAAGACGATCGAGATCGACAATCCGGCCGACATGCCCAACCCCGGCGAGATCGTCGAGATCCGCGAGCCGTGGATGGAGATTTCGGTCATCGTCCCCTCCCGCTACATCGGCAGCGTGATGGAGCTCGTCACCGGCCGGCGGGGCCTCTACAAGGAGATGGTCTACCTGGACGAGGACCGGGTACACCTCAAGTTCGACATGCCCCTGGGCGAACTGATCGTCGATTTCTATGACCAGCTCAAGAGCCGGACCCAGGGCTACGCCTCGCTCGACTACCAGTTCAAGGAGATGCAGCCCTCCGATCTCGTCAAGCTCGACGTCCTGGTCAACGCGGCGCCGGTCGATGCCCTCTCGCTGATCACTCACCGTGACGACGCCTACTCGCGCGGGCGGGAGCTGGTCTCGACGCTGCGCGGGCTGATCCCCCGCCAGATGTTCGATGTCCCCGTCCAGGCATCGATTGGCAGCCGGGTCATCGCCCGCGAGACGATCCGGGCGATGCGGAAGAACGTGCTCGCCAAGTGCTACGGCGGCGATGTCTCGCGCAAGCGCAAGCTGCTCGAGAAGCAGAAAGAGGGCAAGGCGCGGATGAAGATCGTCGGCAACGTCGAGATCCCGCAGGAGGCGTTTATGGCGGTCCTCAGCCTCGGCGGCGAAAAGTCCGTTGCCGGCAAGGCGTGATCCGCGGATGACGCCCCGGATCACCGTCGTGGGCCTGGGACCAGGCGACCCCTCGACGCGTACGGTCGGTGCTCAGGCCGCCCTCGACCGGGCGTCCCGGATCGTGCTCCGGACCTGCGTCCACCCCGGCATCGACGACCTCCTGACGGATCCACGCGTCTCGACCTGCGACGACCTCTACGAGTCGGAGGAGACCTTCCTGGGGGTCTACCGACGGGTGGCCGACCGGGTGTGCGCCCTCGCCGCCGAGACGGACGGTGAGACCGTCTTCGCCGTGCCGGGCCACCCACGGTTCGGGGAGCGCAGCGTGTCGCTGCTCCTGGACGACTCGGGCGACGGCGGGATTTCGGTCGAGATCCTGCCCGCCGTCAGCTACCTCGACATCATTGCGATCACGCTCGCCCAGGACCCGGTCCAGACGCGCCTTCAGCTGATCGACGCCCTCGACCTGCAGATTGCTGAGGCAGACGAACCGTTCTCCGGCGGCACAGACGCGATCGACCCGACGCGAGGCTGCCTCGTCGCCCAGGTCTACAGCCAGCCCGTCAGCGCCGCGGTCAAGAACCGGCTCGGTCGGTTCTACCCGGACGACCATCTCGTCTGGGTGATCACCGCAGCCGGCGTCCCCGGCGCGGAACGGGTCGCCCCCTGCGCCCTCTGGGAGCTGGATCGGCAGCCCGTCGACCACCTCACCAGCGTCTGGGTGCCCCCTCTGACCTCGCTCGACGCCGTCCGTTCGCCCCACACGCTCCAGCGTATCGCCGCGCATCTGCGGGCGCCAGACGGCTGCCCGTGGGATCGCAAGCAGACGCATGCCTCCATCAGGCAGGCGGTGATCGAGGAGGCGTACGAGACGGTCGACGCGATCGACGACGACGATCCCGACGGGCTCGCCGACGAACTGGGCGACCTCCTCCTCCAGGTCGCACTCCACAGCCAGATCGCGGAGGAGTCGGGCGAGTTCGCGCTCGAGGACGTCTACGAGAAGGTCAACCGCAAGCTGATCCGCCGCCATCCCCACGTTTTCGGGGATGCAACGGCCGAGACTGCCGGCGAGGTCGTCCGGACGTGGGACGCGGTCAAGGCGGCGGAACGCGTCGCCGCCGGCAAGCCGGCAAAGGGCGCCTCCCACCCGCTCGACGAGCTTCCCCGGGCGATGCCGGCGATCGAGAAGGCACGCGTTCTTGTCGGCCCGCGCAAGGGCGAGCCAACCGGAAACCTCGACGTCTCCGTGATCGAGGCGTCCGGCGCAGCCATCTTGGCCGCCGTCGAGGCCGCGATCGAGGCCGGCGTCGATCCCGAACAGGCACTCGACCGGGCGTTGCGGGCGCGCTTCGCTCCCACGCCCCAAGCCATGGAGCCCTCCAGATCGTGACCGACCGGAGTAATACCAATCCTTCTCAGTTCGGACGACTCACCTGTGGTTCGCTCCGGATCGACCAAGCAGGCGAGTCGGTCGCTCTGCGGGGCTGGGTTCACCGCCGCCGTGACCTCGGGGGGCTGATCTTCATCGATCTGCGCGACCGCTACGGCTTGACCCAGGTCGTGTTCAACCCGCAGATCGCGCCGGACGCGCACGAACTTGCCAGCGGGGTCCGCCCCGAGTACGTGCTGAAGGTCGGCGGCACGGTCCGCCCGCGGCCGGAGGGCACGATCAACCCGAAGCTGGCGACCGGCGAGATCGAGGTCGAGGGGCTCGCCCTGGAGGTGCTCAACGAGTCCAAGACCCCGCCGTTCGAGCTCAACCAGGAGGGCGAGGTCGACGAAGGCGTTCGTCTTCGCCACCGGTACCTCGATCTCCGGCGATCCCGCCTGCAGCGCAACATCGTCCTCCGCCACGACGTCGTCGCCGCGATGCGCGACTTCCTGATCGCCCGCGACTTCCTCGAAATCGAGACGCCGAACCTGATCAAGTCGACGCCCGAGGGGGCGCGCGACTTTCTGGTGCCCAGCAGCGGCTTTCCCGGCAACTTCTACGCGCTGCCCCAGTCGCCCCAACAGCTCAAGCAACTGCTGATGGTGGCCGGCTTCGACCGCTACTTCCAGGTCGCCCGCTGCTTTCGGGACGAACCGCAGCGGGCCGACCGCCAGCCAGAGTTTACCCAGCTCGACATCGAGATGAGCTTCGTCGAGCCGGACGAGGTGATGGGGCTGAGCGAGAACCTGTTCCTGGAGCTGAGCCGGCGATTCTCGACCAAACGCATCCGCGAAACGCCGTTCCCGCGGCTGACGTACGCCCAGGCCATGGACCGCTTCGGGAACGACCGTCCCGACCTCCGCTTCGGCATCGAGCTGCGGGACGTGTCGAACGCGCTGACCGGCACCTCGTTCAACGCCTTCGCCCAAACCCTGTCCGGCGGCGGCCAAGTCAAGGCCATCGTCGTACCCGGCGCCGCCGACTACAGCCGGCGGGAGATCGATGGGTTGACCGAGCTGGCGAAGCAGTCCGGGGCGAAGGGGATGGCGACGCTGGCCGTCCGAGCCGACGAGGTCCGCGGCCCGATCGCCAAGTTCCTCTCGCCGTCGGAACTGGATGCCCTGACGACGGGCATCGGCGCGAACACGGGCGATCTCGTCCTCGCCGTCGCCGACACGCCCCAGGTTGTGGCGAAGAGCCTATCGGCGCTGCGGCTCGAGATCGGGAACCGGCTCGGCCTGATCGACCCGAACGTGTTCGCCTACTGCTGGGTCTACGAGTTCCCGCTCCTCGAGTGGAACGAGGAGGAGGGCCGCTGGGAGGCGACCCACAATCCCTTCTCAGGCTATCTGGAGGAGGACGCCCCGCTGCTCGATACCGACCCCGGCGCCGTCCGCGCCAAGCAGTACGACCTCGTGCTCAACGGCTACGAACTCGGCGGCGGCAGCGTCCGCAACCACCGCCGCGCCGACCAGGAGCGCCTGTTCGCCCTGATGGGCTACCCTGCCAACGAGCTGGCCGGTCGGTTCGGCGCGCTGCTGGATGCGCTCGACTACGGCGCCCCGCCCCATGGGGGCGTAGCGATGGGCATCGACCGCGTCGTCATGCTCCTGGCGGATGAGGAAAACATCCGCGAGGTGATCGCCTTCCCGAAGAACCAGCGCGGCCTCGACCTGATGTTCGGCGCGCCGGACCTCGTCGTTCCCAGCCAGCTCGACGAGCTCGGGCTCCGCCTCGACCCCGACAAGCAGACCACTATTCGGTAGCCGGTGCCTGGCGGGACAGCCTCGATGGATCCGAGGAACGGCGAGACCTCCGCTACCGCTCGGTCCTGTAGCCCAACTCGCGGAGGAGGGCGCGGGCCACCCCGGCCTCGTTCCAGGGACGCTTCTCGCCGGACCAGATGATGCTCTCCTCGTGGCCCTTGCCGGCCAGCAGCACGCAGTCGCCCGGCGCGGCCGTCCTCAGCGCGTGCCGAACCGCCTCACGGCGATCGGTAAAGCGGAACAGGCTCTCCCCCTCTCGGGCGCCGGCGGCGATGGCGCCGCGGGTGATCTGGTCGATGATCGCGTCGGGATCTTCGTAGCGCGGATCTTCGCTGGTGACGACGGCCAGATCGGCGAGGCGCGCCGCCACTTCCCCCTGCCGAGGCCGCTTCTCGACATCCCGCTCGCCGGCACTGCCGAAGACGACGATCAGACGGCCCAGGGGGAACAGCCGGCGCAGCAGCGGCAACACGTTCGCCATCGCTTCCGGGGTGTGCGCATAGTCGACGACCACGGCGAACGGCTGTCCTTCCTGGACAAGCGCCATCCTGCCCGGCACCGCCGGGGCGTTCCCTAGTCCCGCCGCGATGACCGCGAGATCCAGGCCGACGGCAAGTCCGACGCCGGCGGCACAGAGCGCATTGGCGATGTTGAACCCGCCAATGAGCGGCAGATCGACGGCGGCGGTTCCTCGCCCCCTGCACACCAGGGTGAAGCTGCTGCCGCCGCCGGTCGAGACGATCCCGACCGCGCTGAGGTCGGCGTGGTGGTCCTCGATCGAGTAGGTCAGCACGTCCGCATCGCCGGCAAACTCCACCATTCCGCGGGCACCGGGATCGTCCAGATTAACGACGACGGTACCGCCCGCGGCGGCGACGCGTTCGAAGAGAATCCCCTTCGCCCGCCGGTAGTGCTCGACGCTGCCGTGGTAATCGAGGTGCTCGCGGGTGACGTTGGTGACCGCGCCGGCCCGGAATCGAGTCCCGTCCAGGCGGTGCATCGCCAACCCATGCGAGGTCGCCTCCACCGTTGCCCAGTCGATGCCGCGGTCGACCATCCGACGAAACAGACGCTGAATATCGGCGGACTCGGGCGTCGTCTGGCGGGTGGTATGGAAATCCTCGTCGTCGCCCACCCGGATCGCGACGGTGCCGATCAGTCCCGTCGCCAATCCCGCCGCTCGGAGGATGGCATCGACAAGGAACGAAACCGTCGTCTTGCCGTCCGTGCCGGTGATGCCGATCACGCCGAGTTCGCGCGAGGGGTCACGGTAGAACGCGGTCGCGACGGCGGCGAGCGCCGCCCTACTGTCGGGAACGACGATCTGGGTCGTCGCTAGCGGCAACTCCCGCTCAACCAGGAGGGCCGCCGCGCCCCGGTCCACGGCCGAAGCGGCGAACTCGTGGCCGTCGGCATGGGCCCCGGGCAACGCGGCAAAGAGGAACCCGGGCTCGACCAACCGCGAGTCGTAGGCGATCCCGCGCACTAGAGCCGAACCGTCGCCCACCAGCCGACGTTCCGACACGGCCGCCGCCAGGGAGGAAACGCTCGTCGCGACGCTCGGCACGATGCCCTACGCCTGAGAACTGTAGAGCCGCCGCGCCAGCGCCGGCAGCAGCGGCAGGTAGGGGCGTTCCAGCGGCGGCGGGTAGGACACGATCTCGCCGCCGAAGCGGACCTTGAACTCGTACAGGCCGCGCCAGTCGTCGCCGCGGGTGCTCGCCAGCCTATCTCCGGTCTCGGCCCGGGTCGATTCGGGATCGGTCGCGGGGATCCCCCACAGGTCGTAGCGGGTGTACCCGCGCTCGCGGGCCCACCGCATCGCCTCGAACTGGAGGCCGAAGCCCGGACCGTGCGATCGGTACCGCGTCGACGACGCCCCGTAGAGGTAGATGGCCTCGTCACCGAAGCCGACCGCGATCAGGGCCGCGGCGGGATCACCACCTTCGACGCGGGCCAACATCAGAGTGCCGTCCTCGCGAAACGTCTCGAGGGCGTCCCGGTAGTAGTCGGCGGCGTGGATCGGGTAGTCGTTCCGACGCGAGGTTTCCTCCATCAGGGAGAAGAAGTCACGGAACGCGGCGTCCGATGATTCGATCGCCACGGTCACGCCCCGCCGCTTGGCAAGACGGATGTTGTAGCGGGTCTTCTGGTGCATCTGCATCAGAAGCGGTTCGTCGGCAACGAGCGGCACCCGGACGGTCCGCACCGGCTGCACGGACGGCGGCCCGGGAATCAACGAAGGTCTCCTTCCGGGTATGAGAGGTAGCGGCCGCTCCGGTTCAAGGACGACCGAGATCGCCCGCCGATGCCGACACGTCCGATCGATCTCGACCAAGAGTGCCTGGAGCAGTTCCGGATCGTCGTCGGAGAGGACGGGTCCTCGTGGGATATAGCCGTACGCAAGCGGGCCCCGGTGTTTGAAGAGGATCTGGGCGTAGGCGGCCTGCCCGGCACGCTCGACCTTTGCCCGCTCGACCCCCCACCCGTGCCTCACCTTGAAGGCACCCCACCGCCATGACTGGAGGAGTCGGCCTCCGGCGCGGGTGACCCCCTCATCCCAAGCCCCTGCTTCGATCTGAAGCGCGGCCGCGGCGACGGTTGCACCGCCGGGTTTCCCCATCAGGCGACGCTGCCGAACGGGTCGGCGGTCGCGAACGCTTCCTCAAGCGCCGCCTCGATCGTCTCCTGGTCGGCCTCGTCCGCCGTCGTCGACAAAGTTTGCAGGGCCCGGATTGCCGAGCGCCCGCCGATCTGACCGAGGGCGGCGATGGCGGCCTGACGGACCTCGGCGTCTTCGTCGCCGCCGCACGTCAGCAGTTCCGGCACGGCCTCCTCGTCGCCGAGCACGCCGCAGGCACGCGCAGCCTCGTAGCGGAGCAGGGCGTCGGGACTGGCAAGCTCGTCGATGACCGTGGGTAGCCAGGAAACATCGTGGGTCTGACCCATGGCGAACAGCGCGCTGCCCTGCCAGGCCTGGTCGTCCAATTCGTAGGCATCGAGGATGAGGCTTCGGATTGCGGGATCGCGGGCGAAGACGGCCGCGGACTCCAGGGCCCGCTGGCGCAGGAGCGCCGGTTGACGGTCGTCGCTCGCCACCGAAAGCAAGTCGTCGTGCAAGAGGCGGCCGACGGACTCCGGCAGTTCGCCGCTCTCGGCCAGCCGGGCAAACCGCCCGAGGCCACGGGCGGCCTCAGCCCGCACATCAGGCGACGGGTCCTGGGCCAGGATCTCGCGCAACGGTTCGATCAGATCCTGCCGCTCGTCCTCCCAGAGGGCGGCGACGGCCAACTGGCGGACGACCGCCGACGGATCGTCGAGGGCCAGCCGGAGCACCCGGCCGAAGATGAGGTCGACACGGTCCACGACGAGTTCGTCCATCGTCCGGACGATTCGTTCTCGGGTTGTATCGGGAAGCAAGGGCCACTCGGCCACGAAGCGGGCGACCGCGTCGCGGTCGAGGTCCGACAGGCGGGCCACGTCCGCCGACCGGACTGCGCCATCGGCAAATGCCTCCAACGAGCCGGTGCCCCGCTCCCCGCCAACCTCATCGAGTGCCGCCTCGACGGGCTGTTCCTCCTCCTCGTCTTCTTCCATGGAGCCGTCGCTATGGGGTGGTTCCGGGGACATAGGTGTAGACATCCTGCCCCTCGGGGTCACGCGAGAACGCGCCGGTGTCGTCGTTCTCAAGGGTCGACCGTAGCAGCGTCTCGGTCATGGGCCGCTCGACGTTGACCCCGGCCAACAGGGTATCGAAGTCGGCCGAGTAGTTGCCGCCGCGGTGCTGACCGATCCGCTCGAAGGTGGCGGCGACGACCGATTCCGGCCGCCGCCGGACCTTCTCATCCAGCGGCTTCTCACCATTCAGACCGCTCATCCGGTCCTCGGTGAGTAACATCCGCGGCTCGACCCCGCAAGCGAACGTCGTCGGCCGGAAGACGTAGCGCTGGGCCCGCCGTTCGTCCAGTTCCAGCAGTCGTCCGTTCTGGCCGCTCTCGGCCAGGTACTCGACCCGGTAGTGACCGTCGTTCTCGGTCCGCGAGATCGAGATGATGGCCCCCGGTACGAGGTTCTCGGTGTAAAAGTCGTCGAGCCCGAGGATGAAGCCGCCCCGGTTGGGAGTCGGGTAGCGCAGCTCGACCAGGTAGGTGGTGTAGGACTGCGGGGTCTCGAAGGTGAGCACCGCCCCCCGCTGGTTGGGCTGCAGCGGCGCCGGCAGCAGGCGCTGCATTTGGCTGTCGTAGGGCAGCAAGCCGTGGATGTACTCGAAGAAGGTCAGCACGTGATCGACCGACTCGACCGACCGGTAGGCAGGCCCCTCCGTCATTTCGTCGAGCAGGAAGCGGTAGTCGGTGCCAAGCTCGTTCGGCTTGCGCCGGGTGGTGCCGATCGGCGGCAGGCCGTTAGTCGACCAGAACCGCTGGTTGGTAGTGCCGACGAACTCGAATTCCTTCTCGCGGGAGAGCCGGTAGTCGATCGCGAAGCGCGTCAACTCGAACTCGGCCGAGCCGGCGCGGACGCCGAGCACATCCTGAGCCAGGACATCATCGGCAAGCGGCTGCTCCTGCTCCTGCAGGTACTCTCGGAGCCGTCGCAGGTCGCCCCGGCTGAACCGGGGGACGCGATCCTCCATCAACCATTGCTCACCGAAGTTCGCCACCCGCGGGTCGGCCGCCAGGCGTTGCCGGATAGCGGCGGCGAGTTCGAGGTCGTCAATCCCGGTCACGTCGGTCGGGGTGACCACGGGGATTGTGATGGTCCGGGCCGGCGGGATGACCGGAGCCTCGGCCGCTACCGGCTCCACTGCCTGCTCGTCGACAGCCGCCATCTCGACCTCGAGGGTGGCCTCCACGACCTCCGTCTCGACGACGGTGTCGGCGGGAGCAGCCTCCTCTTCGAGATAGTCCAGCGTCACCTGGAGGGTCGACCACCGCTCGTCGATTCTCGGTCGCTCCCGAACCGGCACCGGCGGTCGCTCGGGCTTCGGCTGCGGCGTCATCAGGCGTTGGGCGAAGTCGTGCCGGCCCTGGCCGTCAACCTCGACGGCGCGAATCCCGCGTCGGGTCGTCACCACCACCGACTGGCCGTCGATCTCTTCGATCGCGAAAATGGGCGCGTTCGCGGCGACCGCGGCCCGCAACCTCGTTTCGGCCCCGGTCACGCCGGTGCCCTCGAAGTATTCGGCGATGGTCTCGAGGCTCAGGCGAATCGGCGCGTTGGCCGACATGAAGCGACCGCGGGCCCGCATCAGACCGAGTAGCTTCGCTGCAAGATCGCGGTCCTCATCAGAACCGGCAAACTGGACGTCGAGCTCGAGGGGGTGGCTGAGCACGTTGCTCCTCCTGCGTCACGGCAGACCCGCTACATCGGACGGCCGAATCGTGATGCGACGACCGAAGGCGGGTCGCCGAACGGCGCTACGATGCGACCTCGGAAGGCCGGGAGTGACGCCGGAGCGCGTCGATCAATTGTTGGGTGGTGACGGGCTGAGACGTATTTCGGAGGAACTGCAAGAGGTAGGCGACATCTTCGTCGTTCAGCTTGACCGGGGTCGACATCCGTTACTCCACCGTCGCAATTTCCATGACTGAAGACCGGCAGAGCCGGAACCCACCGATTGTACGGTAGGCGCACCCGTGGCGTCACGTTCCTGTTCGCCGTTGGTTCAAGGCACCCTACCGCCGAGCCGCCCAAACCTTTGCAACGATGGCTCGACGGGCTACACTGTGCAGGACGCGCCCGTAGCTCAGCGGATAGAGCGCTTGCCTCCGGAGCAAGAGGCCACAGGTTCGAGTCCTGTCGGGCGTACCAGCGTTATCGAACGTACCCTTGTGGCAGCGGCGGGATGCATCCACACCAACTGAGGTTGTGTCCGCCTCGGTCGAGCCCACCTTTGTTAGGTGGGCTCACTTGTTTCGGCGTTCGACGCCGGTCCCTGTGCTAGACTGTACGTACGCCCCGAGCGCTTCGTCCCGGTTGCCAACTGCCCGTCCCGACCGGTCGCTCGGCCGAGATCGAGGCTCTCTTGGCAACTCCGCTCCGGCGAGGCGGATTATCGCCGTTCCAATTGAGGGCGGCCGGACGTTCGGGAGGTTCGCGCATGGTCTTCCGGAAGGACACGAAGGTGGACGCGTTCCAGCGGCAGATCAGTGCCCTTCGACAGCAGCTCGGCGACGGCGAGAGCGGCCCGGTCGTGGCAGATTCGAGGAATGACCTGACGAGGGCATACGAGACCGTGGATATCAACCCGCGGGAGTCGCGCCCGAATCCGTCCTTCGTCGCTTCCCGCGACGAGTTCGCTCCGCTCGAGGCCGATCCCCCAGTCTTCCCCTCGCCCGCGTTCGACCAGCAGACGAGCGTGATCGCCCACGATGCCGTCTGGAACGGGGACCTGCAGTCGACGGGTACCGTCCACGTCCACGGCCGGGTCGAGGGCTCCGTCATGGCGAGGAACGACGTCTTCGTCGCCGACGAAGCCGAAATATCGGCTTCGATCGTGGCCGAGAACGTCTCGGTCGCAGGCCTCGTCCGTGGCACGGTCCGCTGCGGCAACCGCTTCGAGGTGTTGCCGCAGGGGCGGGTAGCGGGCGACGTATTCGCCCCGGTGTTGGTGGTCCACGAGGGCGCTACGATCAACGGTCAGTTCAAGATGACCGAGGTCGAGGACTTGGCCCCCGCTTCGACGCCGACCACGTCGCTCCGCCGACGGTCCGCTCGAAGCGGGTCCTAACCGGCACCCCTGCCATCGGACGGCGCCGTCTAAAGGTGCCGGAGGAGGAGGAGTTCATGTCCGTGCGCGGCACAGACCGAGACGAGTTCATGCCAGCCGGCGATGAGTTCGCCTCCGGCGATCCGTTCAGCCTGATCGACCGCAATTCGTCGTTTGATGGGGTCTTCAAGTCGGACCGCGACCTCCGGATTGAGGGCGAGGCCAAGGGGACCGTCGAGTGCCAGGGCACGCTCTTCGTGGCCGAAGGCGGGGTTGTCACCGCCACGGTCGAGGCCGAGAACGTGACGGTAGCCGGGGTGCTCACCGGCGAAGTCCACTGCCGAGGGCGACTTCAAGTCATGCCGAGCGGTCGCCTCCGTGGCAAGGTGGCGACCAGGACACTCGTCGTCAACGAAGGCGCCATCTACGAAGGACAGCTCGAGATGCCCAGCAACGACGAGCCGGCGCGGATGGGCCGCTCGTCCAACCTCGCCCCGGTCCCCATTGCCGCCGCCGGCGAAGGACGTGGGGCGCCCGGCAATGGCGGCAACGGCGGCAACGCCACCACCTTCATCCGCCGGATGGGCGGTCCGGAAACGCCGTGGGATGCCGACAGCGAGGGTTCGGGCTCCGACGACGCTTCGCCTCCGGTTGGCGAGCGTGAAGCGTAGCGGCCGCGGTACGAGCCACGATTGGTCGAGGGCGCAGGCGGGGCATGCTATCCTTTCGCGGCTCGATGACCGCCAGCGCCGCGAAACTCACCCATTGTCCAATGGCTTCTTGCTAAAGGTCGGTCGGACAGGCGCGGGGAGTCCCGACCGGTGACGAAACGCTCCTGTCAGACCTGTCGTCACTTCGAGCCCGCAGACCTTTGGCGCCATGGCTGGTGTCGCAACCCGCGCCTCTATGGCCCCCACGAGAGTCACTTGGTCGAGCAGGGTTCGCTCGACTGCGCGCGCGGTCTCGGTTGCCTCTGGGAACCAAGCGTCACCGACCGCAAGCCGTCGGGTTCCCTAAGGCGAGCACTACCGTTGCTCTCGCTCTCGCCGACCCTGCCTTGGGCTGCGGTTGGCGGCCCCATGCTGGCAAGCTCCGGGGGAGGTGACCCGCCGACCGCATCAGGGCCGCTGGGGGGCAAGGTCCCACCGCCTCGTCCGGACCGTCCTCCCGCCGGTGCCCAGCAGGAGCGAGCCGTGAGTTTCCAACCCGAAGAGCGGTATTGGACCGACTATCTCCGCATCGCCTTGCCGGTGATGGGGTTGCTCCTGCTCATTGGCTTGCTCTGGTTCTGGGCTACGGCCTTGATCGGCAGCCCCGGCGACCAACCGCCGCCGACGCAGACGACGCTTGCCGCGGTCACCGAGATCAACGCCACCCCGCCACCGGCGGCTCCGACTGCAACCCCGTTGCCAGTGGCCCCGACGCCGGGTCTGCCCGCACCCACGGCCACGATCGCGGCGGTGACGGCGGCGGACCCCACGCCCCTCCCCCAGCCGACTGTCCCCCCAACGGTGCCGCCAGCCGCCGCGGACGCCGCTGCGACGAACCCCTGCGCGAACTTGCCGCCGTCTTATCCGGTGGACACCATCGTCGAGACGACCGAGGTCGTGAACCTGCGGGAAGGACCGTCGACCGACTCCAACATCATCACGGAGCTCCCAGCTGGGACCACCGTGACCGTCACCGGGGAGTTTGCCGAGGCGGGTCAGTGCGACTGGTGGCCGGTGAGCGTTCCGTCCACCGAGCAGTCTGGATTTGTTCGAGAGGATTTCCTCCGCGAGTCCGGAACGCAATAGGCACGACTGCGACCAAAGACCCCGCTACTTTCAAGCTGATATACTGTTCGGCGGCCCAGCGCATGCTGGGCCGCAATTTGGCACGCGCCCGGACCGGGGGCGGGTGTGCCGCCGGTGGTGCCGGCGGTCCGTCCCCCGGGTTGAACGGCGCGGAAGCGCAACACCAGAAGGCGGAGGACAGTACGTGGAGCAGATGGATATCGCGGTGGGGCCGCAGGTCAGTCTGAAGGCGCTGCTGGAGGCCGGGGTCCATTTTGGACACCAGGCAAAGCGTTGGAACCCGAAGATGAAGCCATACATCTTCACCGAGCGCAACGGCGTCCACATCATCGACCTCCAGCAGACGGTCAAGTTTCTTGAGGACACCCACACGTTCGTCACCGATCTGACAGCTCGGGGCGGCAGGGTGCTCTTTGTCGGCACGAAGAAACAGGCCCAGGACGTGGTGGACCGGGAGGCCCGCCGCTCCCAGCAGTTCTTCGTCAACCGCCGCTGGCTCGGCGGCACGCTCACCAACTTCGTGACCATCCGTAACCGGCTGCGTACTTTGAAGCAGCTCCAGGGCGAGCGCGACCGGGGCGAGTTCGACTACTTGCCGAAGCAGGAAGCTTCGTCCAAGATGGGCGAACTGGAGCGGTTGGAGCGGACCCTTGGCGGCATGCGGGACATGACCCAACTGCCCGGTGCCGTCTTCATCATCGACCCCAAGCGGGAGCACCTGGCTGTCCACGAAGCGCGGCGCCTCGGCATCCCGGTGATCGCGGTGACCGACACCAACTGCGACCCGGACGATGCTGATTTCCTGATCCCCGCGAATGACGATGCGATCCGGGCCGTCCGGCTCCTCACCGCCGGGATCGCCGATGCCGCGCTCGCGGGGATGATGCGGGCGGAGATCGCGCAGGCCGAGCGGAGCGGGGACATGCCCGACGGCCGGACCGGCCGACCCGACCGGTCCGAAAACAACCTCTTCGCGGCCGCCCTCGACGATGCCGAATCGGCGGTCGATGCAGCCGCCACCGTGGAGTCCGTGGCAACCGCCCAGAGGGACGGCTAGCCCCGCTTCGAGATCCACGACCGACCGACGGCGGGAGCGGCTTGCCAGGCGAGCCGCTCCCATGCTGCCCGACGAACGGGCGAACGAGCAGGCACCGCAACAGGAGGCGATCGTGGTCATCAGTGCGAACCTCGTTAAGGAGCTGCGGGAGAAGAGCGGCGCCGGAATCATGGAATGCAAGCGGGCGCTCGAAGAGACGGGTGGCGATCTTGAGAAGGCGGCCGGGATGCTGCGCCAGCAAGGGCTGGTCAAGGCAGACAAAAAGTCGGGGCGCTCCGCCTCGGAAGGGCTGATCGAGCCCTACATCCACGGTGGTGGCCGCATCGGCGCGATCGTCGAGGTGAACTGCGAGACCGACTTCGTTGCCCGGACACCCGACTTCAAGGACCTTGCCCACGATATCGCGATGCAGGTCGCGGCTACCTCCCCGCGCTACCTCGACGCGGAGTCAGTGCCTGAAGGCGACGTCCCTGGGCTCGAGCGCGAGTACGGTTCACGCGACGCGGGGATCGCCGCCGTCTGCCTGCTGGACCAACCGTTCATCAAGGACCCGAAACTCACTGTGCGCGATCTCGTCCGCGACCGGATCGGCAAGCTCGGCGAGAACATCATCGTCCGCCGGTTCGCCCGATTCGAGCTCGGCGCCGACCTGCCGGCCGACGGCGGCAACGGCTGATCACCACCGCCGGTCCTCAGATGGACCGGCCCCTGGACCGACGAACACGCCAAGGGGCACGGGAGGGGCGGGTGGCGGTCACCTACGGACGAGTGCTGGTGAAGCTCAGCGGCGAGGCGATGGCCGGGGAGGCCCAATTCGGGATCGACCCCGGCATCGTCGGCCGCCTGGCGAGGCAGATCGGACGGACCACCGAACTCGGCGTCCAGACGGCGATCGTCATCGGCGGTGGCAACATCTGGCGGGGACTGGCGGCGAGTAGCCGTGGAATGGATCGGGCCACCGCCGACTACATGGGGATGGTGGCTACGGTCCTGAACGCTCTTGCCCTGCAGGACGCGTTGGAAAAGCGCGATGTCCAAACGCGGGTGATGACTGCGATCGAAATGCACGAGGTCGCCGAGCCGTACATCCGACGGCGGGCGATCCGACACATGGAGAAAGGACGGGCGGTGATCCTGGCGGCCGGCACCGGCAACCCCTACTTCACCACCGACACCGCCGCGGCACTGCGCGCGTTGGAGCTGAACGTCGACGTGCTTCTAATGGCCAAGAACGGGGTCGACGGGATCTACTCCGACGATCCCAAGCGCAACCCCGACGCCCGCCGCTATGATCAGATCGGCCACCAGGAGGTGATCGAGCGTAACCTGCGGGTTATGGACACGCCGGCGCTGGCGCTCCTGCGCGATCACAACCTTCCCATTCTTGTGTTCAATATGGCCGACGAGGCAGCGATCGAGGCAGCCTGCACTGGGAAACACATCGGGACGCTCGTGACTGCGGGCGACGCCGTATTCGCCGAAGCGAGCTAATCGCGAGCGATCCGGGCAGGAGCCGATACGCGGCCGACCGGACACTCTCCCGGGGAGGGAATCGATGATCGCTGATGTGCTACGCGACGCAGAAGGCAGGATGGAGAAGGCGATCGAGGCCTTGCGGCGGGACCTCGCGACGATCCGCACCGGGCGTGCCAGCCCGTCGCTCGTCGACCGGGTGAGCGTCGACTACTACGGCACGCCGACCCCGATCAACCAAATGGCCGGGATCTCCGTCCCGGAGGCGCGGTTGCTCGTCATCCAGCCTTGGGACCGGGGAACGATTCCGGCCATCGAGAAAGCGATCCAGAAGTCGGAGTTGGGGCTCAACCCGAACAACGATGGCCAAGTGATTCGCATCGCCATCCCGGCACTGACGGAGGAGCGGCGCCGGCAACTGGTCAAGGGCGTCCACCAGCACGTCGAAGACGGCAAGGTCGCCCTGCGCAATATCCGGCGGGATGCCATCGGCAGCATCCGAGAGTTGACAGGCGAGCGCATGATCTCCGAAGACGACGAGCGCCGGGGGACGTCCCAGATCGAGGAGTTGACGAGAAAGTTCGTTGACGAGATCGACCGTATCGGCAAGACCAAGGAGCACGAGGTGATGGAGGTCTGAGCGACCTCCTTTCCGGGGTATCATGCGCGCGACCCGGCATCGTCGGCAGCGACCCGTCTCCCGGTCCCGGAGGTCCCGTGCACCGCCCCCTTGCCGCACCACGAGTTCACGAGCCCGAGCCAGCCGGACCGGAATCGGGGCCCCGTCACGTGGCGATCATCATGGACG
The DNA here is from genome assembly GCA_902806345.1 of uncultured Thermomicrobiales bacterium. GTDB lineage: Bacteria > Chloroflexota > Chloroflexia > Thermomicrobiales > UBA6265 > CADCWF01. Next base: position 49,441 of record CADCWF010000333.1, read on the forward strand.
GCAACGGCCGCTGGGCAGCCCAACGCGGAATGCCCCGTATCGCGGGGCATGAGCGGGGCACCGAGAACATCCGACGGATCACCGAGGCGGCGGTCGGGCTCGGGATCCGGTACCTGACCCTTTGGGCGTTCTCCACCGAGAACTGGCGCCGGCCCCGGGACGAGATCGCCGGGATCATGCGGATCCTGGGTGAAGCGATCGAGCGGGAAACGGGCGCGTTGCACGAGCGCGGCGCGCAGCTCCGCCACATCGGTAGTCTCGACGGGCTTGCGCCGGACCTCCAGCAGGCCGTCCTTTCGGCGATCGAGCTCACCCGTCAGAATCAGCGCCTGGTCCTTACTCTGGCCTTCAACTACGGTGGGCGCCAGGAGTTGGTTTCCGCGGTTCGGTCCCTCGTCGAGGCGGGTACCCCGGCCGACCGGATCGATGAGGCCGAGATCGGTCGCCACCTCTACACTCGAGACCTGCCAGACCCCGACTTGATCGTCCGCACGTCCGGCGAACACCGCATCAGCAATTTCCTGCTGTGGCAGGCGGCGTACGCCGAGCTCCTGTTCACGCCGGTCCTCTGGCCCGACTTCGGACCGCCCGACCTCCAGGCCGCCGTCCTCGAGTACGCCCAGCGCGATCGCCGCTTCGGCGGCGTCTCGGCGCGTTCGACAACCGCGGTCGGATAGCCACGACGTGCAGGCGCGCATTCTCGGGTCCCTCGCTGTGGTCGTCGTCGGGTTGCTCCCAACCATCGCCGGGGGTCCGGTCTTCGCGGCGCTCATGGCCGTGCTTGGCGTCGTCGGTTACCGAGAATTCACCGTCGTCTCCAAGAACCTGCCGACGGCTCCTCGGGTGCCGCCCAGCGGCTATCCCGCAATAGCCTTCCTCGCCGGCGCCGGGCTGTTCGCCTGGCCGCTCCCGGTGGTCGCCGCCATTGGTGCCGCGGCCGTCTTCGTTCCGGTCGTCGCCCTGTTCCGGCACGCCTTGACGGCGGGCGCCGCCGAAGGGTGGGCGCTCGCAGTCACGGGCAGTTTCTATCTCGGTCTGCCTGTTCTTGCCGCGATCGAGTTGCGGGCGTTCCACGGGACCGTCGACGCCGCCTGGCTCGGGGATTTGAACCGGCTTACCGCTGCCGCCTGGGATGGGCATCCCCGGGGTCTGGCGTGGGTCATCATGGCCATCCTGGTGACCTGGATCGCCGACACCGCCGCCTTCCTCGTTGGGCGACAGATCGGACGTCGCCCGATCGCGTCTCGGGTCAGCCCGAAGAAGACAATCGAGGGAGCACTCGGCGGCCTTCTCGGCGGGATGCTCGTAGCTATCGCGGTCGACGTCGGGCTCGGGCTGGGACTCGGGCCGCTCGTGGCCGGGCTGGTCGGCATCGGCCTGACGATCGTCAGCCAGCTCGGGGACCTCGGGGAGTCGTTCCTGAAGCGACAGGCCGGGGTCAAGGACAGCGGCAACCTGATCCCCGGCCACGGCGGATTGCTCGATCGGATCGACGCGTTGCTCTTCGTCTTTCCGTCTGCCTGGTTCCTGGCCTGGTTGCTCGACGGGCCGGGCGCGCGATGAGGGAACCTCCGATTGCCCCGTCGGGGTTGGTTCAGACAGCGGCGTCGTTGTCGGCCGTTGAGCGCGGCACACCAATTGGCGTGGCGGTGTTGGGTTCCACCGGGTCGGTCGGCACCCAGGCGCTGGACGTGATCGCGTCGATGCCCGAACGCTTCTCGGTCGTCGCCCTGGCGGCGAGTCGCGTCTCCCCGCTGCTTGAAGCGCAGAGTCGGCGGTTCCGACCCGAGATCGTCGCCGTCTCGAACGAACCAGAGGGTTGGGCCGGAACCGGCGCGATCGAGAGTGGAGCAGACGCGCTTGCCCTGGCGGCCCTCCACCCGGCGGCGGAAATCGTCATCGTCGCGACATCCGGCCACGCCGCGATGGGTCCGACCTTCCGGGCGGTCGATGCCGGCAAGACGATTGCCCTCGCCAACAAGGAGACGATCGTTTGCGCCGGTGAAATCCTCATGCCGCTGGCTCTTGCCCGCGACGCGCCGATCCGTCCCGTCGACAGCGAGCACAGCGCCGTCTGGCAGTGCCTCGCCGGCGCCCCACCTGCCGCCGTCGCCCGCCTCGTCCTGACTGCCTCCGGGGGACCGTTTCGCTCGTTGGGTGCCGACGAACTCGCCCGGGTGACCGTAGACCAAACCCTCGCGCACCCTACCTGGGCGATGGGCGGCAAAATCACGGTGGATTCCGCCTCGCTGATGAACAAGGGCCTGGAGGTGATCGAGGCACGATGGCTCTTCGACGTTCGGTTCGATCGGATCGAGGTCGTGGTTCACCCCGAGAGCATCGTCCACTCGCTCGTCGAGTTCGTCGACGGCAGCATGCTCGCCCAGCTCGGTCTACCCGATATGCGACTCCCGATCCAGTACGCCCTCACCTACCCCGAGCGTCTGCCGAGCCCCTGCCCTCGGCTGTCGCTGGTGCAAACGGCCGCACTCCACTTCGAAGCGCCCGATTTGGCCAGGTTTCCGGCCCTCGCCCTCGCGCGTCAAGCCGGTGAAGCAGGGGGGACGTACCCGACTGCGCTCAGCGCCGCCGATGAGGTGGCGGTGGAGGCCTTCCTCGCCGGTCGCCTGCGGTTTGTCGACATCCCAGCAGTGGTGGCGGATGTCCTGGCAGCGCACGAGGTTGTCGGCCCGCTCTCGCTTGAGTTGATCGCCGAAGCGGACGCATGGGCTCGACGGAGCGCCAGGAACGCTGTCGAGCGACGGAGTGCCCCATCCTGCTGATCCGGTCGAGATATCAGGGTTTCCCGGAGCTACAAGTCCCAGGCGAGGGCGGCCGCGTCGACTTGGCCAACGCCGATTCCGGCCAGCGCCGTCGCGCACGCTGCCAACGTGGCGCCCGTGGTCATCACGTCGTCGACCAACACAACGCGGTCGACCGGGTGCCCGAGCGCGGCGCCCGCGTCGGCCTCGAACGCGCCGACGACGTTGGCCCGCCGGCCAGCCGCATCGAGCCCAACTTGGCGCGCCGTCGCCCTCGTGCGGCGGAGTAGCGGCAGGACGGGGAGGTCGAGCTTCCGTGCCGCGTACCGCGCGACATGGAGCGACTGGTTGTACCCTCGCTCCCGTTCGCGCCGCGGATGGAGCGGGACGGCCACGATCACATTCGCCCGTCCAAGATCGCCGAGCGTCGTGCCAAGCAGTCCTCCCAAGTGCTCGGCGCGAGCCAGCTCGTCTTCGTACTTGAGGGCGATGATGGCCGAGCGTAGCCAATCCGTATAGGGTCCGACGGCGCGGATCGACACCAAGGGCGCGGGGATCGCGGCACACCGGCAGGGGCCGAAGCGCATCGGGATACCGCAGCGGGGGCACCAGGGCGGAGCGAACACCGGCAAATCGTTCAGGCAGATCGGACAGACCCATTCGCCCCGCGCCCCGCACCCGGCACAGCGCTTCGGGTAGACGACATCGACCAGCGAATTGGCCAATGCTCCCGCCCAGGTTCGGGCGGCTAACCGGGGCAAAGCCATGTCGCTGCCGCCCTCCAAGTACACTTCGGCCGAGATGAACGATCACCTTCTGGGGCGCCACGCGCCCGGCACCAATATCGAGACCGAGCACCTCCTCTACGGAGCAGACTCAGCGCCTGGTCTCGTCGCCGTCGAGATGGCAGGCCCCGACCGCGTCCGTGTTTATCGGCGAGACGGAGACAGCACCCTCGCCGAAGACGATGCGTTAGAGCCGTGGTTGCTCGCCGCCCGCCCCGAACCGTGGGCGGCCCTGCGGAGCAAGCCGCGGATCGAGCCGCTCGACGGACTCCATCCCCTCCGCTTCCTCGTCACCTTCCCGACGTGGCCAGCGTTCCTCGATGCGGCGCGCGCCGCGCGCGACGCCGGGGAGCGGATGTTCCGCCTCCGGTCCCCGGTGGAGCACTATCTCACGAGGACCGGACGGACGCTCTTCAAGGGAATGACGTTCGACGATGTCCGGCGCTTGCAACTCGACATCGAAACGACCGGCTTCGATCCCTCCCGGCCGGAGAGCGAAGTGATCATCGTCGCCCTGCGGGCGGGCACGCATGAAGAGTTCCTCGTCCTCGAGGACAGCGAAGCCCAGCTCCTGGATTGCCTCGGCGAGGCGATCGCTCGGCTCGACCCTGACGTGATCGAGGGTCACAACCTGTTCAACTTCGACCTCCCGTTCCTCCAGGAGCGCGCCCGGAGGTGGGGACTATCGCTCCCCTGGGGCCGGGATGGGTCGCCGGTCTGGATCGACGAGCGCACCTCGCGCTTCAAAGCGGGGCCGCTCACCATGCCCTACACGCCCGCCCACATTCACGGTCGGCACGTCGTCGACACGTACCAACAGATCCAGCGGTACGACACGGGAGGCAAACTCAGCTCCTACGGGTTGAAGAACGCGATCGACGAACTCGGGCTGACCCGCCCCGACCGGAGCTTTGTCCCAGGGGATCAGATCGCGCTCCTATGGCGGACGGACCGCGATCGGCTCCTCCGCTACG
>CADCWF010000334.1 GCA_902806345.1 uncultured Thermomicrobiales bacterium
CCCGACCCGATGGTGCTGCCGATCCGCCTCACGATCCGCCGGAGCGGGAGCGAGCGCTTTGCCGGCGAGACCTCGACCGACCAGATGCACCGAACGCCGGCCGAGCTCGTCGCTTATCTCTTCCGGGGCAACGAGTTCCCCTCCGGCGCCTTCCTGATGACGGGGACGGGGATCGTGCCTCCCTCCGAGTTCACCCTGGAAGACGGCGACGAGGTCGAGATCACGATCGAGAGGATCGGCTCGCTCCGCAACCCCGTCGTCCGGCTCAGCTAGGGCCGATCGGATGATGGGGTCTCCGCGTGATCGCTTCGTCCTGCCGTCCCGGCCAGGCCCCCTCTCCCACGCATCGGGCCCGGTACCCCCGGACCGGGTGGCGGTCGGGGGTGAAGGCTTCTCGTCGGCAGCGGGCGTCGCTGGCCCGGACACCGCATGATCGGGACGGCAGCGCTCGATCTGGCCGATGTCCGGCTCTGGACGCCGGAGCGGGTCGAGATCCTGAACGGGATCACCTGGCGGGTCGGGCGGGGCGAACGGTGGGCGCTACTCGGGCCGAACGGCTCGGGGAAGAGCACACTGCTCTCGATCGCGGCGGCGGTTCGCCACCCCAGTGCGGGCGAGGCTACGGTGCTCGGTGGTCGGTTCGGCAAGACGGACATGGCGGCGCTCCGGGGGCGCATTGGCGTAGTCGACCCGTCGCAGAAGGTCCTCGCCTGGCTGACGGCCGAGGAGGTCGTGCTGACCGGGTTCATGGCGACGATCCGGCCGCTCTGGGACCGTTATGGACCCGCGGAGCGGGAGCGGGCCCGCCGGTCGCTCGCGCTCGTCGGGTGCGAGGCGTTGGTCGAACGGCCGATCGCGACCTGCTCGCAGGGCGAGCGGCAGCGCGTCCGGTTGGCCCGCGCCCTGATGAACGACCCGGAGCTCCTGCTCCTCGATGAGCCGGGCTTCGGCCTCGACCTGCCGGCGCGGGAGGCGCTGATCGCCGCGCTCGCCGCCCTGCACGGCGACCGGCCAGACCTGACCTCCATCCTGGTGACGCACCACCTGGAAGAGCTGCCGCCGTCGACCAGCCACGCCCTGCTGCTCCGCTCCGGCGAGGTTGTCGCCGCCGGCCCGATTCGGGAGGTGCTGACCTCGGAGCGAGTGACAGCGTGCTTCGGGCTGCCGATCGAGGTTGAGGAGCGGGAGGGCCGGTGGACGGCTCGCTCGTCCGGGACGTGGCTCCGGAGCGGGGCGCCGGCGACTGCTGGGTACCTGCCGCCGCCGCCGCTGGACGACGACGAGGGGTTCTAGCGGCAGGATGTATCGGCAATGGTGCCTTCCCGGTCGTTTCGGGAGTGGGAATTGACGACTACCGGCAGCGACTACCCCTTCTCGTCATCCTGAGCAAAGCGAAGGATCTCCCCCTGTATCGTCCTCCTTCGCAAGGAGACTGCACGAATCGGAAGGAGATGATTCGACTGCGTGCTCATACGGAATCCGATTGATCGCTTTGACAACCCGCCCCGGTGGCGGCCCCTCTCCCGCGCATCGGGCCGGGTACCTTCAGAGCGGGTGGCGGTTGGGTCCCCGGGTAGGGTGGGGGCTCCGCGCCGGACACCCGTACTTTCCAGCCGGATGCCGCATCAGGCCTCGACCCCGCACCACGCCATCGTCACCGAAGCGAAGACCTTCGTCGCCTGGATCAGATCGGCCACCGGTAGGAACTCGTCGGTGCCGTGGATGCCGTAGGTGGGGTCGCCGACGCCGAAGACGAGCGACGGCTGACCGAGCGGGTACCAAAAGTTGGCGTCGCAGACGAAGGGCGACGTTTCCCGCACCGGAGCGGTGCCGAGCACCCGCTCCATCGCCGCCGCGATCGTCTCGACCGCCGGGTGGTCGAAGGGCATGTTGACCGGCTCCTTGACCCACGGCGCGGCCGACTCGGCGTCGAGCGGCAGGTCGAGTTCGGGCGGGTGCGCCCGCAGCCATGCGTCGCCGGCGGTGACCCGGTCGACCGTGGCCCGGACCTCGGCCATCACCTCGGCGGCGGTGAGGTCCGGGTAGAAGAGGAGCGAACCCGTCGCCTCGCAGGAATCGGGAATCGAGGTGAGCGAGGTGCCGCCCTGGAGTGTGTTGACGTTGACGAACATGCCGCCGGAGGGGACGTTCGGGTTGGTCCGCCAGAGGAGCCATTGCCGTTCCAGCTCAAGGAAGGCGAGCTGGTACTTCAGCATGTTGTCGATGGCGCTCACCCCTGGTCGCTCGACCCCGTGGGGGAGTGCCTGGGCGACGAGATGGCGGTTGCAGATGTGGGTCGATTTGCCCGGTACGGTCAGCTTGAAGTAGAGCTCTCCCTTGATGGTCGGGTAGACCGCGAAGTTCGACGGCTCGGGAAAGATCGCCAGGTCGGAGCGGTAGCCGCGCTCCAGGATGGTGTTGCAGCCGATGTCGCGGCGGCCCGCCTCCTCGCCGCAGGCCTGGGCCAGGAGGAGGTCCCCCTTTAGACGGACGCCCTCGTCGTGCAGGATTCGGGCGGCCATCGCGTAGGCGGCGATGGCGCCCTTCATGTCGGAGGCGCCGCGGCCCCACACCCTGCCGTCGCGCACCTCGCCCGAGAACGGTCCGGCGCCCGACCACTGCTCCGCCTGCTCCGGGGTCACCGGTACCACGTCGGTGTGGGCGGCCCAGGTGAGGGACCGGCCGCCGCCGGTTCCCCGACGGACGGCGACCACATTTGGCCGCGTCTCGGCGACCTCCCAGAGGTCGACCACGTCGAACGTGTCGCCCTCGGCAAAGCGGTCGCGCAGCCACTCCTGGGCCGGCCGCTCTCCAAGGTCGTTCGGTTCGAGGTCGGGGTTGACCGAGGGCTGCCGGATCAACTCCGCGGCGAACCCGACGATCTCATCCTGCCTCGCGTCGACCGCCGCCAGCACCCGGCCGAGCAGCTCGCCGTCGATCCCGTCCATGCCGTTGTGCCTCCCCCGTCTCGTCCGGTCGATGGGCTATCTTCGCAGCGGCGGAGCAACGGCGAAAGCGGAGGAGGGGAGCCGATGAGCGACGAAGGGGAACAGCGCCTGACCCATTTCGACGGGTCCGGGCGGGCCAGGATGGTCGACGTCGGGGAGAAGCCGGTCACCCACCGGGTCGCGGTCGCGTCCGGGCTGGTGCGGGCGCAGTCGGGAACGATCGCCGCCATCCGGGAGGGTCGGGCCGCCAAGGGCGACGTGCTGGCCGTCGCCCAGGTCGCGGCGGTGATGGCTGCCAAGAAGACATCGGACATCATTCCGATGTGCCACCCGCTGATACTGTCGCGGATCGAGGTCTCGTTCGAGCTGGGCGAGGAGACGGTCGGGATCACGGCCCGGGTCGAGACGCGGGGCCAGACCGGGGTCGAGATGGAGGCGCTGACCGCCGTCGCCGCCGCGGCCCTGACCGTCTACGACATGACCAAGGCGATCGACCGGGGGATGACGATCGAGGCGATCCGGCTCGACGAGAAGGCCGGCGGAGCCAGCGGCGAATGGCGCCGCGAGGCGGGGTCGTAGGGCGGAGCAGGGTCGATGGCGGCCCCGGCAGCCCTGCCGGGCAGCCGCCCCGCACGGGGATGCCGAGGCGTACAATCGCGCCGGACTGGACGGGAGAAGTCGGCGAGCCCACGTTACCAAGGCACGGTGAAGGAGCGCGTGGATGGCGTTCATCTCGACGGGACAGCCGGCCGGTGGGCTCGGGGTCACGATCCCCGGCGCGGACCGGCTGGTCTGGTACTTCCTGCGGGTCTCGGGGATCGCGCTCGTGCTCCTGGCCGGCGCCCACATGTTCATCACCCACTACCTGAACGTACCGGCGGAGACCACCTTCGACTTCGTCGCCAACCGCTGGGCGAACCCCCTTTGGCGCTCCTTCGATTGGCTCCTCTTGATGTCCGCGCTCTGGCACGGGGTGCTCGGGCTGCGCTACTCCATCGCCGACTACCTTCGCAGCCCGGGCCAACGGGTGGCGGGGATGGCGCTGATGTGGGTGATCGGCTTCGTCTTCATGGCGATCGGCTCGGTCACCATCTTCACCTTCGACGCGGAGTTGGCCCGGAACAACCTCGGCCCCCTGGCCGGCGCGATCTGGATCGGCGACGCCATCGGCTACTCGCTTTACCTGATCGCGGCGGGGGTCTACATCTCGGCGGTGGCGCTGGCCGTCTGGGTCGGCCGGGCACTGCTGCGGGGCGGTCCGCCGATCTACAGCGGCGACCCCGGCCAGTACGCCTGGGTCTTCCACCGGGCGAGCGGGATCGGCATCCTCTTCTTCCTGCTGATCCACATCATCGACATCGTGTTGGTGGCCCTCGGCCGCGACGTCTACGACCACTCGGTCGCCTTCTACGCGCGTGGCGAGTTGATCCCGATGGAGATCGCCCTCGTCGGCGCCGTCGTTTACCACACCCTGAACGGGCTGCGGGTCGCCGCCATCGACTTCACCTCCTGGGGCTACCGCAAGGAGCGCCAGCTCTTCTACGGCGTGCTGGTCTTGACCGCGCTCCTGACCCTGCCGAGCGTCTGGGCGATCCTGGCGCATCACTTCGGTTGGTAGGACGATGCGGCGAGGTCCTCACGCCGCCGCTCGTCGATGAGGACGCGCCGATGGCTGCCCCGGAGATCGATCGCGTGGCCCTGCTCGCTGGCTTTGATGAGGTCGTCGCTGGGGTGATGCGGGATTGGCGGGTGCCGGGACTGGCCGTCGCCGTGGTCCACGGGGACGATGTCCTGCTGGAGCGCGAGTTTGGCTTCCGCGATGCCGAGCGCCGGCTGCCGGTGACCCCGGACACCCTGTTCTCCATCGGCTCCTGCACCAAGGCGTTTACAACCGCCAGCCTCGGCCTGCTCGCCGACGACGGCCTGCTCGACTGGGACGAGCCCGTTCGCCGCTACCTGCCGTGGTTCGCCCTGCGCGACCCCTTCGCCTCCGAGCGGATCACCCCGCGCGACCTCGTCACCCATCGCTCGGGACTGCCGCGCCACGACCTCGCCTGGTACGGCTCCCCTGCGCCCCGCCGCGAGCTGGTGGAGCGCCTTAGATTCCTGGAACCGAACAAGGACATCCGGACCGTCTGGCAGTACCAAAACCTGATGTACCTCGCGGCCGGCTACCTCGCCGGCCACGTCGCCGGCACAGAATGGGAGGAACTGGTCCAGCGCCGCATCTTCGACAGCCTCGGCATGGCGAGCAGCACCTTCTCCGTTGATAGCGCCCAGGAGCGGTCGGACATCGCCTTGCCGTACCAGGAGCGGGACGACGAGGTCCGGCGGCTCCCGTTCCGCAACATCGACGCCGTTGGCCCCGCCGGGTCGATCGTTGCCAGCCTTGCCGACATGACCCGCTGGTTGCGGGTCCAGGCCAACGATGGCGCGTCGGGTGGGCGGCGGTTGCTCTCGGAGGGGCAATTGGCCCAGATGCACGCGCCCCAGATGGTGATGCCGAGTTCTGGTCGCTACCCCGAGGTCACCAACCCGAGCTACGGCCTGGGCTGGGCGATCGAGTCGTATCGCGGCCACACGGTTGTCCAGCACGGTGGCAACATCGATGGCTTTTCCGCCCTGGTCGCCCTCGTGCCACGGGAGCGGCTTGGCGCGGTCGTGCTGGCCAACCTGGACGGCGTCCCCGTCCCCGACGTCGTCGCCTACGGCGCCTTCGACCGATTGCTCGGCCTCGACATCGTTCCCTGGAACGAGCGGTTCCTGGGGCTCAAGAGCGAGGAGAAGGCAGGCGCCAAGGCCGGCAAGGAGAGGGTCGCCGCCGCCATCGTCCCGCACGCCAGTCCGTCGCACCCCCTCGAAGCGTTCGTCGGCGAGTTCGCCAACGGCGGTTACGGCACCCTGTCGGTCGAGCGCGGGGAGGAGGGACTGCGGCTGCGCCTCAACGGGTTCGCCGGCCCGCTCGTCCACCAGCACTACGACGTGTTCGAGTTCGAGTTCGCGCCGTCGGAGGAGCGTGCCCGCTTCGTCTTCGCCACCGACCAGCACGGCGAAATCGCTTCCGTCGCGGCCCCGCTCGAGCCGACGGTCGGTGACATCGTCTTCGTCCGCCGACCGCCGGTTTCGATGGAGGAACCGGCCTTCCTGGCGCGCTTCGTCGGGGTCTACGATCTGCTCGGGGCTCCCGTGACGGTCGCCTTCAAAGGGAGCCGCGCCCTACAACTCTCGGCGCCCGGGATGCCGGGCTACGCGCTGGCGCCGTGGCGGGGCACCACCTTCCGCTTTGCCGGGCTCGCCGACTTCTCCGTCGAGTTCGTCGAGGGCGAGGCGGGGACGATCGAGGCAGCGATCCTGACGCAGCCCAATGGTACCTTCAGGGCGCCGCGGCGAAGCTGAGGCCCGCCTACGCCGACGCGGTTCCCGCCAGCAGATACTGCAGCAGCGTCCGCACCGGGACGCCGCTGCCGCCCTTCGGCCCGAGCGGTCCGGTACGGTCGGTCCGGGCCGAGCCGGCGATGTCCAGGTGCGCCCAGGGGAGGCCTTCCGAGAAGTGCTGGAGGAACAGGGCGGCGGTGATCGAGCCACCGGCACGGCCGCCGCTGTTCTTGATGTCGCCGATGTCGCCCTTGATCTTCTCGTTCAGCTCCGCGAAGAGGGGCATCCGCCAGAAGCGCTCGCCGGCACCGCTCGCCGCCGCCAGGAGGTCGTTCGCCAGGCGGTCGTCGGAGGCGAAGAGGCCGGTCGTGCCGTCGCCGAGGGCGACGACGATCGCGCCGGTCAGCGTCGCCAGGTCGATCAGCTCCGTCGCCCCCCGCCGCGCGGCGTCGACCAGGCCGTCGGCGAGGACGAGCCGGCCCTCGGCGTCGGTCGAGAGGATTTCCATCGTCACGCCGTTCATGCCGCGGATGACGTCGCCGGGACGGAAGGCGTCGCCGGAGATCATGTTCTCGGCGGCGCAGATCGTGGCGTCGACGGCGACCGGGCAGCCGAGCCGGCGGAGGACGGACATGACGGCCAGCGTCGCCGCCCCGCCGGCCATGTCGCCCTTCATCTGGAGCATGCCCTCGTAGGTTTTGATCGAGTAGCCGCCGGTGTCGAAGGTGATCGCCTTGCCGACGATGCCGACCACCCGCTCCGGCTCCGCGGCCGCCCCGTCCGGTCGGTAGCGGAGCCGGATCAAACGCGGCGGGTGGGACGACCCGGCGCCAACGGCCAGGATCGCGTTCGCCCCGAGGTCGGCCAGCGCCGCCTCGTCGAGGATCTCGATCTCCAACCCCTCGCGCTCGGCGACCTCCAGGGCACGGTCGGCGAGCGCGGCCGGGGTCAGGGTCGAGGCCGGTTCGTTGACGAGGTCGCGGGCCAGGGAGACCGCCTTGGCGACCGCTTCACCGCGGGCGATCGCCGCGGGGTCGAGGTCCTCGCCGACGAAGACCAGCCGCTCGATCTCCTTCGGCCCGTTCTCCTCCTGGCGAGCGCTGCCGTGGTAGGCGGTGAACTCGTAGAGCCCGAGCCGGACGCCGGTGACGGCCGCCGCAAGTGTGCTCACCGCGTCGCCGCCGAGGGCGGGAGGCGCCACCGCGACCACCTCGCGGGCGCCGGCCTCGCGGGCCTCGCGGGCGGCGGCGCCGTAACCGCGGGCGATGCCGTCGTCGGTCAGCCCGTCCGCCTCCCCGATCCCGGCCAGGACGAGGCGACCCGCCGGCAGCCGGCCGAGCGTCGTCAGCGAGAGGACCGATCCGGGCTTGCCGGCAAACCGGGCCGCCCGGACCAGCGCGGCGACCGCGTCCCGGACCTCCGGGGCAAGGTCACTCGCCAGCCCGCCGACGGCCTCGACCCCGCTCCGGCCCGACACCGGCACGATCAGCGCGTCGCAGGCGGTCTCGATCGCGCCCTCGCTCCTCGTCTCGATCTCCACGAAGTCCCTCCCTGAACCCGCCCGGACCACCGTCGTTGGTCGGGCGCTCGGTGCGTATCCGCCCCACTCTACGCCAGGCTCGAAGCTGTTGCCCGGTCCCTTGGCAGGGGTGGCTCCGGCGAGTCGATAGACTGCCGATAGGCCCAAGGGCAAGGCAAGGACCGGAGACGCGGCGAGGGACGGCGGCGAGCGGCAACGGCGGGCTTTGTCCGGCTGGGAGCAGCCGGCAGGGGAGGGAGCGATGACGCGGGTGCTGGTGGTCGAGGACGACCCGGCAATCGCCGGCCTCGTCCGGCTCTACCTTACCCACGCTGGTTGGGAGCCGGAGCTCGTCGCCGACGGGGCCGAGGCGCTCCGGCGCCTGGAGGCGAGCGTCGGTCACTACGACCTCGTCGTCCTCGACCTGATGCTCCCGGGTCTCGACGGCCGTGGGCTGTGCCGCCGCATCCGCGCCGGCCTCGGGGGGCGCTCCGACGTGCCGATCCTGATGCTGACTGCCCTCGACGACCGCCGCGACACGCTGGAGGGGTTCGCTCTGGGCGCCGACGACTACCTGACCAAGCCCTTTGACCCGGACGAGTTGGTGGCCCGCCTGAAGGCGCTCTTTCGCCGGGTGGGTGGTGGGCAACAAGGAGTGGCGGAGAGGGAGCGCGGACCCGACGAGGTGCGTCGTCTTGGCAAGGCGATCCTCGACGTCGCGGCTCGACGGTTAACGGTCGGTGGCACCGAGGTGCCGCTGCGGCCGCGCGAGTTCGACCTGCTGGCCGCGCTCGCCCTGCGCCCCGGCGTCGTCTGCACGCGTGACGCCCTGCTCGAGCGGGTCTGGGACAACGAACCCGGTGCGGAGTCGCGGACGGTCGACGTCCACGTCTCCCGCCTCCGGGAGCGGCTGGATGCCGCGGGAGCCGGACTGGCGATCGAGACCGTCCGCGGCGTCGGCTACCGCCTAGCGGTCGCCGGCGACTGATCCTGTCCCGCCGCGTTACGCGGCGGTTACATCTGACCCCCACCATGGGCACGGGGCCGCGAGGGCGGCCCGGAGGAACCGGATGGACCACCCGTCGGTCGGACCGACCTCCTCGAAGGTGGAACCGCCAGTCCGCCTCAGGTGGCCCCGCACGCTGCGGGCACGGTTGGCGCTCTCTCACGCGCTCGTGCTGCTGCTGGCGTTGCTGCTGGCGCTCATCCTGAGCGCCGCGGTGCTGGTCCGCGAGGGCCGCCGGGCCCAGATCGAGCAGATGGAGGAGCTGGCGGTGCCGCTGATGGTCGAGGTGGCGGTGGTCGGCCACCGGCCTTGGATCGTGCGGCCGGTCCGGGACCGGATCTACGCCGAACTGCTCGGTCAACAGGCCGCCGTGCTCGGCGTCCGTCTCCTCCTGCTCGACCGCGACGGGCAGGTGGAGGTCGACACCGGCGGGGCGGGAGCGGAACCGTTGATAGCCGGCACTCGGATCGACGCCTTCGTGCCGAGCATCGCCCGACTGGAGGCCGAGGCGAGCGAATCGAGGACGATCGCCAGGGAGGCGGTGCCACCGCATGCGAATGGGGCGGGTCCGTTCCCCCACCAAGCCGTGGTGCTGGCCGCCGACCCGTTACCGCCGACCACGGCGCTCGCGTTGGTCGCTCCGGCGGAACGGCCGGAGGTCGTCGGCCGGTTGACCGTCGGCTTCGGGGTGATCCTGGTCGCCTCGCTCGGCGTGGCGGCGGTCACCGCCGTCGCGCTCAGCCAGCGGATCGCCGCGCCGGTGACGGCGCTGGCGGAAGCCGCCGACGCGATGGGAGCCGGCCGGCTGGAGCAGCGGGTCGCCGGCGAAGGACCCGACGAAGTCGGCCGGCTCGTGGCCCGCTTCAACGCGATGTCGCGGCGGATCGCGGCGGTCGACCGCAGCCAGCGACGGCTGCTGGCCAGCGTCGCCCACGAGCTCCGGACCCCGTTGACCAGCGTCCAGGGTTACGCCCGGGCGCTGCGCGACGGGGTGGCACGGACGCCCGCCGAGCAAGAGCGGGCGCTGCGGACGATCGAGGCGGAGGGCGCCCGGATGGGCCGGCTGGTGGCGGGATTGCTCGACCTGGCTCGGCTGGAGTCGGGGCAGGTGGTGCTCGAACCGGTTCCCGTCGACCTTGGAACGGCGATCGAACGCGTCCGGGCGCGGTTCGAGCCGCTGGCGGCCGAGCAGGGCGTCGAGCTCCGGGTGGCCTCGGCGTCTGGACCGGAGGCGATGGCCGACGACGACCGGTTGGCTCAGGTGCTGGGCAACCTCGTCGACAACGCCCTCCGGCATACACCCCGCGGCGGTGTCGTCGAACTCGCGGGGCGCCGACAAGGTCGGGGGATCGTTGCGGTGTCCGTGCGCGACACGGGCATTGGGATCGGAGGAGATCGACTCGAACAACTGACCGGTCACCCACGGGTGGGGCTCCCGGAAGGCCAGGGCGATGGCCTCGGCCTCGGGCTCGCCATCGTCCGCGAGATCGTCGCCGCCCTCGGCGGCACGATCGCAATCGAAAGCAGGGAGGGGCAGGGGACGACCGTGACCGTCACGCTGCCCGCTGCTCCCTAACGCGACGAGCGAAGGAGATTCGACATGCGCATCGGAACCATAGACGTCCGTTCGATCAAGGTTGCCGCGTTTGGGATGGCGCTCACGCTCGGGGGCATCGCCGCGCCGCTGACCGCCGAGGCGGCTCCTGGTCACCTGGGAAGTTGCCCGACTCCGACCGAGGTGGTCGCCCACTTCGATCGCGGGTTGGACGCCCTGGTTGCCGCCGGCGACCTGACCCGGGGCGAGGCGAGCGAAGCCGGGGAGCAGTTCGCCGCCTGGGCCCGAACCGAGGGGGCCGAGGGGTTCGACTGCGACCGGATCCGCAGTGAAATGGTCGGCCACGGCCGTGAGGTGCTGGGAGTGGTTGGCCTCGATCTGGCCGGGGTCCGGCGGGGGTTCGAGGACGGCCAGAGCCTGGCCGAGATGGCCGAGGCGAACGGCGCCGGCCGAGGGGAGTTGGTCGAGACCCTGACCAACCTCGTCGGCGACGGCCTCGACCGGCTGGAGCGTGCCGGCGCCTTCGACCGCAGCGTGGCGGAAGCGTTCGAGGAGCTCGCTGCCGAACGGATCGAGTTTGCGGTCGACTACGAGCAGGGTGACCCGCTCCCGCCTGGCTTCGACCACGACCGGAGCTAGCGAGCGTACTAGGCATCAGGAGTGCTGAACGGACCGGGGGCGGCGGCAAGCGCCGCCCCCGGTCTGGTGCTCGTTCACGTGGTGGGACTGCGGCGTCGTCCGTTCTCCGGCGCTTGCCGGTCATCCGGCACGGCAACCCCGTGGCCGGTCCCCTGGCTGTTACGCCGTTGCCGTCGATCCTCGCGGCTCACCCCTACCGAGTGCGACCGGCCGGGGATGCTTCCAGGGGGCGTAGATTCGCCGCGATCTGGTCCCGCTGGGCTTCCAGCCACGGCGGCAACCGAAGCTCCTCCCCTAGGTGGTCCGGCGCCTCGTCGAGCGCGAAGCCCGGCGGGTCGGTCGCGATCTCGTGGAGGAGGCCGTCCGGGGAGCGGAAGTAGATGCTCTTGAAGTAGGTGCGGTCGCGGATCTCGGTGACGCCGATGGACTGTTCCCGCAGGTGCTCCCGCCAGGCGCTGAGCTGCTCCTCGTCGCGGGCGCGGAAGGCGATGTGGTGGGTCTGGCCGGTGCCCTCCCGCGCCGGCCGCGCTCCCTTCGGCCAGCCGAAGAGCGTCAAGTCGCTCGCCGGGAGGACGCGCGTCCCGTCGTAGTTGGCCCAGAAGTAGTGGAGGGTGTCGGGGTCGTCCTGGTTGACGCTCTTCTTGACCAGCCGCATCCCGAGCGCTCGCTCGTAGAACTCGTTGGCGGCGACCAGGTCGTCGGTAAACCCGGTCACGTGGTGGATGCCGTGGAGGCGCATCGCGTCGTCGATCACCTCCACCGGCTCGGGGTGGTTCATCGCCCGGATCGCCGCCTCGTCGCGGCCGCCGACGAGGCGACCCGGGTTCGGCTGGATCAGCTCGCGGCCGAGCGCCTCGATCGGCTCGTCGAGGTCGAAGCCGGGGCCGACCGTCGCGATCTCAAGTACTTGCCCGTCGGGGTCCGTGAAGTAGATGCTGGTGAACCAGCCGCGGTCGTAGGGTCCGGAGACGGGCACCCCCTTGCCCTGGAGCCAGCGCTTCCACTTGAGCTGCTGGGCCTGGTCCGAAACCGCGAAGGCATGGTGGTGGACGCCGCCGACGCCTGCGGCGCCCCGCGGCGAGTCGGGCCACTCGAAGACGGTCACGATCGTGCCCGGTTTGCCGCCGTCCAGGCCGAAGTAGAGGTGGTAGGTGGTCGGTAGGTCGAAGTTGACCGTCCGCTTGACGAGCGGGAAGCCGAGGATGTCGCGGTAGAAGGCGAGGGTGCGGCGGGCGTCGTGCGCCACCAGCGTTACGTGGTGGAAGCCCTCGGTCACGAAGTCGCTCAACAGCGTGCTCCTTTCGGGGTGGCTGGATCGCCGCTCAGGCGGAGAAGGCCGCGACAAGCCGGCGGACAGCCTCGATCTCGTCGCGATTGACGGTATGGTCCATCCCGGGGTAGATGCGCAAATCGACGAGCGCGCCCAGCTTTTCCAGGTGGGCGGCGGACTCGCGCACCCGCGCCACCGGAATGTGGGGATCGACATCGGAGCAGCCGAGGAACGCCGGCGTCGCGGCGAGCGAACCGGTCTCCGCCCAGGCGGTGCCGGGCGGCCCGATCAGTCCGCCGCTCAGGCCGAAGACGCCGCCGTACCGGTGCGGGTTGCGGACGGCGAACTCGAGCGCCAGGCACGCTCCCTGGGAGAAGCCGAGCAGACCGATCCGCTCGGCCGGGATTCCGCCCGCCTCGATCCGGCCGACCAATCGCCCGAGCAGCGCGAGGGCCGACGACAGGTAGGGCTCGTTGCGGTCGGTGGGTTCGAGGAAGCGGTAGGGGTACCAGGTCTGACCGGCGGCCTGCGGCGCCAGGTAGGCGACGCCCTCGGCCGGCAGCTCCGCCGCCAGCCCCAGGATGTCCTCGGCGGTGGCGCCCCGGCCGTGGACCATCAGCACGGCCGCCACCGCCTGGTCCAGGGGAGCGCCTGTCGTGAGGACGGGTGCGTCGGCGTGGGGACCGGCGGGCGTTGTCGGGGACATTGGGGAGGAACCTCCGGCGGGGGTGTCGAGGGTCGCCCGGGGGCGGTGGGCAAACGGCCCGTGTTGCCCTACGATTCGCCATACGGCCGAGCGTTCGTCGGTAACGAACCTCTAGTACCTTACCTCAGGTAATGACATGGCTGCCATGTCCACGTCAACCCGGCAGGTCGACACCCCGGGCGAGCCATGCGGAGGAGATTCTATCTCCCCGTTCTGCCCCGCCTACCACCAGGCGGTCGAGCTGATCGGCCGCCGCTGGACGGGGGCCATCCTGCGGGTGCTCCTGAGTGGGGCGACCCGCTTCAGCGACGTGACGACGACGATCCCCGGGCTCAGCGACCGGCTCCTCTCCGAGCGGCTGAAACAGCTCGAAAGCGAGGGGATCGTGACCCGGACCGTCTACCCCGAGACGCCGGTCCGGGTCGAGTACCGCCTGACCGAGAAGGGGCGGGCCCTGACCGATGTCGTGGTCGCGATCTCGGCGTGGGCCGAGACGTGGCTACGGGAGGGCCAGACCGGCCACCCCGCCGGCGCCTGTGAGCCGCACTAGCCGCGTCTTTCGCCGGCCGAAAGCAACACCGACCGCCTGCTAGACTGCCGGCCTCGGGGGTTGGCGACGGCGGGGGGAGCGGCGCGGTGGTCGGGATCGAGAGCAGCCTCGGCATCTTGTCGTGGATCATCTTCGGGGCGATCGCCGGCTGGGTTGCCAACACGCTCGTCGGCGGCGGCGAGCGGGAAGGCTGCCTGACCAACATCCTGGTCGGCGTCGTCGGTGCTTTCGTCGGCGGGTTTATCTTCTCGCAGCTGACCGGGCGGGAGGTGCTGATCGGCTTCGACCTCGGCAGCTTCGCCGTCGCGGTCATCGGCGCGATCGTGCTGCTGCTGGTGCTCCGGCTGGTGCGGTCCTAGGGTTGGGGGCGGAGACGACGGGCGGACCCCGATCCGTTCGCGCCGGGCGCGGGGGGTGATCGGTCGGCGGGGCGCGCCGTCGCCGAGGGCATGTCCGCCAGCGCGGAGACTTCCCGGACAGTGCGGTCCGGAAGGTCGCCTCAGACCGATGGCCCCAGAATCCTGACCCGGATGAAGCGCTCGATCATCGGCGTCACCTGCTCCGGTACTTCGAGCTGGTGGAAATGCCCCGCCCCGACCGTGACTCCGATCTGGGCATCCGGTTTGAGGGCCAGCAACCGCGCCGGATCGTTGCTGCCGCCGGTCTGCGAGAGAACAACCAGCAGCGGCGCCGCGCAGAGCTGCAAGGCGCCGGCCCCGTTCCAGGCCACGACGCCGCGGATCACCGCCTCGGCAATCGTTAGCGGCACCGCACACATTGTTTCGACGATCCGGCGTCTGCGGTCGGCGTCGTCGGTCGCCAGGAACGAGCCCTGGATAAAGGCCAGCCGAACTGCCTCCCCGTCCGGACCCTTAAGTTGCGCCGCGAGCCCCTCATAGGCGCGGAGATCTGCCGGTGTCGGGTCGATCGCTCCCGGGTCGACGGCGACGACTGCCCTCGGCAACGAGGGGTGCCGGGCGGCAAGTTCGATCGCGATCATGCCGCCCAAACTGTGGCCGACGACGACGGGCTTGGCGACCCCGATTTCCCGGCAGAACCAGGCCACATCGTCGGCAAGGGTCGGGATGTCGTAGCCGGCCTCGGGCCGACCGCTGCTGCCGCACCCGCGCAGATCCAGCGCCGCTACGGCGTGGGCCGCCTGGAAGTGGTCGAACTGCGGCTGGAAGAAGGCGTGGTCGCAGCACCAGCCATGTACAAACACCAACGGCGGCTCGCCGCTGCCCGCCTGCTCGTAGGCCAGGCTCAGACCATCCCGCTTCGCGTACGGCATGAAATCTCCTTCCGGCGAAGATACGGGTCCTGCCAAGATCCGTCGACGGGCAGCGAGCCAGCTTCGGCGCCCGTCGTGGAGGGGCCGGGCCCGGGCAAGCGGTCGGGGCAGCGAGCCGAGCGCTCGGAATCCCGGCTAGTCGAGGTGCCGGCGGCGGCAAGGCTTCAGGCAAGCACCGGACCCGGACGGCCCTTGGCAATTGCTCGCGAAGCAGGCGTGGCCGTCGGGGCAGTCGGTGCTCGTCGCGCACGGCGGGTCGCACAGGCTGGCGTTCCGGAAGCACACCGTTTGGTCCCCGACGGTGGTGCCGCAGTAGCAATCGTGGTAGCCGTCCTCGCCCGGCTCGCCCCCCGGCGTCTTGCCGCACCTGCCGTCGCAGACGGCCGCGTCCGGGGCGCAGTCGCCGCGGAGGAAGCACGCCCCTCGGATCCCCTCCGCGCCTCGGGGGCAGGCGCACCGTCCGCCCCGGCAGGTGCCGTCGCCGCAGCACCGGTCGCCGCGGCGCCGGCCGCACGCGGCCCCGAACTTCGTGCACCGGGCCGCCGCCGCGCCGCCAGGCAGGAGCATCGCCGCCGTTCCGGCCGCCAGCCCCGCCGCGCCGCGCCGCGTCGACTTCCCCCACGCCCGAACCAGCCGATCGAAGCGCTGCCCGTCCATCGAGACCTCCCGCGTTCTGGCATGCCGGTTGGCGGAACCCGCCGTGGTCGTGCCTTCCTGGATCATGACGAAGACATCATCGTCGCCCTCCGGGTTGCCGAACCTCACCCATCGCCGGCGCGGGCAATCTCCGCGCTCGTCCGCGCGCAAACGCGCCCAGGCAGTGCCCTACGCAGAAGGGTTCGTCGTCGTTGGAAACGCAGCCGTTGCAGACGTCGACCGCCTCCACGCAGGCTTCCCCCTCGCGGCAATCGGAACCCCGGCGGCAGGTGCAGGCGGCTGGCCAGTACACCTCTCTGGCACAGGAGAGGGAGGCGCCGGTCGTCCGGTTGCGCTGGCATTCCTCTTTGTTGTTGCAACTGGTGTCGGAGCCGCCGGGGCCGCCGATCCGGTCGGTGTTCTACACCGACGTGCAGGTGTCGACATGGTGGGCGCGGCATTCCCCGCGGCGGCAGATCTCGGAGCAGCACTGACCGGCGCGCTTGCACGGCCTGCCGGGGTGGCGGCAGCGGAAGTGCGCCGCGCCAGCGCCGGCCCTGCCGAGCGACGCGGCGAGCACGGCGTGGGCGCTGCCGGCCAGGCCCGCGAGCCGTCGCCGGCAGGGCCGCCGCACCGGTCAGAGAGCGGGTCAGGGTATCGAAGCGGACCGCGTCCATCCGGTGCCCTCCTGGCGGCTTGGGCAAGGTTGTGTCAGGTCCGTCCCTTGCGAGTGCCTGCTCCGATTCGGCAGTGGTGGCCGTCGCCGGCATCCTCAACATGATGGGGATAGCGTCCGGAGTTTAGGCGTCGCGCTGCGAATCGGGAGGCGGGGGCCGGGCCCGCCTCCGGGCCCGGCGTTACCGCCGCCGCGGCTGCCAGTCGGGATGGACGTCGTTCCCCTGGTTTGCCGTGCGGTTCGTCGGGTCTCCACCGCGGGAGCTCATCGTGTAGACCTCCGAGTCGCCGTCGCGGCTGCTGCTGAACACGATCCGCCGGCCGTCCGGCGACCAGGCCGGCTCGCCGTCGCACGCCGGGTCATTCGTGCGCCGGGTCTGGCCAGAGCCGTCGGCGGCCATGGCGTAGACCTCGAAGTTGCCATCCCGGATGCTCGTAAACCCGATCCGCTTGTCGTCCGGCGACCAAGCGGGTTCACCGTCGAACGAGGGGTTCGTGGAGCGGTTGGTCGGGTTGGAACCGTCGGCGCCCATCGTGACCATCTCGTGGTCGCCCTCGGGATTCCCGCCGTCGTCCGGTCACCGGCGAAGGCGATCCGGCCGTTCTTGCCCGGGCAGGCAGCCACCGCCGGCTCCACGGGCGGAAGGCCGAGCAGGATCTCGCTACCGGTCAGGATGAGCAATGCCGCGACCCGACCGGCGCCACCAGATCGATGATCCGTTGTCGCGCATGGTCGTCTCCTCTCGACGTGTTCCGGGCCAACCCGGTCCGGGGTCCGGGCCGCGGATGCGGTGCTCGTTTGCCGGCACTGGGTCGCGTGTTGCAGGAGGGGAACGTCAAGCCCGCGTAACGGAGGCGCGCCGGCAAGGCAGCCCGGCTAGGGGGCTTCGTCCCAGCGGTTCAAGAAGGGGAGGCACCAACAGCCGGGCGACGCTGAAGAACGATACGGCCCCGCTCCGGCTCTAAGAGCGCGTTTCACAACCGGAGGTGGGCGTGGCATCCTTGCGGCATGGACATCCCCCGCCTCGCCGAC
>CADCWF010000335.1 GCA_902806345.1 uncultured Thermomicrobiales bacterium
GACGGACCTGCCCGAGATCGCGCCGCTGCCGGAGCGGCTCTGGGCACTCCAGGGGCCGCAGCGGACGGCGGACGGGTGGGTCCACACCGTCAACGGAGTGGTCAACCCCGAAATCGCCCTCCGGCCCGGCCAGACGGAGCGCTGGCGGCTGGCCAACGTCTCCGCCAACGACTACTACAACCTGGCGCTCGACGGCCACCCGCTCCACCTGATCGGCCTCGACGGCAACCCGCTGCCCGAGCGCCAGGAGGCCGAGGGCATCGTGCTCGGCCCCGGCGAGCGGGCCCAGGTGCTGGTGCAGGCCGAGGCGGCGGGCACCTACCTGCTGCGCTCCCTGCCGTGGGGCGAGGGCGGGCAGCGGCAGCCGGAGTTCACCATGGCGACGCTCGAGGTGGCCGGGGAGCCGGCGTCACCGGCCCCGTTGCCGGGGGCGCTGATCCCGCTGGAGGACCTGGCCGGGGTCGCGGTCGACCGGCGGCGGACGGTCGTCTTCCAGGAGGGGCACGAGGGGTTGCCCTACAGCATCGACGGCGCCGCCTTCGACCACGACGTGGTCAACACGGTCGTCCAGCTCGGCGCGGTCGAGGAGTGGGAGCTGCGCAACGACAGCCCGGAGTGGCACCCCTTCCACATCCACGTCAACGATTTCCAGGTGATGACCGTCAACGGCGCGCCGTTCGGCGCGGTCAACCGGCAGGACACGGTGAGCCTGCCGCCTGGCGGCGCGGTGACAATCCGCACCCGGTTCGCCGACTTCGTCGGCAGGTTCGTCTACCACTGCCACATCCTGACCCACGAGGATTTCGGGATGATGGCGGTGGTCGAGGTGGTGCCGTAGCGCGGCGACGCTCCGGATCGGCCGTCTTGGCCTACAACGAGCTGGCGTTGGGTTGGTCCCGGACGACGCATCGCCGGAGGGGCGCTGCTTGCAGCGCTCCCCAGGACCTCGTGGGCCGGAGACCCACCATCGTTTGTTGGCCATGGGCCGCGGGCGCGGCAAGCAGCGAACTTGGGCGTTTCGGCGGCGGTCAATTCGTTCGCCAGTCGCCAGAGGCTGCCGTGGAACGACGGGCAGGGGTCGCGCGCGACCGAGCGGCGGTACGGGCCGGGAGAGACAACGAGTGACGCGATCGGAATCACCAGCGGAGGTCCTTCTCCGGGCGGCCCTGCTCGGCGTCGTCGCGGGGATGCGCTCGCAGCTGCCGCTCGCGCTGCTTGCGGTCGCGGCCCAGCGGGATCAGGCCGGGGACGACGCGGCGGCACCGGCCGGCTTTCTCGGATCCGACCGAGCCGCCCTCGGCTTCGGCCTGGCCGCGGTGGGCGAGCTGGTCGGCGACAAGCTGCCGTTCACGCCGAGTCGGCTGGACCCGCTGCCGCTGGCGGGTCGCCTTGGGTTCGGCGGCGCGGCCGGGGCGGTCGTCGCCCGCGCGGCCGGCGGCCCGGCGATCCTCGGTCTGGCCGCGGGCGCGGCGGGCGGCCTCCTCGGTGCCTTTGGTGGCTACCGGGCGCGCGTCGCCGCCGGACGTGCCACGGGCGTGCCCGATCCGGTCTGGGGTGCCGTCGAAGACGCGGTCGCCGTCTCGATCGGGCTGCTGGCGGTCCGTCGATAGGCGAATCCCTCACCCCCTACCCCCTCTCCCGCTGCGGCAGGAGAGGGGGGATCCCGCCTCGGTGACTCGCTGCCGCGCCGATACCTGCCCCGATCGGATGCCTCGGTGGGAGCGGAAGCGCCGGCCGGAATCGTCCGGCTCCCGATGACCGGCCCCCGTGCGGTAGCATCGGCGGCATCCCGCGATGTGGACAGCGGGCAAACTGGGCAGCGAGAGCCGGTGGCAGATCTCCCAAGGAGAGGACGGCGCATGACCGAGCGGTCGAAGACGGCGGGCTGGATCCGGACGGCGGCGCTGGCAATCGGGGCGATGGCGGCGAGCCTGGCGCCGGTCCTCGGCGGCGGTGCTGCGGCGCAGGACGTTCCCGGTTGGATCGCCCTCCAGATTTGGGAGTGCCCGGCCGGGATGACCGCCGAGACGCTGGACCCCTGGAGCTGCTGGGTCTCCGAGCAGGAGGTCGCGGCCGAGATCTGGGCCGGCGATGGGACGCCGCTGCTGGGCACCTGGGACGCCTACTACGACGGCTGGACCTGGACCTGGGACTGGCTAACGGTCGGCCCACCGGAGGCGCCGGTTCCCTACCAGATCGTGCAGACGGTGCCGCCCGCCGGCTCCGCCGGCTGGATCGTCCAGTACGCGATGGCCGAGGGCGACGGCTCGACGGTCTGGCTCTCGGACGAGTCGTTCGGGGCGGACCTGCACGTCTACAACTTTTTCTAGCGGCTGCAGCGGCGCACCCGCTACCATCGGGTTGCCGGCCTTGGTTTCGCACTCGAAGCCGGGAGGAGTTGACCCATGGTGGCGACCAAGGCCATCGCCAACCCGCGTCGGCTCTCCCCATCGGCTCGCCGGCTCCGTCTGCGCTCCCGCTCGGGCCTCCTGTCCCCGGGAGCA
>CADCWF010000336.1 GCA_902806345.1 uncultured Thermomicrobiales bacterium
TGGCTCGCCCATCCCGGCCATGGCGGGAGGTGTCGCGTCCTGGGCACGGACGGTGGCGGTGCCCACCAGTGAGGCGGCCGCGAGGACCGCGACGGGCACGGCTGATGCGATCCAGCGGCGGGTCGATCCGGACATCGTTGTACTCCTCCTCGGGGCGCTCGGGGGCCGCGCCGCGCGGGGCGGCCGAGGGAACCGGACTCGGCTCCTACTCGCCACGATACACCGTTCCGGGGGCGGCTGCTTGATGTCGAGATTGTGGCGGATTGCGCCTCTCACCGGGGCGATCCGACCGGTGCCGGCGGGCCGGGCCGAAGTCTCCGGGCTCCGGTAGAGCGTCGTTGACACCCCGCCGGGCCGTTCCTACAATCCCGCCGCGACGCTCGGACAAGCTTTGGCGCGGGAGCGGACGTTCCGGTTCCCGCCATCGGCGCGACGCGACGGCGCGTCCCCCGCCGCTTCCCGAGTCAGGAGGAGGTTCCCGTGGGCAAGGAGCAGCAGATCCGCTCGCTCTTCGCGGATGCAATGGCCGGCCGGATGGACCGCCGCGGTGTGATGCGGCGGGCGGCGGCGCTCGGGCTCAGCGTGCCAGTGGCGGCGGCGCTGGCCCAGGAGTCGATTCGGGGCGCGCTGGCCCAGCAGCAGGACGGCACGCTCGACGTCACCTATTACAACTGGATCCTCGACCTCCACCCGACCCTCAACACGATCAACGAGGAGTTCGGCGGCACCACCCCGATCAACGCCCAGGTCGCGCCGACGCAGGGCTTCGGGATCGACACCTTCATCGCGGAGGCCCGCGACCAGACCAGCACCTACGACCTGTACATCGGCGTCACCCCGTTCCTGGAGATGATCCAGCTGACCGAAGCCGGGGTCATCGGCCCGTGGGACGAGTTCCTGCCGGAAGGGATGCTTGACAGCCTGATCCCGGCGATCCGGGAGGAGGGCTCCTACGACGGCCAGTTCTACGTCTGGCCCTTCCTGCTCGACGTGATCGTCCAGGGCTGGAATGGGGACCTCGTCCAGCGGGCGGAGCTTGACCCTGAGGCGGCCCCGGCCACCTGGGACGAGTTCATCGCCAACGCCCAGAAGGTCAAGGACAGCGGCGTCGCCCCGTTCGGCCTGACGTTCGACTTCCATGCCTGGCGGTCGCTGATCCCGATCACCCACTCGATCTCGACCGATGTCTACGACCCCGAGACCGGCGTCTTCCAGTGGAACTCGGAGCCAGCGGTGCAGGCGCTCGAGATCATGAAGGAGATGATGCCGCTGGCCAATCCGGACGTGCTCAACGAGGGCACGACCGACGGTGGCGTCAACCAGACCCCGGACGAGCAGGCCTTCGCCTCGCAGCAGGCGGCCTACTACATCAAGTACCAGAACGCCCACCTCCGGTTCGCCGGTACCTGGCAAGACCCGGCGATGCTCCGCCTCGGCGCCCTGCCGAAGACGGAGGACGGCGAAGGTGGCACCGTCTTCTGGACGACCGGCGCCGTGCTGATGCAGTACGGCGCGGACAAGGAGGCGGCGGCTGAGTACATGCAGACGCTGACCAACGATCAGCGCATCTGGGAGCAGTCGGTGACGGGTAACGCCGCCGCCAATCAACCCGCCGTCGGCCAGCTCCCGGTCTACCAGACGGTGTGGGACGAGTACGAGGCGAACCGGCCGGCGTGGCTGACCGATTGGGCGTTCGCGATCAAGGACGGCCTCGGCGCGGCGCAGTCGATCCGGCCGACGGCGATGAGCATCTCCCAATTCAACACCGCGGCGCCGTTCTACGTCGCCTACCTGCGGGGCGAGGAGAGCGACGCAAAGGCGGCGCTCGACAAGGCGATGGACGCCGTGATGGCGGAGTACGAGACGGCGACGTCGTAGTCGGCCGAGCCGCAAGGGGCGCCCGAGCCCGCTGGCGGCCCTCACCCCCCAACCCCCTCTCCCGCCTGGGCGGGAGAGGGGGCTTTGGTAGCGATTAACGTGCTTCACCTCGATCGCGGCCCGCATCCTCTCTCCGGGTCCAAGAGGAAACCTACCCATGGCGACCGTCGCGACACCCAACGGCCCTCGGACCGCGCGGCGCGGCGGGTTCTTCGGCGAGGGGTGGGTGAGTTGGCTCTTCCTGCTGCCGACGATCGTCTTTTTCATCGGCTGGCAGCTCTGGCCGATATTCCGGGTCGGTTGGATCTCGTTCACCGACTACGAATTTCTGAACACCCGTGACCCGGTCAACTGGGTCGGCCTCCAGAACTTCCGTGAGGCGCTGACCGACCCCCTGCTGCGGACGGGGCTGCTGCGGGCCGCCGGCTTCACCGCGCTCTTCCTGCCGGGGATGATCTTCATCCCGATGTTCCTGGCGGTGCTGATCGACCGCATCCGGAACCCGAAGCTGGCGACCTTCTACCGGCTGGTCCTGCTGATCCCGTCGATGATTCCGGGGCCGCTGATCTTCCTGCTCTGGCGCTGGATGTACGACCTCTATATCGGGCCGATCAACTATTTCCTGGTCGACGTCTTCGGCTGGTTCGACATCTACACTCAGCCGCAGTGGATCGGCAACCCGCAACTCGTCTTCCCGGCGCTGGCCGGGATGGAGTGGTGGTGGGGCCTCGGCTACCACACCATGTTCTTCCTGGCCGGGCTGGCGACGATCCCCAAGGATTTCTTCGACGCGGCTCGGGTCGACGGCGCCAATGAGTGGCGGATGTTCTGGGACGTGACCTTCCCCCGACTGCTGCCGATCATCCTGGTGCTGGTCGTCCTCCGCTTCGGGACGGCGATGGCGGTGATCGACGAGTACCTGATCATGGGCGGGGTCAACCGCGACCGGCCGACCTACACCTGGACCGTCTACATGTGGGAACTGGCGTTCCAGCGACCGCCGCGCGACCTGGGCTACGCGGCCTCGATCGGCTGGATCGGGACGATCGCGATGCTGGTCGTGGTCGCCGTGATGTTCCGCCTCTTCCGCTCGCGCGACTGACGAGACGCACCGGAGCCACGCCATGGCCGTCCAGAACGCCGCCCACCCGATACCCGCCGCCCGTTCCGGGGCGACGGCCGCCGAGTGGAAGCCGCGCCGCTACCCCCGATGGACGACGGTCGTCCGGCACGTCATCCTGGCGCTCTTCGCGGCGCTGATCCTGTTCCCGATCGTCTGGGTGCTGCTGCTCTCAGTGAAGTCGCTGCCGGATGCCTACCAGAACGAGATCTGGCCGACCCAGTTCGAGTTTGTCCACTACGGGCAGGCGCTGTCGCAGATCGCCACCCTGCCGCAAAACTTCCTGAACAGCGTCCTGGTCACGACGGCTACCGTGATCATCACCACCGTCTGCGCGGTCGCGGCTGGCTATGCGCTGGTCCACTTGAGGACGCCCGGGAAGGCGGTCGTGGTCGGGTTGTTGGTGGCGTCGATGTTCTTCCCGACGCGGGTGACGGCGATCATCTCGATCTGGGAGCTGCAGAAGGAACTGGGGCTGATCAACAAGGTCTGGGGGTTGATTTTTCCCTACGTCACGCTCTCGCTGGCGCTGTCGGTCTTCATCATGCGGGGGATGTTCGAGACGGTCCCGAAGGAGTTGGCCGACGCCGCCAAGATCGACGGCGCCGGGCCGGTGCGGATGCTGCTCCAGATCATGCTGCCGCTCGTCGCCAACGGGATCGTGGTGGTGATCATCGTCAACTTCGTGACGGCCTGGGGTGAATACCTGCTGGCGACGACGCTGATGAACGACCTCTCGCAGAAGACGCTGCCCGTGGTGCTGGCAAGCGCCTCGGGCGGGATGGGGGCCTGGGTCTGGCCGCGCCTGGCAGCCGTCTACGTGATGGCGGTGCTGCCCGGTCTGCTCGCGTTCGGGATCGCTCAGCGGTGGTACATGAAGGGGCTCCAGGAGGGGGCGCTGAAGGCATAAGGTTTCGGAGTCGAGGAGTCGAGGAGTCGAGGAGTCGAGGAGGCTGGACTCGATTGCTGCCAACCTCGTCATCCCGAGCAACGCGAAGGATCCCTCTCCGACTCCGGATTTTGCGGAACGAACGTTGATGGCCGTGGAGAACACGTTTCGCCTCGGCTGGGAGTGCCCACCATGTACCTGCCGCCCCTGTTCCGCGAGGACCGGCTCGATGTCCAGCATGCCCTGATCCGGGCGCATCCCCTTGGGTTGCTCGTCACGAACGGGCCGGGCGGGTTGCTCGCCAACCCGATCCCGTTCGTGCTCGACCAAGAGCCGGGGCCGTTGGGGACGCTGCGAGGGCACCTGGCGCGGGGCAACCCGCAGTGGCGGGACCTCGACCCCGAGCAGGAGGCGCTGGTCGTCTTCCAGGACGTCGAGCGGTACATCACGCCGTCGTGGTACGAGACGAAGCGGGAGACGGGCAAGGTGGTACCGACCTGGAACTACGCCGTCGTCCAGGCCCGTGGCCGGGTGCGCGTCGTCGGGGATGAGGCGTGGTTGGCCCGCCAGATCGTTGCCCTGACAGAGGCTCAGGAGGCCGAACGAGAGCGGCCGTGGGCAGTAACCGACGCGCCGCCGTCGTTCATCGGGCACCAGTTGAAGGGGATCGTCGGGGTCGAGATCGAGATCGCCCGGATCGAGGGCAAGTGGAAGGTGAGCCAGAACCGGCCCGAGGCCGATCGAGCCGGGGTGGTGGACGGCCTGACCGAAGACGGGGACGAGGCGTCGCTGGCAATGGCGGAGTTGGTCGGGGCCCGCGGCGCGGGCATGGACCGAACGTAAGCGTTGCTGGTCGCGGTTGGCGGTTGCCCCGCGGCCGACCGGTGGAGGCATCGAACATCCGATCGGACGGGATTTGACCCGACCGGCAGCGGCGGGCTACCTTCCCGGCAGCCATTGACCAGCCGGGGTGCCGCCCCTCTGATGAAGGATCCCGCAGATGACCGCTACCACCGCCCCAGCCACCGCACCGACCTTGCGCGAGCGCCAAGCCCCGCTCAAGGCGCGCTACGAGGCCGACCCGGGGTCGGCAAAGCTGACGATCGCCGTCCGCAGCGTGACCGAGGGGAGCGACCCGACCCGCTGCCGCATCTCGACCGTCCCGGCTGACGGCGGCGAGACTGTCGCCTGGGATGGGGCCGCCCATCCCTACGCCGGCGGCCCAAGTGACATGGCCTGCTCCGGCGACCTGCTGCTGGCCTCCTTGGCCGCCTGCCAGGAGATCACCCTGCGGATGGTGGCGACGGCGATGGGGATCGAGCTGAAGAAGGTCGACCTGACCGTCGAGGGCGACATGGACTTCCGGGGCACGATGGGGATCGACCCGGAGACCCCGGTCGGCTTCACCGCCATCAGGACGGCGGTCCGGCTCGAGGCCGAGGCGTCGCCGGAGCGGCTTGAAAAACTCCGCCAGCGGGCGGAGCGCTACTGCGTGGTCGGGGCGACGCTGCGGGAGTCACCCAGCTTGGAGTTGACGTTCGAGGCCACGCCGGCGGCGACGGAGAAGGCGGCGCCGGCATGACGGTCCAGCACCCGCACCGCGCCGGTGATAACGGCGACCGGGAGCCGAACTGTTCCGTTTCTCCCAATGGCCACGATGATCCGGGTGGAGAAGCGGACCGCGTCTTCGGTTTCGACACCCTGGCGATCCACGCCGGCCAGCGGCCGGACCCGACGACCGGCGCCCGGGCGATGCCGATCTACCAGACGACCTCCTACGTCTTCGAGGACACCGACCACGCCGCCGAGCTGTTCGCGCTGCAGCGGTTCGGCAACATCTACACCCGGATCATGAACCCGACGACCGCGGCCTTCGAGGAGCGGGTCGCCGCGTTGGAGGGGGGCGTCGGGGCGCTGGCGGTCTCCTCGGGCCAGGCGGCGCAGTTCATCGCCCTGGCGACGCTGCTCGGGCCCGGTGACCAGATCGTCGCCTCGTCGGCGCTCTACGGCGGCACCTACACCCAGCTCGACGTGACGCTGCGGCGCTGGGGAGTGGACGTCGTCTTCGTCGAGCCGGACGATCCTGAGAACTTCCGGAGGGCGGTGACCGACAAGACGCGCGTGATCTACGCCGAGACGATCGGCAACCCGCGGATCGTCGTCCTCGACATCGGGGCGGTCGCCGCCGTCGCCCGCGAGGCGGGCGTGCCGTTGATGATCGACAACACCTTCGCCACGCCCTACCTCTGCCGGCCGATCGAGCACGGGGCGGACATCGTGGTCCACTCCGCGACGAAGTTCATCGGCGGCCACGGCACGGCGATCGGCGGCATCGTCGTCGAGTCGGGCCGCTTCGACTGGAACAACGGCAAGTTCCCGGGGATGACCGAGCCGTCGCCGGGCTACCACGGCATCCGCTTTGCCGAGACGTTCGGCGAGTACGGCTACCTGATGAAGGCACGGGTCGAGAACCTGCGCGACCTGGGGCCGGCGCTCAGCCCGTTCAACGCGTTCCTCTTCCTGCAAGGGCTGGAGACGCTGCCGGTGCGGATGGAGCGGCACGTCCGCAATGCGGAGAAGGTGGCCGCGTTTCTCGCTGCCCACCCGGCCGTCGGCTGGGTCAGTTACCCGACGCTCCCGGGCAGCCCGTATCGCGAGCTTGCGGCGAAGTATCTGCCGCGGGGGGCGGGCGCCGTCTTCACTTTCGGGGTCGAGGGGGGCAGGGAGGCCGGGGCGGCGTTCATCGAGGAGCTCCAGCTCGTCTCCCACCTCGCCAACATCGGCGACGCCAAGACGCTAATCATCCACCCGGCCAGCACCACCCACCAGCAAATGACGGACGAGCAGCAGGTCGCGGCCGGGGTCAGCCCGGACCTCGTCCGCATCTCGGTCGGCCTTGAGGACCCGGACGACATCTGCTGGGACCTCGACCGGGCGCTGCGGCGGGCAAGGGGCGGGAGTAAGGGGCATCCGCGCCGAACCGCCGGCGATCCAAATACCGTCGAAGGGGACGTCGGGATCGAGGTTCCGGCCGCCGAAGTCGCGGCCTCGGCGATGGGGGATTGACGCGATGCCGAGCGACACCGACGAGCTGGCGATCTCTCCCGCCCCGCCCGAGACCGCTCGGCAGATGGACCACCGAAGTGAGGCACCGTTCCTCCCTTCGGCGGGAGCCTATGACCGGCTGCGCATCCTGCTCGGGGCGAAGACGATCGCGATGGTCGGGCTCTCGGCCGACCCGATGCGGCCGAGCCACTTTGCCGCGATCTACATGCAATCGGAGGGGTACGACGTCGTCCCGGTCAACCCGCGCTACATCGGCGGCGAGATCCTCGGCCAGAAGGTGTACGCCTCGCTGGCCGAGATCGACCGCCCGGTCGATCTCGTCGACGTGTTCCGGAAGCCGACGGAGGCGCCGGCCCTGGCCGAGCAGGCGGCGGCGATCGGGGCGACGACGCTTTGGCTCCAGCTCGGCGTCGAGAACGACGAGGCTGGGGAGATCGCTCGTGGTCACGGGCTAGCGTTCGTCCAGAACCGCTGCGTCAAGATCGAGCACGCCCGCTTCTTCGGCGGGCTCAACCTGGTCGGGATGAACACCGGAGTGATCACGGCGCGGCGGTCGCTCGCGTGACGGCTGACACCCAACGCTCGGTCTTTGGCCTCGGCGTCGACGACTGACTTCGGCAGTCTGAATGCGGCATCGGACGTCACGGCAGTGTCGGCCGTCGTCCGGAGCAGATGCGGGAGGCTCCATCATCCCCGCTTCTCCGGTTGACTCAACCTAACCGCGTTGGATATCCGGATGGTTGCCCCACGACGTCCGCCGCGGCACGGTGTCGATCATCCGGTTCGATCGGAAACGCTGACCGGACCTTGGATCGTTGGGCTAAGCTAGCGGCCGGTGGGAGAGATGCCGATGGCAGCGTCCGCGCCATCGGTGACCACCGGAAAGGCCGCTGGCCCGGCGATCGGCACGCTGGCGACGACAGGAGGACACGGATGTCCGGATTGTTCGACGGATTCAGGTCTCGTTCCCGCAGCGGTCTGCCGCTTGCCCTTGCGGTCGCGACCGCGCTGGTGGCCGTTTCGCCGCTCACGACGGCGACGGTCGTCGCCCAAGACCGGATCTCGATCGCGACTGGTGGCACCGGAGGTGTCTACTACCCCTATGGCGGGGCGTTGGCGAACGTCCTTTCGGAGGCGGTCGAGGGGGTGGAGGTAACGGCCGAGGTAACGGCGGCCTCGGTCGACAACATGCTGCTGATCGAGACCCAGGACGCTGATATCGCGTTTGTCCTGGCCGACACCGCGGCCGACGCCGCCGCCGGTCGGGCGCCCTTCACGACCGCGGTCCCGGCCCAGTCGCTGGCGACGCTCTACAACAACTACACCCACGTCGTCACCACGGAGGGCAGCGGCATCGAGACAATCGCCGACCTCGCTGGCAAGCGGGTCTCGACAGGCGCCGCCGGCAGCGGCACCGAGGTGATCGCGAATCGCCTCCTGGAGGCCGCCGGGGTGGACCCAGAGGGCGGCATCCAGCGCGAGCAGCTCGGCGCCTCGGAGTCGGCGGACGCGATCCGCGACGGGCAGATCGATGCGTTCTTCTGGTCGGGTGGGCTTCCAACGGCGGCCGTCACCGACCTTGCCGCCTCCCCGAACGTCGACTTCAACCTGCTGCCGAACGGCGAATACGCCGACGAGCTGCAGGAGGCCTACGGCAGCTTCTACGGCACCGCCACCGTCCCCGGGGGCACCTACCCGGGCCAGGACGAGGACGTCGAGGTAGTCGTCGTGCCGAACGTGCTGGTCGTCAACGCGGCGATGGACGAACAACTCGCCTACGACATCGTGGCGGCGATGTTCGACAACCAGGAGGACCTCGCCGCTGCCCATCCGGCCGCGGGCGAGCTGACCGTGGAAGGCGCGGTGCTGAACTCGCCGCTACCGCTCCACCCGGGCGCGGCCCGCTACTACGAGGAGCAGGGGATCGACCCCGAGGCGACGCCGGTCGGCTGATTGCCTGGGCCGTCGGGCGAGTACGGCCCCCTTCCCCTGACTGGGGGAGGGGGTCCGGCGGACGCCGCCCGCTCCTCGGGTGGGTACGGAATCCAGGGGATCGATCAGTATTCGCGCCGGCCACCCTCCGTCATCGTGAGACCGAAGGCAATGAATCCGGTTCCGACTCCGGCTTCGCCCGATTCGTCCGGGCCACGGCGGCCGGAGTGCCCTCACTCCGTTCAGCATGGCGCGGTGGGTCGGGGGGACGGAGGGAGGCCAACCGATCACCGGTATTCCGCATGAACCTGGCGGTGATTGTGCCCCAACCGAGGCGAGGTTCCGCCCGTGACGAACCCGATCCTCCTCGCCGCGCTGCTCGCACTCGCGCCGTTTGCCGCGACTCCGATGCCAATGGTGGTGGCCACCGACCTGGAAGCGGACGGTGTCCTCCTCTGTCGACCGGGTCGGGATGGGATGACGCTCGCCTACGACCACTCGATGTACGGGGGTGAGGTGCGCGAGGAGTTCGTTGGCGGTGACGGGGGGCGGTTGCGGCGGGTGACGATGACGACGGCCAACGCCGCCGCCGCCGAGTACTACGCCTTCGACGCGGGCGTGGAGCGAGTCGGCGAACGCTTCCGGATCGACGTGCCGGCGCAGGAGTTCGCCGAGGTCGTCGTCCGGGTCGACCGCGTCGGCACCCACCGGCTAGTGGTCGGGGAGCGGGTGGTCGATCTGGTCCCGGCCACGGGGAGCAGCCGTCGCGTGTCCCTCGGGGTCCGTTCGGTCCCGCTCTTGGCCCGCCTGATGCCGGGCGGGTGCTGACGGAGGAGCGAATGGTGGAGGCATTCCCCGACCGGACGGCAGGGCGCGACCGGCGCGACGGCGGTGGGACCGGACCGGCCCCGGTGCCGGATGGCGAGCCAGGGCTGGACGAGGCGTACGTCGGCGACATCCTGGGGGAGGAGCGGGCGCAGGCGATCATCGACGAGTTCGAGGGGGAAGGCGGTCCCGGACGCGACCTGGCCGGGGCTTGGCGCTGGGTCGGCTTGGCGCTCGCGGTCGGCCTCTCGCTCTACGCCCTCTACGCCACCCGGGCCACGATCCCGACCCAGATCTACCGGACCAGCTTCCTCGGCATCGCCTTGGCGCTGACGTTCCTCCGCTACCCGTGGCGACGCGCGGCCGGCGGCCGCGTCTCGCCGCTCGACCTCCTCCTGGCGGGGGCCGGCGTCGCCGTTGCCGCCTATCCGATCCTCGACTATCAGCAGTTCGTCTACCGCGCCGCCCGCCCGACCGACCTCGACGTCTGGATGGGAACCGTCTGCATCCTCCTGGTGCTGGAGGCGACCCGGCGGACAATCGGTTGGGTGCTGCCGGCCGTGGCGGCCGTCCTCCTCGCCTACGGGCACTGGGGTTACCTGCTGCCGGGGCAGTACGGCCACCGCGGCTACGGGTTGGACCGGATGGTCGGCAGCCTCTACGTCTCGCTCGAGGGGATTTTCGGGGTGCCGCTCGACGTGGCGGCGACCTACATCATCCTCTTCACGATCTACGGCGCCGTGCTTGAGTACTCCGGTGCCGGCAAGTTTTTCCTCGACTTCTCGTTCGCGGCGATGGGTCGTCGCCGCGGCGGCGCCGGGCGGACGACCACGGTCGCCGGCTTCCTGCTGGGGACGGTCTCCGGCAGCGGCGTCGCGACGACCGTCACCCTCGGCTCGGTCGCCTGGCCGATGCTGCGGCGCGCCGGCTACGGCCGGGAGGCGGGCGGGGCGGTCCTCTCGGCCGCCGGGATCGGAGCGATCCTGTCACCGCCGACACTGGGCGCCGCCGCGTTTCTGATCGCCGAACTGCTGCGCATCTCCTACCTGGAGGTGCTGAAGATGGCGACGATCCCGACGATCCTCTACTACCTCTCGATCTTCCTGATGATCGAGCTCGACGCCCGCCGGCTGCGGCCCGCCGCGGCGAGCACGGCGGAGGCGGCGGCGGATTTCGAGGTGCCGCCGCTCTGGGTGCTTACCCGCCGCTACTGGTACCACTTCACGTCGCTGATCGCGATCGTGGTGCTGATGGTGCTCGGGTTCACGCCGCTGACCGCCGTCTTCTACGCGACGCTGCTTGCGGCCGGTCTCAGCTTCCTGCGCCGAGAGACGGCGCTGACGCCGCGGCGGGCACTCGGCGCCCTGGAGGCGGGGGCCACCGGCACCCTCTCCGTGGCGGCGACGACGGCGACCGCCGGCATCATCGTCGGCATCTTCACCCTGACCGGGCTGGGGCTGAAGATGTCGGACCTGATCGTCGACCTCGGCCGCGGGGTGATCTTTCCGACCGTTGTCTTGACAGCGCTGGCGGTCTGGATCCTGGGACTCGCGGTGCCGGTGACGGCGTCCTACATCATCGCGGCGGCGGTCACCGCGCCGGCGCTGATCCAGCTCGGGGTGCCGGACGTGGCGGCCCACATGTTCATCTTCTACTACGCGGTGCTCTCGGAGGTCTCGCCGCCGACCGCGCTCTCCCCGTTCGCGGCGGCGGCGATCACCGGCGGCAACCCCTTCAAGACGATGATGGTCACCTGGAAGTACACCCTGCCGGCGTTCATCGTGCCGTTCATGTTCGTCCTCGACCGGGAGGACGGGATCCTCCTGCTGGCGATAGGCAACCCGGCGGCGGTCGTGCTGGCGACGGCGACAGCCTGCCTGGCAATCGTCGCCCTGGTAGCCGGGGTCGGCGGCTGGCCGCGGCACGCGCCGACCTGGCTGGAGCGGGCGCTGCTGTTGCCGGCTGCGGCACTCTTGCTGGCGCCGGGCATTACGCAGGACGCGATCGGGCTGGTGCTGCTGGGGGCGGCGGTCGGGGTGTACGTGTTGCGAAAGCGCACCAGCGGACCGGAGCTGCGGCCGTCGACCTAGACCGGGCAGGCGGGCGGCAATCGATTCAACGGCGGGCCGCTCGCCACTCCTCGGCCTGCAGATCGAACAGAAAGGCGCTCTGGAACTCGCCGCGGCCGACGCTGACCCAGTCGATACGGCCGGCATCGCGGTAGCCCTGCTTGCGGAGGGCGGCGGCGGAGCGGGTGTTGGCGGTCGTGACCCACGACCAGACGGCGAAGAGGCCGAGCCGCTCGAAGGCGTACTCCAACAGCAGGTGCTTGGCCTCGGTGCCGAGGCCGGCGCCACGGTGTTGCGGCCGGAAGATGAAGGAGCCGGTCTCGGCCGTCTTGCCGATCCAGTCGATGTTGAAGAGGCCGTTGTCGCCGATGGTTTCCTCGGTGGCGCGGAGGACGATGGCGAACCGAACCTCGTCCGGCGTCGCTTGCTCGCCGTGGTTGCCCCACCACTTCGCGAAGAGGAGCGGGCTCTCGGGAATCCTTCCTTCTCCGAAGCTGTCCTCCGTCTCCTGGGTCGTCGCGCGGGCGGCGGTGTCGGCGTCTCCAGACCCGAGGGGTCGGAGCGCAAGCCGATCGCTCGCCACGACGGTGTTCGGCGGCAGCGGAAACCTGCTCTCCGGCCGATGCCGAGGCGCGGGTGAGCGGGGCGCGGTCGGCGGATCGTCGCCAACCAGGATGCCGGGACCGGGATCCCCCAGCCTCCCCAGCCACGCCGGGTGGAGCTTCTGGTAGGCGACCCAATCGTGGCGGGCTCCGCTGCGCCAGATCGCCTCCCGGATCCGGAACGCCGGCCGCAGCCCGGTCGCTTCGGCCGCCGCGACGACGGCCGGTTCGCCGCCGTCAAGGTCGAAGGCGACGGAGATGGCGCTGCGTTCGTCCACGAGCCACGGCACGAGCAGGCCGAGCATCTCCGCCTTGACCGCCGACGCCGTCTCGGGTGGCCACGGGGCTGCCCGGAGCCGGCCGTAGGCAGTCGGCCAATCCTCGCGGAAATCGACGATGGCGGAGCCAACGGGCACGTCGTCGGATCGCCGGCAGGCGACGAGGCGGAGGACGCCCTTTTCCGCTTCCTTCGGGACTTCTTCCTCGAGGAACTTCTCGGCGACCTTGGCCGAGGCGGGGAAGGGCGACTCTCGCCAAGCGACGGAGCGGCTGGCATCGTCCGCCCGTATCGGTCGTAGGTAGATTCTGTCTCCGACCAGAAAGGTCTGGCCGACGCTGCCGCTCCCCGGGGCGTTGTCGGTGGGAGGGGTGGCATGCGGTTCCGGTGCGACGGTGGCCGCCGGTCTGCTCATGCCGCCGCTCCCAGGCTGAGATATCGGTCCAGCAGGACGCCGTGCCCTGGCGCCGCCTCGGCGACGTGGATCGATCGCAGCCCTGCCCATGCGCCGGCCAGGTTGCTCGTCACGACCGGCTTGCCGAAGCGCGCCTCCAGGCCGGGGACCGCCTCCAGGCAGTGCCAGTTGGTGCAGGAGACGAAGATCGCGTCCGCCTCCGGATGGTCGACCTCGGCCACAAGGCGGAGGGCGTCTCGGGGGCCGAGGCGGCCGATCTCTGGGTCGGTTGCGCAACCGAGGCCCGCGATCGTGGCGACGGCGAAGCCGCTCCCTTCGAGGAACTTGCGCTCGACGAGGTTCAGGTCGTCGGTGTAGGGCGTTGCCACCGCCACCGTCCGGGCGCCGACCGCTCGCAGCGCCTCGACCACGGCGGTCGCGGTGGTGGTCGCCGGGACGCCGGCGGCGCGCTCGATCCGCTCCACCAGGACTCGGTCCCAGCCGATGCCGTGGATGAAACTGCCGGAGGTGCAGGCGAAACCGATGGTGCCGACGCCCGCCCAGGTCAACATCGACGCGGCCCGCTCCAGGTTGT
This sequence comes from uncultured Thermomicrobiales bacterium, assembly GCA_902806345.1. Taxonomy (GTDB): domain Bacteria; phylum Chloroflexota; class Chloroflexia; order Thermomicrobiales; family UBA6265; genus CADCWF01. Next base: position 13,648 of record CADCWF010000336.1, read on the forward strand.
CGTCGGCGAGCATCTCGGCCAGGGCTTCGGGCGTCACCTCGCCGCGCGGCAGCAGGATCGGCGCCGGGTAGACGGCGACGCCGGCCGGCATGGCCCGCTGGTACTCGGGCAGGACGCTCGTGTCGGTTGCCAGGGTGATCAGGCCGATCCTGCCGCGCTCGCCGTACATCGCCGTGCTCCGACGGGGACTCCGCTTCGAATGCGCCGGAGGGTAGTATGCGACGGAGGTGGGGAGGCGGGGAAGACGATCGTGGAGGCTCTTCCACGCCTTCACGCCTCCGCCGGGGTCACTCTCCGCCGAGGTAGGCCTCGTAGATGGCGCGGGTGGCGGGGGCGGCGAACGAGACACCTTCGCCAACCGACTCGATCATCACCGCCGAGGCGATCGTCGCCTCCTCGCCGTAGGGGCCGAAGGCGGCGTACCAGGCATGGGGCTTCTTGTCCTTGGTCAGGTCGTTCTGGGCGGTGCCCGTCTTGCCGGCGATGGGCCAGGCGAAATCCCCGAACACCTGGGCGGACCCGGCGCCGGCCGGATTGCTGGTCTGGTCGCGCAGAGCGGATTGCAGCTCTGCCAAGGTGGCCCTCGAGAGGGGCAACCGGCGACGGACCTCCTTGCCGCCGAGGATCTCGCGGGCACCGTCCGCGCGCACCGTCTCGGCGACGAGGTAGGGCCGCAGCAGGTCGCCGCCGTTGGCAATGGCGGCGTAGGCCGTCGCCATCTGGAGGGGCGTGGCCGAGAGGAAGCCCTGGCCGATCGCGAGGTTGACGGCGTCGCCGGTGGCCCAGCCGTCGCCGAGCGTTTCCAGCTTCCAGGTCGGATCGGGGACCGTGCCGGACGACTCGGGGAAGTAGCGGATGCCGGTCGGCTCGCCGAGCCCGAACCCCTTCGCCATCTCCGGCAGCAGCGTCGAATCCTCCTCGTCGAGGTCGCGGCCGATCGCGTAGAAGACGGTGTTGCAGGAATTGACGAGCGCCTGGTGGAGGGTCATCGCTCCCTGCGGCCCGAGCCCCTCGGCCACGGTCCAGTCCTCCCAGCGCTGGTTGTTGCCGTCGAGCTGGAAGGCCGACGGGCAGTCGAGCCAGGTCTCGCCCGCGTAGTCCAGATGCTCCATCGCCGCGGCGAAGGTGATCGCTTTGAAGATCGAGCCGGTCGGGTACGCGGCGTCGGCGGCACGGTCCAGCAGCGGCCGCCGCGTCTCGCTCTGGAGCGCCTCCCGTTCGGTCGGGGAGAAGCCGAGGACGAATCCGTTGGGGTCGTAGGCGGGCAGGCTGGCGAGAGCGAGGACGGCGCCGTCCTCGGGGTCGAGCACGACCGCCGCCGCCTGGACCTCCCCCTGAGCCCGCAGCGCCGCGACCGTCGCTTCCTGCAGTTCGCGGTCGATCGTCAGCACCACGTCGACCGCGGGGACGGCCGGGCGCTCGGCGATGACCGCCTCCTGCGCCCGGCTCTCGCAGCCGACCACGACCAGCCGCACCCCCGGCTCGCCCGTGAGCAGGTCGTCGGCGCCGGCCTCGATCCCCGCCTGACCGACGATCTGGCCCGGCGGCAGCGACGGGTCGGCCTCGATCTGCTCGGCGGTCACTGGCGAGACGTAGCCGGTGAGGTGTGCGGCAGCGGCCCCCATCGGGTAAATGCGGGCGGCGGCGGGTTGGACAGAGACGCCGGGCAGGCCCGAGACGACGTTGAGCAACTCCTCGGTCCGCGACTCCGGGAAATCCTTGATGGCGACGAACCACCAGGGGTCCGCCTCGGCGTAGCGGGCGCGGATCGCCGCTTCGGTCATGTCGGTGAGCCTCGCGAGTTCACGCACGACCCGATCTTCGTCTCCCGGCTCGAACTGGCCGGGGACGATGCCGACGCGCTGCACCGAGCCGTCGAACGCCAGGGGGGCGCCGTCGCGGTCGAGGATGGACCCGCGCGGAGTCGGCAACGCCGAGAGGTCGATGCAGCTCTCCGGGCCGAGGTCGGCGAAGATGGTCGAAGGGGTCCAGTCCACCCTCCAGCCGGTGTCCTCGCGGACGAGCGGCAGGGCAATCGGCTGGTCGAACGAGCCGACGAGCGACGACTCGAAGCTGACCGCCAGCGGGACGTCGTGCTCGAGCGTCGGCCGTCCGATGACCTGGGCCTTGATGCGCTCCAACCCGGCCCGCTCGGCGATCGCCGCGTAGCGGTCGACGAACTCTTCCCGGGAGATCGCACGCTGGGCGCGCGAGCCGATCAGGTCGTAGAGACCGTCGTAGTCGCCGGCGCTCCAGCCGTCGGCCCAGAGTGCGGCGATCTCCGCCGGGGGGACGGGGGAGGCGACCTCGGTCGCCGCTGCGGCGGGTTCGGTTGCGGAGGGTTCCCCCCCGGGATCGGGCACGGCCGTCCCTTCAGGTGTCGTGCCCGCGGCGGTGCTCGACGCCTCGTCCCCCGCTCCAGGATCAGTCGGATCGCTCCCGTTCGATGCGGAACCGGAGGCGTCTCCCGTCGCGGCTGACGAACCTCCGACCTGAACCGGTTCGTCGTCGCCGAACCAAGCAACTCGGGGGAGGTCCGGCGGCTCGATGTCGCTGGGGAGGAGACCCGCCCGTGCCGAGAGCAGCAGCGTTGCCGCGACGACGACGGCCGCGACGAAGCCGAGGATCACGGCCGACGGACCGCGGTGTTCGTCTCGGAACGAGAGGGGGCGGGAATGGCGCGCCACGGGACGAAGCCTCTCCGAGATGGGACGAGCAACGACGGACGGCGTGAGCGCCACCGGTTGAGACGGACGCGGGATAGTAGTGTACGTTCATGGTGCCAGCAGCGGGCGGGTCGCGTCAAGCACTACTGGCCCCAAATCGCGGGACAGTCCCCAACTCCACGGTCCCGCCGAGGCCTACTGCTTCCTCAACGTTCGGCGACGGCGTCCGGTTCTGTCGGGCCGAGGGCGGCGGTCCATTGCAGGGGGGAGATGGGGCGAGGACGGGCCCTACCGGGGGGGGCGGACGCAACACGCCCGAACCGGGGGTCCGGTTCGGGCGCCTTGCGTGCCGGGCGGCGGTGCGTCGGGCCGAGGCCGAGGAGGGGGTCCCAAACCTCGGGCGACAGCGCGCCGACCGCCCAGAATCACCGGATTGTTACCGTCCGCAGGTCTGACCTTCGCGGACGCAGATGCCGTCGAACTTGTTGGAACAGCAATAGCCGGTCGGGCAGCAATCGCAGCCACAGTGCTTGCGAGGGCCGGATTCCTGGCAAGTCACCAAGCCGCCCCGCGAAACGCTTCCGCGGTCTCGGCCGCGGCCGCTACGAGGCCCCCAGCAAGGAGCCCGAGCATGGACCGCCGCGTCCGCGCCGTCGTCATCCGCCGGGAGATGAGATCCATGCTCGCGTGCGCCATCGAGGGTCGGATCTCCATCGGCCGCGGCGAGCCCATGGACTCCCCC
>CADCWF010000337.1 GCA_902806345.1 uncultured Thermomicrobiales bacterium
GGTGGGCGATCCGCTCGGCGCTGTCGGCCAAGCTCCGGGATGGTCTCGTGACCGTGGTCGATGGTCTCGAAGCGGTCGAGCCCCGGACCAAGGCGATGAAGGCTGTCCTGGGGGCGTTTCCGGCGACCCGCTCGACGCTGATCGTGCTGCCCGCGAAGTCGGAGACGATCCAGCGCGGCGCGGGCAACCTGCCCGGGGTGTGGACGATTCTCGCTTCGAACGCCAACGTCCGCGATGTCCTCAAGTTCGAGCGGATGATCATCACCCGGGAAGCAATCGCGGTGATCGAGGGTCTTTGGGCGCTGCCGGCGGACCAGCGGCAACCGAGCTCGTGGAAGCTGGCCCGGCTCGGCGTCGAGACCGCCGGCCAGGAGGTGGCATAGATGGCCGCGCTCGCCGTAGACGACGTCATCCGTCGTCCCGTCATCACCGAGAAAAACACCCTCCTGATGGAGAGCGACCAGTACACATTCGAGGTCGCCATCGTGGCGAACAAGATCCAGATCCGCGAGGCGGTCGAGAAGCTGTTCAACGTGCGCGTCAAGGCGGTCAATACCCTGATCGTGAAGGCGAAGCCGAAGAGCCGGGCGATCCGGCGCGGGCGCGGCCGCGTCCACGGGCACGAGTCGAGCTGGAAAAAGGCGATCGTGACGCTCTACCCGGGGCAGCGGATCGATATCTTCGAGCAGGTCTAGGCGAGCGCCCGCAAGGAGGAGTACGCGATGGGCATCCGCATCTACAAGCCGACCTCCCCTGGGCGGCGCTCGATGAGCGTCAGCACCTTCGAGGAGATCACCAAGAAGAAGCCCGAAAAGAACCTGATCGAGCCGCTGAAGAAGCACGCCGGCCGGAACAACCAGGGTCGGATCACGACTCGCCACCGGGGCGGTGGCCACAAGCGCTTCTACCGGATCATCGATTTCAAGCGCAACAAGCTTGGCATCCCGGCGCGGGTCGCGGCGATCGAGTACGACCCCAACCGGTCGGCCCGGATCGCGCTGCTCTTCTACGTCGACGGCGAGAAGCGCTACATGCTGGCGCCGCTCGGGATCAAGGTCGGCGACACGGTCGTCTCCGGCCCAGAGGCGCCGATCCGGGTGGGCAACGCGCTGCCGCTGCGGAACATCCCGACCGGGACCCAGATCCACAACATCGAGCTCTATCCGGGGCGGGGCGGTCAGATGTGCCGCTCCGCCGGCGTCTCGGCCCAACTGATGGCGAAGGCCGCCGACTACGCTCAGGTCCGGATGCCGTCGGGCGAAGTCCGGCTGGTCCACCTCAACTGCATGGCGACCCTCGGCCAGGTCGGCAACGTCGACCACGAGAACATCGTCATCGGCAAGGCCGGGCGGAACCGGCACAAGGGCTGGCGGCCGACGGTTCGCGGCTCGGTGATGAACCCGCGCGACCATCCGCACGGCGGCGGCGAGGGCAAGGCGCCTATCGGCGGCCAGCCGAAGACGCCCTGGGGCAAGCCGGCCCAGCAACGGACGCGCAACAACAAGCGGACCAACTCCATGATCGTCCGCCGCCGCCCGGCGAAGCGCAAGTAAGCAGCGGCCGCCGGAAGGCGAGCAGGAGGAGACGCGGTGTCCAGGTCGTCGAAGAAGGGACCCTACATCGACCCGAAGCTGATGCAGAAGGTCGAGACGATGAATCGGGCGACCGATCGCCGGGTGATCAAGACCTGGGCGCGGGCGAGCACGGTCTTCCCGGGGATGATCGGCCACACCGTGGCGATCCACAACGGCAAGATCCACGTTCCGATCTTCATCACCGAGCAGATGGTCGGCCACAAGCTCGGCGAGTTCGCTCCGACGCGCACCTACCGCGGTCACGGCCGAGACGCCGACCGCCGCGGCCGCCGCTAGCGGCCCGGGAGGAACGGCAATGCAGGTCCGAGCCAAGGTGACCAACATCCGGGTATCGCCGCGAAAGGCGCGGCTCGTCGTGGACGCGGTTCGCGGCAAGCGGGTGATGGACGCGATCGCCATCGCCAAGTTCCTGCCGCAGCGGACGGCCGAGGATGTCGAGAAGCTCCTGCGGTCGGTGGCGGCGAACGCGGAGAACAACTTCGATCTCGACCCGGAGGATCTCTGGATCAAGGAGATCTACGCCGACGGGGCGCCGAGCTTCCGCCGGTTCAAGGCCAAGGCGCGCGGACGCGTCGGGCGGATTACGCGGCAGAACACCCACATCACGGTGATCGCCGAGGACCGAGAGGGGTAGGCATGGGACGCAAAGTCAACCCGATCGGATTCCGGTTGGGGATCGTCACCGATTGGGAATCCAAGTGGTACGCCGAGCGCAACTACACCGACCAACTGCATGAGGATCTCAAGATCCGGCGGTTGATCATGCGGGAGTTGACGCGGGCCGGGATCTCGAAGATCGAGATCGAGCGATCGGCCAACAAGGTCGATGCGACGCTGTACACCAGCAAGCCGGGCATTGTCATCGGCAAGCAGGGGGCGAACGTCGAGCGGATCCGGCAGATGCTGGAGAAGGCGATCGCCAAGAAGGTGCATCTCCGGATCGAAGAGATCAAGGTGCCGGAGACCGATGCCCAACTGATCGGGGAGTCGATCGCTGAGCAGATCGGACGTCGGGTTTCCTACCGGCGGGCGATGAAGCACGCCGTCCAGCAGGCCGTCCGGCGGGGCGCGAAGGGCGTCAAGATCACCCTCTCGGGTCGCCTCGGCGGGGCCGAGATGAGCCGCTCGGTGACGGAGATGGACGGTCGCGTGCCTCGTCAGACGCTGCGGGCGGACATCGATTTCGCCGTCATCCACGCCCATACCACCTACGGCCGGATCGGCGTCAAGGTGTGGATCTACCGGGGCGAGGTGATGCCCGAGCGGAAGCCCGTGACCGAGGCCACGCTGACCGCCGATCTGGCGGCATTGCCGGCCGATTAGGGCGGGATCTGGAGCAGACCGATGTTGATGCCGAAGCGGACCAAGTACCGCAAGATGATGAAGGGGCGGATGCGGGGCAAAGCGCACCGGGGAGCAGCGATTGCCTTCGGGGAGTACGGCCTCCAGTCCCTGGAGCCGGCCTGGGTCTCGAGCCGCCAGATCGAGGCCGCCCGCCGCTCGATCACCAACTACCTGAAGCGCGGTGGCAAGGTCTGGATCCGGATCTTCCCCGACAAGCCGGTGACGCAGAAGCCGGCGGAAACGCGGATGGGGTCTGGCAAGGGCAACCCGGAGTACTGGGTTGCCGTCGTCAAACCGGGGCGGATCCTGTTCGAGATCGCGGGCGTCCCGCGGGACCGGGCAGAAGAAGCCTTCCGCCGCGCGGGCATGAAGATGCCGATGGATGTCCGATTCGTCGAGCGCGAGCACGTCGGCGTTGGGTCGGCGGTCGTCGAGGACGAAATCGAGATCGAGGACGGCGCCGAGGTGATGGAGGTGGTCGCGTGAAGCCCGCGGAGATCCGGGTGTTGAGCGACGCCGAGCTCGACGACCGAATTCGAACGCTGAAGACCGAGTGGCGGGAGCTGCGCTTCCAGGAAGCGGTCGGTCAGTTGACGGCGACGACCCGGATCAGGCAAATCCGGAAGGACATCGCCCGGATCCATACGATTCGGACGGAGCGCGAACTCGACGCCGCGACGCAGGCCGCGCTCGGCCAGCAGGGGATCACGCCCGCCTAGGCGACGCGGCGGGAGAAGGACACGAGCATGACGGACCAGATCCAACCGGTGGCGGCCCAGGGGCCTGGCCAAGCGGTGCCGGATACGAGCACCGACGCGGCGCCGCAGACCGGGGCGGCGGCAGAGCGGGCGCAGGCGGCTCGGACCCAGAAGATCGGCCGCGTCGTCAGCGACAAGATGCAGAAGACAGTCGTGGTGGCGGTCGACTCCGTCCACCGCCACCGGCTCTACCACAAGCGGATCACGCGGACGAGCAAGTTCCTCGCCCACGACGAGCACGAGGAGTGCAAACCGGGCGATGTCGTCCGAATCGAAGAGACGCGTCCGCTCTCGAAGCGGAAGCGGTGGGTGGTGCGGGAGATCGTGGAACGCGGGATCCGGATCTAGGTTAGGCGGCGCACCGCGGCGGAGCCGGGGTGAGGTGCGAGGGCACGAAAGTGATTCAGCAGGAAACGCGGCTGAAGGTGGCCGACAATTCCGGGGCGCGGGAACTCCTGTGCATCCGCGTCCTCGGCGGCTCCGGCCGGAAGTACGGGAGTGTCGGCGACACGATCATCGCCGCGGTCAAGCTGGCCCAACCTAACGCCGCCGTCAAGAAGGGCGAGGTGGTGAGGGCGGTCATCGTGCGGACGGCGCAAGAGTACGGCCGGCCTGACGGCAGTCACATCAAGTTCGACGACAACGCGGCGGTGCTGGTCAATGCCCAGGGTAATCCCCGCGGCACGCGCATCTTCGGTCCGGTTGGCCGCGAGCTGCGCGAACGACAGTTCATGCGGATCGTCTCGTTGGCGCCGGAAGTCCTCTAGGGACTGGGGCGCCGGCGCGGACCGGGAGCGAGGAGCGGATGAGGAAGATTCGGAGCGGCGATGAGGTGCTGGTGACCGCCGGCCGGAACAAGGGGCAGCGGGGCGTTGTCAGGATCAACTTGATCCGGCGAGACCGGGTGGTCGTCGAAGGCGTCAACATCGTCAAGAAGCACATCAAGCGGGGACGGGCCCGGCAGTCGGGCATCGTCGAGGTCGAGGCGCCGCTGCACGTGTCGAACGTGCTGCTGGTCTGCCCGAACTGCAAGCAGCCGACGCGGGTCGGGGTCCGGCCGAATGAGGCCGGCAAGAACGAGCGGTATTGCAAGAAGTGCGAAGCAACGGTTCCCCGGCCCGAGGCGTAGGCCGGAGACCGCGGCGGTAGGACCCGATAAGAGGCAGGCGGCCTGAGCGTCCCCGAGGGACGGACCAGGCGGAACACGCCGGATCGGGAAGCGCAAGGACAGAGCAGCGATGGCCCCACGGGTGCAGGAACGGTTCAAGAGCGACATCGTGCCGACCCTGATGGAGGAGTTCGGCTACAAGAACGTGATGCAGGTGCCGAAGCTCCAGAAGATCGTCATCAACGTCGGGCTCGGCGAGGCCGTGGCTAATGCCAAGGCGATCGATGCCGCCGTCGGCGACATCGAGGCCATCACCGGTCAGAAGCCGGTGGTGACCAGGGCGAAGAAGTCGATCGCCGCCTTCAAGCTCCGCGAAGGGATGCCGATTGGCGCGATGGTGACGCTCCGCGGTCCCCGGATGTACGAGTTCCTCGACCGGTTGACCAGCATCACCCTGCCGCGGATCCGTGATTTCCGAGGCATCTCGCCCAACTCGTTCGACGGACGCGGCAACTACACGCTGGGGCTGCAAGAGCAGCTGGCGTTCCCCGAGATCGACTACGACAAGATCGACAAGACCCGCGGCCTGGAGATGAGCTTCGTCACCACCGCGAAGACAGACGCCGAAGGACGACGGCTCCTGGCCCTGCTCGGGATGCCGTTCGCCAAGACGGAGCGCCGCGGCTAAGCCCGGCGCGGTTCGAGGAGGAACAAGGTGGCGAAAAAATCCCTGATCGTGAAGTCGCAGAAGACGCCGAAGTTCGAGGTCCGGGCCGTCAACCGCTGCCGCCTCTGCGGCCGGGGCCGGTCCTACATGCGGAAGTTCGGGGTGTGCCGGATCTGTTTCCGGGAGCTGGCTTCGGTGGGACGGCTGCCCGGCGTCACGAAGTCGAGCTGGTAGGTCCGAGGACCGGGGAGAACGAGCCGATGAGTGTCAACGATCCCATCAGCGACATGCTGACCCGGGTCCGCAACGCCGGGATGGCGCGGCAGACCGAGACGACGATGCCGTCGACCAAGGTTTTGGTCGCGATTGCCAAGGTGTTGAAGGACGAGGGTTACGTCGAGGACTACCGGGTGGTCGAGAAGCGGCCCCAGAACCAGTTGGTCATCTCGCTCCGCTACGGGCCGGACAAGCGGCACACGATCAAGGAGATCAAGCGGGTCAGCAAGCCCGGCCTGCGTGTCTACGCCGGCAAGGACGAAATCCCCCGGGTGCGAAGCGGCCTCGGGATCGCGATCGTCAGTACGCCGGAGGGCGTGTTGACCGGCTACGAAGCCCGGCGCCGCGGGATCGGCGGCGAGGTGCTCTGCACGGTGTTCTAGCGCCCCCGCCTCGTGAGGCGTCGGAACCCGGAGGGAACGACGATGTCGAGAATCGGACGACGGCCGATCGAGGTGCCTGGCACGGTCCAGATCGAGATCGGCGACGGCAACGAGGTGCGGGTCAAGGGACCCAAGGGCGAGCTCTCCGGCATCTTTGCCCGGAGTCTCTCGATCACCCGCGACGACGGGACCATCCTCGTCGAGCGACCCGACAACCAGCGAGAGAACCGGGCGCTGCACGGCCTGACGAGGACTCTGCTCAACAACATGGTCGTGGGAGTAACCGACGGCTACCGGCGGGAGCTCGAGATCCAGGGCGTCGGCTACCGGGCCGCCATGGACGGGGCGACGTTGGTGCTCAGCGTCGGGTACTCCCACCAGGTGCGGATGGCGCCGCCGCCCGGCATCACCTTTGCCCTCGACGGCAACACGAGGGTCATCGTCAGCGGCATCGACAAGCAGGCCGTCGGCGAGGAGGCGGCACGAATCCGCAGGGTGCGGCCGCCCGAACCTTACAAAGGCAAGGGGATTCGCTACGCGGGTGAGGTCGTCCGCCGCAAGGCTGGCAAGACCGGCAAGGCGAAGTAGCACGCAGGGCGGCGGTGGGCAACCACCCGCCCTCAAGCAACTCGACGCCGGGTCACCGGCGAGTGGGGGTCGCCCGCGGTACCCCGCGGAGGGGTACGGAGACCTCCGCTCGGGACCGGTCCGGCGAGGAGGGGAAGGCAGGAGATGCGACTCAAGTACCGGAAGAAGTTGTCGCCGCGGAAGCGCCGGCACGTTCGGGTTCGGGCCAAGGTGAGCGGGACGCCGCAGCGGCCGCGCCTGAACGTGTTCCGTTCGTCGGCGCACATCTACGCCCAGGTGATCGACGACACCCGGGGCACCACGCTGCTCAGCGCGAGCGACCTCGAAGAGGACGTGAAGGCGCGGGCGGGCGAGGGGGCGACGAAGACCGCCCGCGCCGCGGCGGTCGGTCAGATCGTCGGCGAGCGGGCCAAGGCGGCCGGGATCGACGCCGTCGTCTTCGATCGCGGCGGGTTTCTCTACCACGGCCGGATCAAGGCCGTCGCCGAGGGCGCTCGGGGCGCCGGTCTCATCTTCTAGCGGGAAAGCAGGCGCCGGCCGGGGACGGCCGGCGGCGGCGCCCGCGGAGAGCGTGGAGCAAGGCATGGATCGGCAACGAGGAGGAGACCGCGATCGCGGTCCGCGCCGCCGCTCGGACGACGAGCACGGCAACGAGTTCGAGGAGCGCGTCGTCCAGATCAACCGGGTGTCCAAGGTGGTGAAGGGCGGCCGCCGCTTCGCCTTCGGCAGCCTGATCGTGATCGGCGACGGCAAGGGCCGCGTCGGGGCCGGGATGGGCAAGGCCGGCGAGGTGCCCGATTCGATCCGCAAGGGGGTCGAGACCGCCAAGAAGGCGATGATCCGGGTGCCGCTTGCCGGGACGACCATCCCCCACGAGGTCGAGACCAGCTTCGGCGCCTCACGGGTGCTGCTGAAGCCGGCGGCGCCGGGCACCGGGGTTATCGCCGGCGGTGGCGTCCGGGCCGTGGTTGAGGCGGCGGGGATCAAGGACATCCTGACCAAGTCGCTGGGCAGCAACAACCCGGTCAACGTGGTCCAGGCCACGTTGGCAGCCCTCCAGCAGCTTGAATCCGCCGAGTCCGTGGCACGGCGTCGCAACCGCCAGCGACCGCTCCGGCGGCCGCTGGCGAGCGAGCTTGCCGCACCCGCGCCGGCGGCGCAGTCGGAATCGGATCCGGGAGCACGATCGCGGGGCGGACGGTTCCGCCGGAGTGAGCAATCGTGAGCGAGACGACCAGCGGCGGCATGCTTCGGATCACCTTGGTCCGCAGCACCATCGGCCGCCCCAAGGACCAAGGGTTGACCGTGCGCTCCCTCGGGCTGCGTCGCCTCCATCACACGGTGGAGCGACCCGATTCCCCCTCGATCCGCGGGATGGTGACCAAGATTCGTCATCTCGTGAAGGTCGAGGAAGTGTCTGCGCCGGAACAGTAACAACCGAACCCCGCTGCGGCGCGGTCGGGATGGAGACAGGACGACGACGATGCCAATGACCCTCGACGATTTGCGCCCGAATCCGGGCGCCAAGACTGACAAGACCCGCGTCGGCCGTGGCCACGGCAGCGGCAAGGGCAAGACTGCTGGCCGAGGCACAAAGGGCCAGAAAGCGCGCTCTGGGCCCGGCGTCGGGCGCGGCTTCGAGGGTGGTCAGCTGCCCATCCAGAAGCGGATGCCCTACAAGCGGGGCTTCGTCAACATCTTCAAGACCCGCTGGGAGCTCGTGAACCTCGCTTCCCTGGCGGACCTGGAACTCGATGGTCCGATTACCCCGGAGGTGCTCCACTCGGCGGGGATCATTCGCGGCCTGGAGTTTCCGGTCAAGATCCTGGCGAAGGGCGAGATCGGCAAGGCGGTGGTGGTCCACGCCCATGCCTTCTCGGGCTCGGCGCGGGAGCAGATCGAGGCAGCCGGCGGCTCGGCGACGACCATCGAGCGGACCGACGCCTTTACCACGAACCGGCCGCGGAGCCGGAGACTGCCGCTCGACCGCGACATGAAGCGGGCCGGCGTCGGAAGGGTGGGCGGGCCGACCCGCAGCGAAGCCTTCGCGGCGCGCGGAGCGCGGGAGTCCTAGGCGATGCTGCAGGCGGTGGTCAACGCGTTCAAGATCCCGGATCTCCGGCGGAAGATCCTCTTCACCCTGGCGATGCTGGCGATCTTCCGGTTCATCGCCTCGATCCCCGTCCCGGGTGTCGACCGCGAAGGGCTGCGGGAGTTCGTCCAGAACAACGAACTGCTGGGGATGCTCAACCTCTTCTCCGGCAGCGGTCTGCAGTACTTCTCGATCGCCGCGTTAGGGGTCTACCCCTACATCACCGCCTCGATCATCATGCAGCTCATGACCCCGGTGATCCCCCGCCTCAACGAGCTCTCGAACGAGGGGCAGGGGGGGCGCAACAAGATCAACCAGTACACCCACTGGCTGACGGTCCCCCTGGCGCTGTTGCAAGGGTACGGACAGGCGGTGCTCTTCTCACGGCAGCCGAGCCCGAGCGGCGGGACGCTGCTTGAAGGCTTCGGCCTGTTCAACGGCGCCACATGGCTTCCGACGCTGGCGCTGCTCCTGTCGATGACGGCCGGCACCATGCTGCTGGTCTGGGTTGGCGAGCTGATTACTGAGTACGGGATTGGCAACGGCATCTCGATCATCATCTTCGGCGGCATCGTCGCCTCGCTGCCGGGGGCGGTGAGTTCGCTCGTTGCCGGCGGTTCGGTTGCCAACAACGTGATCGGGATCGTCCTGTTCCTGGCAATCGGTCTCGTCACCATCGTCGGCATCGTGCTGATCAACGAGGGACAGCGGCGGATCCCGGTCCACTACGCGAAGCGGGTTCGAGGGAGCCGGCAGTACGGTGGGACGACGACGTTCATCCCGCTGAAGGTCAACTCGGCCGGGATGATCCCCCTCATTTTCGCGGTCAGCATCATGGTCTTTCCGGGCCTGATCGCGCAGTTTCTGGCCGCGTCCGATGTCGAGTGGCTGCGGAATTTCGCGGGCGAGCTCGCCCTGCTCCTGGGTCCGACCACCTTTCAGTACAACCTGCTCTACTTCCTGCTGGTGGTCGGCTTCACCTACTTCTACACCATGGTGATCTTCCAGCAACAGAAGATCCCCGAGAACCTGCAGCGGCAAGGGGCGTTCATCCCAGGGGTCCGCCCGGGTCGCAATACCCAGCTCTACCTGCAGAAAGTGCTGAACCGGATCACGCTGATCGGGGCCTTGTTCCTCGGCGTGGTCGCCATCCTGCCGTTTATCGCGTCGCGCATCACCGGCGTCAACACCCTGCTGCTGGGGGCTACCTCGCTCCTGATCGTGGTCGGCGTGGCAATCGACACCATGCGGCAACTGGAAGCGCAGCTGATGATGCGCAACTACGAGGGGTTCATCCGATAGAGCGGCACGGTGGGCCGCTGGGAGCACCACCGGCGGCCCTTCCAAGCCGCTGCTCGTCTGGCCCGAGCCCGAAGGAATCGTCATGCACGTCATCCTGATGGGTCCGCAAGGATCCGGTAAGGGAACCCAGGCGGAGCGATTGCTGCCGCGCCTCGGACTCGTCTCGATCGCCACCGGGGAGTTGTTCCGCAACGCGGCACGGCTAGGCACGCCGCTCGGGCTGCGGGCGAAATCACTGATGGACCGGGGTGAACTCGTCCCGGACGATGTGACCATCGGTCTCGTTGAGGAGAAGCTAGACGCGCTGGGGGTGCTGAGATCGCGCGATCCGGCGGTCCTCGGGGCCCTCTACGATGGATTTCCGCGGACCGAGGCGCAGGCGCGAGCGCTCGATGACGCACTTGGCCGGCGATCGGAACGGGTCGACTCGGTCGTGCTGATCGACGTGCCACGCGAACGGCTGGTCGAGCGGTTGGCCGGGCGCCGCGTCTGCGCCAACGGCGGTCACGTCTACCACACGGTCTTCAACCCGCCGAAGGTCGAGGGAGTCTGCGATATCTGCGGCGCCCCCCTCGTCCAGCGCGCCGACGACACCCCCGATGCGGTGCGGCGGCGGCTCGAAACCTACTTCCGGACGACCGAGCCGCTGCTTGCCTTCTACCGAGGCCGCGGGCTTCTCAAGACCGTCGATGGCGATGCGCCGATCGACGAGGTTACCGAGGCGATCGTTCGCGCCGTGCAGCCGGTGCCCTCCGGCGCCGGCCGGGTGGGCTAGGAATCCTGATGGCGATGTCGGTCAAGAACGCTCGCGAGATCGGCAAGATGCGGGAGGCCGGCCGGGTCGTCTCGCGGGTCCACGAGCGGATCGAACGCGCGGTCGTGCCGGGGGTGACCACGTCGGAACTCGATGATATCGCCCGCCAGACCCTGATTGAGTTCGGGGCGACGTCGTCGTTCCTTGGCTACGGACGGGCTCCGGGGCGGAGAGGGTTCCCCGGCCACATCTGTGCCTCGGTGAACGATGTGATCGTCCACGGCATCCCCGGCAAGCGCGTGCTCAAGGAGGGCGACATCATCACCGTCGATGTCGGCGCCATCCTCAACGGGTACCACGGGGATTCCGCCTGGACCTACCCAGTCGGCAGGATTTCGCCCGAGGCCCGGCGGCTGCTGGACGATACGGAGGTCTCGCTCTATCGGGCGGTCGCCGCCGCCCGTTCGGGAGAGCGGTTGGGAGCGGTCGGCGCCGCGGTCGAGCGCTTCGCCGTGCCGATGGGCTACGGGGTCATCCGCGAGTACGGCGGCCATGGCATCGGCCGTTCGATGCACGAGGAGCCGCACGTGCCCAACCATGGCGATCCGACCCGCGGCGTTCTCCTGCGATCCGGTTTGACCCTCGCGATTGAACCGATGCTGACGACGGGGGGCGAGGCCTGGCGCGAACTCGACGACGGCTGGACGGTGGTGACCGCCGACGGCTCGTTGGCCGCCCACTTCGAGCATACGGTGGTGGTCACCGAGACCGGCGGCGAAATCTTGACGGAACGGGTGCCGGTTGCGGTACAATAACGGCTTCGGCGCATGCCTTGCAGCATGCGCCTTTGGCACGTCTATCATGAGACCGGCTCGGACGGTCGAGGCCGGCTTTCGGCGGGGCGAAGGGAACACGATGAAGGTATCGGCTTCGGTGACGCGGCGGTGCGAGAAGTGCCGGGTCGTTCGCCGGCACGGAGTGATCCGGGTGATCTGCAGCAACCCGCGGCACAAGCAGCGGCAAGGCTAAGGCGGAGAGGCGAACAGGAATGGCACGGATCGCGGGCGTCGACCTTCCGCGCGACAAGCGGGTCGAGGTCGGACTGACCTATATCTTCGGGATCGGGTTGCACACCAGCCAACGGCTGCTCGAGCGGACCCGGGTCAGTCCCGACACTCGGGTGCGGGAACTTACCGACGACGAAGTGAACCGGATCCGCGAGATCGTCGACAAGGAGATGCGGGTCGAAGGCGATCTCCGCCGCGAAATCTCGATGAACATCAAGCGGTTGATGGATATCGGCTCGTACCGAGGTCTGCGGCACCGGCGCGGTTTGCCGTTGCGGGGACAGCGGACTCGGACCAACGCACGGACCCGGCGGGGACCCCGGCGGGCAGTCGGCGGGCGCAAGAAGAAGTAACCGGAAGCGGTCTGGTTGCACTGATGATCTCGGCCGGTTGTGATCCGGTCGGTGGAGGCGCTGAACGACGATGGCAGAGCGGCGACGGGCTGGTGGGCAAGGGAAGGGCAAGACGCGGGTTAGGCGGCGGGAGCGCAAGAATGTTCCCCGCGGCCGAGCCTACGTGCAGGCCACCTTCAACAACACGATCGTGACCCTGACCGATCCCGCCGGCAGCGTGATCTCGTGGTCGAGTGCGGGGTCCAACGGGTTCAAGGGAAGCCGGAAGAGCACGCCGTACGCGGCCCAGGTGACCGCGGAGGCGGCCGCCCGGAAGGCAATGGAGCACGGGTTGCGGCAGGTCGATGTCTTCGTCAAGGGACCCGGATCCGGCCGGGAAATGGCGATCCGCTCGCTCCAATCGAGCGGGGTGCAGGTGATCTCGATCACCGATACCACGCCGATCCCTCACAACGGCTGCCGGCCGCCGAAGCGGCGGCGCGTCTAAGCGGGTATGCGGGACCGGGTCGGCCGCGGCCGACCCGGCGATGGAGGTCCTGGTCAGCGATGGCGAGATACACGGGTCCCGTCTGCCGGTTGTGCCGGCGGGAGGGGATGAAGCTCTACTTGAAGGGCGCGCGCTGCGACGGCCCCAAGTGCCCGATCGTGCAACGGCAGCCGGCCAAGAACTTCCCGCCGGGCCAGCATGGGCAGCGGCGGACCCGGCGCCCCTCGGAGTTTGGACTCCAGTTGCGTGAGAAGCAGAAGGTGCGCCGGTTCTACGGAATCATGGAGGGTCAGTTCCGCAAGCACTTCCGGGAAGCGGAGCGGCGCGGCGGCGTAACGGGCGACAACCTGCTTCAGATCCTGGAATCCCGGCTCGACAACGTCGTCTACCGGATGGGTTTCGCCGATTCCCGGAGGCAGGCCCGGCAGTTGGTCCGCCACGGCCATTTTATGGTCAACGGGCGCAAGACCAACATCCCGTCCTTCTTGGTCAAGGCCACCGACGAGGTCTCGGTGCGGCAGGAAAGCCGGCGCCGAGAGTACTTCACCGGCTACGGGGAGGTCCTGGCGACCCGCCGCGCTCCCGAATGGCTCACCGTTGACTCGACCAATCTCAGCGGCAAGATCGTGAGCCTCCCGGCGCGGGACCAGATCGAAGTGCCGACCTTCAACGAGGCGCTAATCGTCGAGCACTACAGCCGGTAATCGGGCGCATGGCGGCCGGGACGCGTGGCAGCGGCCACGATCCTGGTCGGACGGCCGCCGTCCGACCAGACCCCCCGCCGCAGACCGGTCCACCGCAGGAGGCATCCAGATTTGTTTGAACAACCTTCGTTCACGCTCGAAATGGTCGAGAGCGGTCTCAACTACGGGCGCTACAAGGCCGAGCCGCTCGAGCAAGGGTACGGCACCACGCTCGGCAACGCTCTGCGCCGGATTCTGCTCCGGTCGCTTGAGGGCGTTGCCGTTTCGCGGGTCCGGATCGACAACGTCTGGCACGAGTTCTCGACGATCGAGCACGTCCGCGAGGACGTGACCGAGATCGTGCTGAACTTGAAGCGGATCCGACTGAAGCGGGTCATGGAGATGAACGGCGAGGCACGCGCCCACCTCTACGTCCGCGGCGATGGCTCCGACGGACGAGTGGTCACCGCGGCCGATGTCCAGTGGCCGACCGAGGTCGATCTGGTCACCCCTGACCAGGTGATCGCCACGCTCGATTCGCCCGATGCCGTTCTCGACATGGACATCTGGGTCAGCCGGGACCGTGGTTACCGACCGGCCGAGGCGCAGCGGACGGAAACCTATTCGCTCGGCGAGATCCCGATCGACGCCATCTACACGCCGATTCAGAAGGTCAACTTCGTCGTCGAGCGGACGCGGGTCGGTCCCATGTCCGACTACGACCGGTTGATCTTCGAGATCCTCACCGACGGCACCATTGAGCCCGATGATGCCCTGGCAGAGGCCGCCCAGATCCTGGTGGACCACGGGCGCGTCTTCGCCGAGTTCAACCGACGGGGCCGCGAAGCGGCGGCGCCGGTCGGATCGTTCATCTCGGACGAGGTCCAGAACAAGCCTTTGGCGGATCTCGGGCTCTCGCCGCGGGTGCTCAACGCGCTCCGTAGTCGCCAGATCGAGCGGGTCGGCCAGATCCTGACCATGGACCCCGATCAACTCCTCTCAATCCGCAACTTCGGCCCACGCTCGATGACCGAGCTTCGGCAAAAGTTGGCTGAGTTCGGCTACCTGCCAGAAGGCGAGGAGATCGCGCTCGGTGCCGACCTCCTGCTTCCCGTTGGAGACGGCGTCGAGGGGGACCTCGACGACTTCGGGGGATTCGACAACGGTGACGATGTGGCTGCCGCTATCGCCTCCCTGGGGGGGGACGGGGGCGCACCGGACGAGCTCGGCCTGAACGTGCGGGACGAGCAGGAGTAACGACCGATGAGGCACCAGAAATCGGGCCGCAAGTTCGGCCGTAACCCCGCGCAGCGCTCCGCGCTCCTGCGTCAGCTCGCGATCTCGATGATTATCGAGGAGCGGATGACGACGACGGAGGCCAAGGCGAAGACCCTGCGCGGGGTGGTCGAGAAGTTGATCACCATTGCTCGCGAGGACTCGCCCCACCACCGCCGATTGGTGATGTCGAAGATCGACCACTTGCCGGCCACGACCAAGCTGTTCGACGTCATCGCTCCTCGCTACGAGGCGGGGGGAGGAGGATACACCCGGATCTCGAAGCTCGGCCCGCGCAAAGGCGACGCCGCGCCTCTTGCCTTGATCGAGCTCGTCGAGGCGTAAGCCGGCGGGCGGTGGCGTGGCAACGCTTGCACTAACCCTCTCCTATGATGGCCGGCGGTTTCGTGGGTCGCAGGTGCAATCGGCAAGCCGCACCGTGCAAGGGGTCTTGGCGGAAGGACTCGCGGCGATCTACCGGGAACCGGTTGCAACGGTCTTCGCCGGGCGCACCGACGCTGGGGTTCACGCGGCGGGTCAAGTGGTTGGCTTGACCGAACCGGCGGCAGAGCGGCCACCGGTAGTCCTGCGGGCGGCGCTCAACTGGCGGTTGCCCGACGACGTGGCCGTGCTTGAGGTCGGGGTGGCCCGCAGCGCCTTCCACGCCCGGTTCGATGCGAAGTGGCGGGAGTACCGCTATCGCATCTGGTCCGGCGAGCGGGTGCCTCTGGCAGACGGTCTGGTCTGGCGACGCCGAGCCGCGCTGGACATTGGCCGGATGGTGCAGGCCGGCCGTATCCTCCTGGGAACCCACGATTTCGCGTCGTTCGTCGGCGGCGGAGAAGGGGTTCCGTGGTCGGTCCGGCGGGGTGTCGGGGCCGGTACCGTTCGGACGTTATTCGCGAGCGAGCTGTACGAGGTCGAGCCGTGGTGGCAGCCCCGTGGGTTTGGCGGCGGACGGTTGATCGAGTATCGGGTAATCGGCGACGGCTTCCTGCCCCGGATGGTCAGGTCGCTCGTGAGCGCGCTCGTTGATGTCGGGCGAGGCGAACGGGAACCGGGCTGGATGGCCGAACTGCTCGGAGGACGTGATCGGCGACTGGGTCCGGGAACGGCGCCGGCCCACGGTCTGACCCTTTGGCAGGTAGGCTACGATGCCTACCCCAGGCTCGGATTCCTGGACGAGACCGCCAGCCAGGTCGCGGAGTCGCAGTCGCCAGGTGGTCATGAGGATGGTACTGGAGGGAGCAATCACCGTGGAACGGCGCACGTGGTCACCAAAGGGACATGAAGCCCACCTCGATCGCAAGTGGTACATCGTCGACGCCGAGGGCAAAACCCTCGGACGCGTTGCCTCGCTCGTCGCCCAGGCGATCCGGGGCAAGAACAAGCCGACGTTCAGCCCGCACATGGACATGGGCGACTTCGTGATCGTGGTGAATGCCGAGAAGGTCGTGCTGACCGGCAAGAAGGAAACCCAAAAGTTCTACTACCGTCACTCGGGGTACCCGGGCGGGTTCCGCAGGACCTCGGTGAAGGATGTCCGCCAGCGGCATCCGACCAGGATCGTGGAGGCCGCGGTGCGCGGGATGCTCCCGAAGAACACCCTCGGGGAGCAGCAGCTCAAGAAGATGAAGGTGTACGCCGGGCCGACGCACCCGCACGCGAGCCAGCAGCCACAGCCACTATCCGAAGAGTTGCTCGAGCGCGCCGGGGCGAACCGGCACGCCTAATCATGCCACCTGTCCGGCGAGGAGCCAGGCCGGAGGGCGAAGTCGGAGGACCATGTGAGCGAGCAGGCGTACCAATACGCGACGGGGCGGCGCAAGTCCGCAATCGCCCGGATCCGGCTCTACCCGGGTACCGGGTTGATCGAGGTGAACGGCAAGCCGGCACCCGAGTATTTCGGGGGCCGCCTCATCCATCAGGCGAACCTGACGGAGCCGCTCCGGGTGACCGGGATGACCGAGCGGTTCAACATCACCGTCCGCGTCGTCGGCGGTGGCGTCAGCGGTCAGGCGGGAGCGATCCGGCACGGCATCGCCCGGGCCCTGCTCAAGGTCGACGAAGAGCTGCGGCCCACCTTGAAGCGGGCCAAGTTGCTGACCCGCGACGCCCGGGTGAAGGAGCGCAAGAAGGTGGGTCTCAAGCGGGCCCGCAAGGCGCCCCAGTACACGAAGCGGTAATCACTGGAGCGTACGCAACGGCGGTCGAGGGTCGAGGGCCATCTGGCCCAATCGACGCTCGGCCGCTTCGTGCACCAGGCAGGATTGAGCCGGACGGTCCCTCACCTGGGTG
>CADCWF010000338.1 GCA_902806345.1 uncultured Thermomicrobiales bacterium
GATGTCGATGCCGACCACCGACCGACTGCGCCTCTACGTCTTCGACTGCGGCTCCCTGGTCGCGACCGGCGTCCCGTTCGTCCATCCGACGGGCGAGATCGAGCGGGTCGACGCGACGATGGCGAGCGCCTGCTGGCTCGTCGCCCACCCCGCCGGCCCCCTTCTCTGGGACGCCGGGATGCCCGACGCCTGGATTGACCGGCCGGACGGGGTCCTTTCGGCCTCGGGCGGGTTCCGCTTCCGGGTCACCCGGACCCTCGTCTCCTGCCTGGCCGAGCTGGGCGCGACCCTGGCCGACGTCACCCACCTGGCGTTCTCCCACCTGCACCTCGACCACACCGGCAACGCCAACGCCGTCTCCCGCGCCGGGGCGACCGTGCTGGCCCACGCGGCGGAACTGGCCGTCGCGTGGGCCGCCCAGCCGCCCGCCGCCTACGACCCGCCCAGCTACGCCGCCCTCCGGGGCAGCCGCCTCGTCGCAGTGCAGGGCGACCACGACGTGTTCGGCGACGGCTCGGTGCGGATGCTCGACGCCCCCGGCCACTCCGCCGGCCACCAGGTGCTCCTGCTCGACTTGCCCGAAACCGGCGCCGTCGTCCTCGGGGGTGACCTCTACTACGCCGAGGCCGACCGGGCGACCCGGCGGGTCGCCGCCTGGGGCCACGACATCACCGAGGCGCGCCGCTCGATGGATCGGATCGAGCGGATCGTCGAGGAGCGGCCGGCCCGGCTGCTCATCGGCCACGACCGCGCCACGGTGGCGGCGCTCCCGGCGGGGCCGGAGTTCCTGTCGTGACTCGGGCTCCGACTGAACGGCTTGGCGGTGAGGGACGCCCTGCTAATACCGCCAGGAGATGGGTACGTCGATGATCGTCGGCAGGTCGCGGCCGAGGGCGGCGGCGACGGCCGCCTCCAGCGCCTCGGGCGACGCCGCCCGCGTGGCCGGCATCCCGTAGGCGGCGGCGAGCTGCAGAAAGTCGGGGTTGACCAAGTCGACCCCGAGGTAGCGGCGGTCGTACTTCATCGCCTGGTCCATCTTGACCGCGGTGTAGGTGGAGTCGTTGAAGATCACGATCGGGACGGGAAGCCGGAACTGCACCGCGGTCGCCAGCTCGTGCATCGTGAACTGGAAACCGCCGTCGCCGACCATCGCGACGACCGGCGTCTCCGGCTTGGCGACCTTCGCCCCCAGAGCCGCCGGCAGCGCGAAGCCGAGCGTCAGGTAGCCGGTCGGGACGAGCCAGGTGCGCGGCGCGTAGACGGGGTAGCGGCGGGCCGCCAGGTAGGTCATCATCGTGGTGTCGCCGACGAGGATGCCGTCGCGCGGGATCGCCCGCCGCAGCGCCTCGAGGTACGGCGCGTTCTCCGCCCCCCACGAGCCGGCCAGCGCCGCCGCCTTGGCCCGCGCGACCTCTTCGGTCGTCCACCCCTGCTTCGCGATGCCGGCGGTCTCCAGCGCCGCCGCCAACGCCTCGGCGGTGTGGCGGGCGTCGGCGACGATCGTCTGCGTCGGCGGGTAGTGGCGGCCGACCTCGGCCGGGTCGATGTCGACCCGGATCAGGGTGCGCGGCAGCGGCATCGCCATCGACTCGGTCTCGGCGACGCCCAACTTGGAGCCGAAGACGAGGGCGAGGTCGGCGGCGGCCAGCAGGTCGCCGACGGCGTTGTCGCGCTCCCACAAATTACCGAGCGAGAGCGGGTGGTCCTCCGGGATGGCGCCCTTGCCGAGCTGGGAGGTGACGACCGGCGCCCCGAGGCGCTCGGCGAGGGCGACGAGGCCGGCGGCGGCGCCGGAGCCGACGGCGCCGCCGCCGGCGTAGATGACGACCCGCGATGCCGCCGCGATCGCGGCGACCGCCTCGGCGATGGCGTCCGCCGCCGGGCCGGGCTTGGCCACGGGGAGGGCCGGGGGGAGATCGAAGGCAGTCTCCTGCTCGAGGAGGTCGCGCGGGATCTCGACGTAGGCCGGGCGGGAACGGCCGGCGGCCATCGAGCGGAACGCCTCGCCGACGAGGCCGGGGATCTGCTCGGCCGCGGTGGCCTCGGCGGCGTAGCCGGTGATGGGACGCATGACGCCGATCTGGTCGGTGATGTCGTGGTAGTTGCCGGCCATCCGGCGCAGCCAGCGCCGCTCCTCGGCCGAGGCGATGACCAGGAGCGGGGTCGACTCGGTGTAGGCCTCGCCGACGGCGGTGGCGACGTTGGTGACGCCGGGGCCGGTGATGATCAGCGCCACGCCGGGCTTGCCGGAGGCGCGGGCGTAGCCGTCGGCCATGAAGCCGACGCCCTGCTCGTGGCGGCCGAGGACGTGCCCGATCCCGGAATCCACCAGCGCGTCGTAGATGGCGAGGGTGTGTACGCCGGGAATGCCGAATGCCACCTCGACGCCGTGCGCCTCCAGGGCGCGGACGACCGCCTGCCCGCCCGTCATCCGCTGGGTCGCCGTCCCCGTTGCCGCCGTCGTTGCCGTCGCCACCGTGCCCTCCCCCTCCCGGTCGCGGCGCCGGGATTCCCCGCCTCGGCCGCCGTCCGCAATCGAGCGCTCCCGGCCTGTGGCCGCGGAGCGCTCGCCTGTGAGCGGATAATAGCCGCTACGCTGCCGCCTGGACCGCTTCCCGGGTCGAGACGGTGGGGCGGACGTTCCCGGGTGGATCAGGGAGGAACCGAGAATGTTCGAGCGGATCGTGGTCAGTCTGGACGGCTCCGAGCGGGGGGAGCGGGCGTTGGCGCCGGCGGTCGAGCTGGTGACACGACTCGGCATCCCGCTCCACCTCCTCCGGGTCGCCGACGTGACCTGGCTGCGGCTGGGGATGAACGACGCGGCGCTCGAGTACTCGGCGCTGGGGGGAGAACTGGCCGAGGAGCAGCGGGAGGCGGAGACGTACCTGACCGGCGTGGCCGAGCGCCTGGGGGCCGAGGGGTTGGCGGTCACGACCGAGGTCCGTCCCGGCTTCGCCGCCCGCGAGGTCCTGGCGGCGCTGCGCGAGGGCGACCTGCTGGCGATGGCCTCGCACGGCCGCAGCGGCCCGGCCCGCTGGTTGCTCGGCTCGGTCGCCGAGGAGGTCACCCGCCGCGCGGAGTGCCCGGTGCTGCTGGTGCGGGCGGCCGACTGAGCGGCGGCTTCGTCTACCCGAACAACGTTCCCACGTCGACCTGGACGCCGGGCAGCGCGGCGCACTCGACGATGCCACCGGTGTGGACGGCCTCATCGTAGGCGCCGTCGGGCCGCCGCACCCAGGCGGTCATCGTCCGCTCGACCGGGTGGGGGCGCCAGATCTCGCGGTCGCCCCGGGCCTGGTAGAGGGGGATCTTGGTCTCCGTGTCGTACCCGCCGGTCGACGGCGACCACACCTCGACGACGAGCGGAACCGGGTCCTCGAAAACCGCGAGTTGGTGCGGGTTGCGCTCGAGCAGGGCCTTCGTGTGCAGGCTCGGCAAGACCACGACATCGGGCACCACGTAGGTGTCGCCGACCCGGAGCCGAGCGTTGTTCGACGAGACGAGAAACGCATCGTGGTCGAGCTGAACGATCAGATGCCGGGAGAGGACGTCGATGGTCCAGAGGTGACCGACGCTCACCGGCGGCTTCTCGACGAGCACCCCATCGCGCAACTCCACGAAGCGGTAGTCGTCGTGGACCGCCAACCGTTCGTACTCTCCGGCATCGATCCGCTGCGCGACGGCCATGGTTCGCTCCCGCTGATCGCCCGGCGGCCTCCTTGGCGCGGCCGTCGGTTGCAGTCTAGCGTGCCGTCTTAGGCCGCTCCTTCGACCACGAAGTCGAACCGCGCCCGCAGTGGCTCGCCGCTCGGCGTCTCCTCCCACTCGACCAGCAACGCCGGGTCGAAGATCCCGTCGGCGGCGTTCGCCGACTCGTCCGGGAAGTAGAGCTGGGTGGTCAGCAGCAGCCCGGCCGGCGCCTGGGCGCGGACGTGGATGTGGCGGGTCCGCCCCGGGTAGAGCCCGGGGACGACCGTCTCCAGCGCCCAGCGGCCCTCCTCATCGGAGAACTGGTGGCCGCGGAGAGTGAAGCCCTCGTTGTCGTAGACGCCGGCGGCGTCCGCCTGCCAGAACTCCAGCAGCGCCCCCGGCACCGGCCGGCAGGCGTCGTCGAGGACGAAGCCGGCCAGCGACAGCGGTTCGCCGGGGAGGCCGGGCTCGCGCAGGTCGGTCCGCTCCGGCGCGTCCGGGGTGAAGAAGGGACCTTCCGTCTGAGCCAGCGTCGGGTCGGAGTCGTCGTCGTCGCACTCGGGGGTGGGTGGCAGGAACGGCGCGGCGGCAGTCGGGTCCGCCTGCGCCGCGATGGGAGCCGAGCGGAGCGCCGCGGGGGCGGCGAGGGCAGTGGCGAGCGCGGCCAGGGTGCGGCGGGAGAGGCGGGCACGGTCGGGGACGTTCACGGGGTAGGTCATCGGGTGTCTCCAGGGGGTCGGGCGCGGCGTGGCCGTCGGGATCGGCGGCAGTGTCCCACGCGCCGGTCCGTCCATGCCGTTCTCGGGGCGACCGGGGCGGCCCCAAAGGGCAAGCGCCTGCTGCAGCCCGGAGCCCGAAGCCCGCTGGCCATGATCTCAGCGGGCTAGCACCTGCCGCGCCGTCTGCCGCCCGTCGTCGGTCAGCGCCAACCGCTCCCCCGCCTGCGAGACGAGCCCTTGGTCGAGGGCGCGGGCGACGGTCTGGCGGGCGGTCTCGACCGACCAGCGCAGTTCGTCACTCAGGTGGGCGACCAGGCTCTCGGCCGCCTGGGCAGCGCTGCCCTCGTGGGTGAAGAGGTGGACGACGAGCATCTCGGCGGCGAACCGGGCCCGGTTGCGGCGCGTCCGACGGGCCTTGGCGATCAACCCCTGCGACGGGGAGAAGAGCAGCGCGGCGGCGAAGAGCACCCCCGTCATCGTCACCATCGCCCCGGCGATCGAGGCGTCGAGGGCGACGGCGACGAAATAGCCGGCGACGGCCGCTACCGCCCCGATCGCCACCGACAACCCGATCATCACCGCCAGGCGGTCGGTCAGCAGGTAGGCGGTGGCGGCCGGCACGATCACCAGCGCGACGACGAGGATGGCGCCGACCGCCGTGAAGGCGCCGACGGTGGTGATCGAGAGGACGGTCATGGTGGCGTAGTGCATCAGGAGTGGCGAGAAGCCGAGCGCCGCCGCCAGCCCGGGGTCGAAGGTCGTCAGCTTGAGCTCCTTGTAGAAGAGCCCGAGGAACGACAGGTTGAGGGCGCAGAGGGCGCCCATCACCCAGAGCGACTGCGGCCCCAGCTCGCGGTCGCCGAGGTAGAGGATGTCGAAGGCGGAGAACTCGATGTTGCCGTAGAGGATCGCGTCGGTGTCGAGGTGGACGTCGGCGAAGAACTTGGAGACCAGGACCACCCCCAGCGCGAACATCGCCGGGAAGACGATGCCCATCGCCGAGCCGCCGTCGACCCGGCGCGTCTTCTGGAGCGCCTCGACCAGGAAGACCGTGACCGCCGCCGCCGCCGCGGCACCGAGGAACCCGACCAGCAGATTCGGGCCATGGGCCAGGAAATAGCCCGCCACCAGCCCCGGCAGGATGGCGTGGCTGATCGCGTCGGACATCATCGCCATCCGGCGCAGGATCAGGAAGTTGCCGAGCAGGGCGCAGGCGCTGGCGACCAGGACGCCCGTCAGCAGGATGGCCGTCGTCGAGCTCACGGCTGCCCCCGTTCCGGGGCCGCGGTCTGGACGGCGGCGAGCGGCGGCGCCAGATCGCGGTCGTGCCGCCGCTGCCGCGCCCAGTCCCAGACCAGGCCGCGGGCGGGCGCGAAGAGGAGCGAGACGACCACGATTGCGGTCAGGCTGAGGACGATCATCGGGCCGGTCGGCAGCGACGCCTCGGTCACGCTGAGGACGGCGCCGGTCACCCCGGAGGCCGCCCCGAAAAGGGCAGAGAGGGCGATCATCCGGCCGAGGTCGTTCGTCCACTGGCGGGCGGCGGCGGCCGGGCCGATCAGCATCGCCGCCATCAGGACGACGCCGACGGTCTGCAACCCGATCACCACCGCGACGACGGTCAGCGAGGTCAGGAGCACCTCCAGCCGGTGGGTGTTGAAGCCCAGGCTGGCGGCGAACTCGGGATCGAACGAGAGGAGCTTGAACTCCTTGAAGAAGACGGCGACCAGCAGCAGGGCGAGGGCGCCGAGGGCGGCGATGGTGACGACGTCGCTCGTGACGAGGGCGGCGGCCTGGCCGAAGAGGAACTTGTCGAGCCCGGCCTGGTTGGCGTCGTTGCGCTTCGAGATGAAGGTGAGGAGGGCGATTCCGAAGCCGAAGAAGGTGCTGAGGACGATGCCCATCGCGGCGTCCTCGCCGAGCCGGGTGTCGCGGACGATGCGGAGCAGGACCAGGGTGCCCAGCCAACCCGCCACCGCGGCGCCGGCGAGGAGGACGACCGATTCCTTGGAACCGGTGACGAGGAAGGCGAGGCAGACGCCGGGCAGGGCGGCGTGGGCCAGGGTGTCGCCGAGGAGACCCTGCCGGCGGAGGGTGGCGAAGCAGCCGAGGACACCGCTGACGATGCCGAGCAGCGCCGAACCGAGGGCCACGTTGCGCAGCGTGTAGTCGAAGACGAGGTCGCGCAGGATCTCCGCCATCAGCGCGCCCCTACCGCGAGGTAGCGCTCGCCGAGCAGGTGCAAACGGCCGCCGTAGGTGCGGCCCAGGTTCTCGGGGGTGAAGGTCTCGGCGAAGGGGCCGGCGGCGATCAGCCGGACGTTGAGCAGCACCAGCCAGTCGAAGTAGTCCGGCGCCGATTCAAGGTCGTGGTGGACGCAGACGACCGTCTTGCCCCGCGCCCGCAGGTCCTGGAGGAGGGTGACGATCGCCCGCTCGGTGGTGGCGTCGACGCCGGCGAACGGCTCGTCCATGACGTAGAGGTCGGCCTCCTGGGCGAGCGCCCGGGCGAGGAATACCCGCTGCTGCTGGCCGCCGGAGAGCTGGCTGATCTGGCGCCCGGCGAACTCCGCCATCCCGACCTGGTCCAGGCAGGCGAGCGCTCGCCCCCGCTGCTCGGCGCCGGGCCGGCGGACCCAGCCGAGTTGGCCGTAGGTCCCCATCGTCACCACGTCCAGGGCGCTGGTGGGGAACTCCCAGTCGACGCTGCCCCGCTGCGGCACGTAGGCGACGAGGCGGCGCTGCTGGGCGTAGGGGTGGCCGAAGATCTCGACCGAGCCGGCGGCCAGGGGGAGCAGCCCGAGGACGGCCTTGATGAGGGAGGTCTTGCCGGCCCCGTTGGGGCCGATGATGGCCGTCAACGTCCCCGCCGGGATCGCCAGGTCGACGTCCCAAAGGACCGGCTTGTCGCGGTAGGCGACGGTCAGGTCGCGGACGGTGACCGCCTCCGCCGCATCGGCCGGGCGTGACTCGATGGGCGGTGGATGCCCTTCCAACGTAGCCGCTTGCTGGGGCACGATAGCTCCTTTCGGGGTCGAACTTCGGTTGCCGGCTCCGCCCAGGTCGTTCGAGAGCGCTTGTCACGAGGGTTGTCGCCCCCCTCGTTCCGTCATCCCTCGGTTCCGCTGGGGATGACGGTGCAGGCGCCTACTTCACTGTTCGCCGCGCTAGCCGCCCGCGGC
The DNA here is from genome assembly GCA_902806345.1 of uncultured Thermomicrobiales bacterium. Taxonomy (GTDB): domain Bacteria; phylum Chloroflexota; class Chloroflexia; order Thermomicrobiales; family UBA6265; genus CADCWF01. The sequence goes on from CADCWF010000338.1 coordinate 7,591, forward strand.
GGGGGAGGCCGGGGCGGCCCCGGCCGCGAGGGCGGCGACGATCGTGTCGACGTTGTGGCGGACCATGCCGAGGTAGGTGCCCTCGGGGGTGCCCGCCTCGCCCATCGCGTCGGAGAAGAGGGTGCCGCCGTTGGCGACCTCGAAGCCACGGGAGCGGACCGCCCCCTGGAGCGCCTCGACGGTGGCCGGTGGCACGCTCGACTCGACGAAGACCGCCGGGATCCGGCGCTCGGCAATGAGGTCCGCCAACGCCTGGATGTCGTTGGCGCTGACCTCGGCCGCCGTGCTGACGCCCTGCAGCCCGAGCACCTCCAGGCCGTAGCGGTCGCCGAAGTAGCCGAAGGCGTCGTGGGCGGTGATCAGCACCCGCTGCCCCTCCGGGATCCGGGCGATCTGCTCCTGGACGTAGCCATTGAGCGCCTCGAGCTCGGCGAGGTAGGCGTCGGTGTTGGCCTGGAAGGCCCCCGCCGACCCCGGTTCGAGCGCCGCGAGCTGGGCGTTGACGGTCCGGACGGCCTCCATCCAAAGGGTGACGTCGAACCAGATGTGGGGGTCGTACCGCCCCTCGAATTCGGGCGGCTGGCGGAGGAGCTCGACCGGGATGCCCTCGGCGACCGCGACCGTCGGCTTGCCGGTGCGGGCGACCCGGACGAACGTGTCGGTCATCCGGCCTTCGAGCTCCAGCCCGCCGTAGAAGATGATGTCGGCCTCTTCGAGGCGGCCGACGTCGCCGGCGCTGGGGCGGTAGAGGTGGGGGTCGACGCCGGGGCCCATCAGGGAGACGACCTCAACCCGATCGCCGCCGATGTTCCGGGCGAGGTCGCCGATCATGCCGACCGTCGTCGTGACCCGGATCGGCTCGGCGTCCTGCCCGGTGCCTCCCCGCGCTGGGGTCGCGACCAGCGGCGCGAGCAGCAGAACCAGCGTCACCGCCACGACCGCGAACCCGCCCGCGATCACTGCTCGAGCGCCGCCTCGATGGACCATCCGCTGCACGGGGTTCTCCCTCCGGGTGATGACCGCGGCGACGACCGCCGCAAGATGGCGTAACGATACCCCTACAGTCGAAAATAGGCAAGGCTAAATCTGCAGGATCCGGAATCCCGACCGTTGGCGCGCTCGTTCCCCCGGGCGGATGCCCGAGGTTTCCCGGGGCCGAGTTTGGTAGGCTAACGGCTACCGTGTCCGTACACCTCCGTCCGGTCGATCGCGGGAGGACCGATCCGATGCAGAGCCGTGCCGCCGATGTCGATGCCTACCTGGCCGAGGTGCCCACCGAGCGGTGGCCGGTGCTGGTGGCCCTCCGCGACCGCTGCCGAGCCGCCCTCCCCGGCTACGAGGAGGGGATGGCCCACGGGATGCCGAGCTATGCCCGCAGGGGAATCGTGGCGGTCGCCTGGGCCAGCCAGAAGCGCTACGTCTCGCTCTACGTGATGGAGGCCGAGGTCGTCGACGGCCACCGCGAGGAGCTGGCCGCGAGCGGCGCCTCCGTCGGCAAGGGATGCATCCGATTCGCCGGACCGGAGAAGATCGACCTCGCCCTGGTCGACCGGCTGCTGCGGGCGACGGCCACCTCGGCCACCGCCCTCTGCTAGGACCGATCCTGTTCGCCAGGCGTCCGCCAGGCCGCCGCCTTCCCAACCGAGGGTCGGCGTCCGCTGGGCAAACGGGCCGGCCTTCGGCAGAATGATCCCGGCGCGAACCGGTCGCGCGGTTCAACCCGGCGTCTTGGCAGGGCGGGAGACTTGGTGGTCGATTGGCTGCAGACGCTCCACCCGGCCGTTCAGGCGTTCGTCGCGACGCTCTTCACCTGGGGATTGACCGCGCTCGGCGCCGGCCTCGTCTTCGCCCCAGTCCCGCTCGACCGCCGGATCCTCGACGCCATGCTGGGTGCCGCGGCCGGGGTGATGATCGCCGCCTCCTTCTTCTCGCTGCTGGCGCCGGCGATCGCCCTCTCCGAAGATCTCGGTGGCATCCCGTGGGTGCCGGCGGTGGCCGGCTTCGTCCTCGGCGGGCTCTTCTTGCGGCTGGTCGACCGATTGCTGCCCCACCTCCACCCGGACAAGCCGACGAGCGAGGCGGAAGGGCTGCCGACCACCTGGCGGCGGAGCGTGCTGCTGGTGACGGCGATCACGCTCCACAACATCCCCGAGGGGCTGGCGGTCGGCGTCGCCTTCGGCGCCGCGGCGGCGGGCTACCCCGAGGCGACCGTCGCCGGTGCCCTGGCACTGGCGATCGGGATCGGCCTCCAGAACTTCCCGGAGGGCACCGCCGTCTCGGTGCCGCTCCACCGCGACGGGATGGCCAAGGGCCGCTCCTTCTTCTTCGGCCAGCTCTCGGCCACGGTCGAGCCGGTCGCCGCCGTGCTCGGGGTGGCGGCGGTCGCGCTGGCGCAGCCGATCCTCCCCTACGCGCTCGCCTTCGCCGCCGGCGCCATGATCTTCGTCGTCGCCGAGGAGCTGATTCCGGAGTCGCAGCAGGGCGGCAACGCCGACCTCGCGACGATGGCCCTGATCGGCGGCTTCGCCCTGATGATGACGCTGGACGTGGCGCTCGGGTGAGTTGTGGGTCGTGGGTCGTGAGTCGTGGAAACGAAGCGGGCACGAGCCGTCTCGTCTCGGATACCCTGTCGAAGGCTCCGCCATGCTCGGAACCGCGGCTCACGACCCACGACTCACGACTCGGGAGGTGCCCCGTGCCCAACGCGCTCTTCGTCGCCGGCGGCTGGGAGGGGCACGAGCCCCGTCAGTGCGCCGACCTCTTCGCCGCGCTGCTCCGCGAGGACGGGTTCGAGGCGACCGTCGCCGAGACGCTCGACGTTTTCCTCGACGCCGAGGCGCTGGCCACCTACGACCTGATCGTACCGATGTGGACGATGGGCGAGATCACCAAGGAGCAGGAGGCGGGTTTGCTGGCCGCCGTCCTTGCCGGTGCCGGCCTCGGCGGTTGGCACGGCGGGATGGCCGACGCCTTCCGCGCCAACCCCAACTACCAGTACGCGGTCGGCGGCCAGTGGGTCGCCCACCCCGGCGACATCATCGACTACGAGGTCGAGATCACCGCGCCGGACCACCCGATCGTCGCCGGCCTCGGCCGCTTCGCGATGCACTCCGAGCAGTACTACATGCACGCCGACCCCGGCAACGAGGTCCTGGCGACCACCACCTTCGGCGGCCAGTTCCACCCCTGGATCGAGGGTACCGTGATGCCCGTCGTCTGGACCCGCCGCTACGGTGCCGGCAGGGTCTTCTACTGCTCCCTCGGCCACCACCGCTCCGACTTCGACGTGCCCGAGGCGCGCGAGGTCGTGCGGCGGGGGCTGCGGTGGGCGAGCCGAGGAGCCGAGGAGTCGAGGAGTCGAGAAGGAGCGGGAGACGGGGCGGCTCTGGGGGCGGAGCGATGACCGACGACCCCTCGGCCGGGGCGGCGGATTCCAGCGCAACGACCAGCGAGGGCCTCGACTCCTCGACTCCTCGACTCCTCGACTCCTCGACCCGTCCCGTCGGCGTCGGCCTCGTCGGATGCGGGGTCATCTCCGAGGTCTACCTGCGGAACCTCGCCGCCCAGGACGGCGTCCGGGTCGTCGCCGTCGCCGACGCGGTGGCGGAGAAGGCGCAGGCGCGGGGGGGCGAGTTCGGGCTGCCGGCGACGACGGTCGAGGCGCTGCTGGCCGACCCCGCAGTCGAGCTGGTGCTGAACCTGACCCCGCCCGCCGCCCACGCCGAGGTCGCCCTCGCCGCGATCGGGGCCGGCAAGGCGGTCTACACCGAGAAGCCGCTGGCGGTCTCGCTGGAGGACGGGCGGCGGATCGTGGCCGAGGCGGCGGCGCAAGGCGTCCTCGTCGGCTGCGCCCCGGACACCGTGCTCGGCGGCGGCCTCCAGACCTGCCGCGATCTGCTCGACGCGGCCGCGATCGGCGAGCCGGTGGCGGCGACGGCGTTCATGCTCTCCCCCGGCCACGAGCGGTGGCACCCGGCGCCGGACTTCTTCTACCTGCCCGGGGGAGGCCCCCTCTTCGACATGGGGCCGTACTACCTCTCTGCCCTGGTGACGCTCCTCGGCCCCGTCCGCCGGGTCACCGGCTCGGCCCGGGCGAGCTCCGCCGAGCGGACGATCACCAGCGAGCCGCGGCGGGGCGAGCGGATCCCGGTCCGCACCAACACCCACCACGCCGCCGTGCTCGACTTCGTCGGCGGCCCGATCGCGACGCTGGTGACCTCCTTCGACGTGCCGGCGAGCGAGGCGCCGAAGCTGGAGATCTACGGCACCGCCGCGGCCCTCTCCCTCCCCGACCCCAACACCTTCGGCGGCCCGGTCCGGTTGCGGGCGGCGGGGGATGAGGCGTGGCGGGAGGTCCCGATCGGGCGCCCCTACACGGAGAACAGCCGGGGTCTCGGCGTCGCCGAACTGGCGGCGGCGATGCGGGATGGACACCGGCCCCGCGCCTCGGGCGAGCTCGCCTTCCACGTGCTGGAGATCATGCACGCCGTCGAGACTGCCTCCCGCGAGGGGAGGCACGTCGAAATCGTCAGCTCGGTCGAGCGGCCGGAGCCGATGCCGTCCGGATGAGCGGGCCGAGGGCGTGTCCACAAACCCTCCGGCGCCCTACCCTTCGTCGCATGAAACCGAGCGATCTGAGCGACAGGCGGTGGGAGCGGCTTCGCCCGCTGCTCCCACCGCAGAAACCCCGCACGGGCCGTCCCGCCCACGACCACCGCACCGTCCTCAACGGCATCCCCCGGATCGTGCGGCCGGGTAGTCCGTGGCGCTGCCTGCCGGAGCGCTACGGCTCCTGGAAGACGCTTTCGACCCGGTTCTTCCGCTGGCGGCAGGCCGGCGTGCGGGACCGAATCCTCTCGGCGTTGCAGCAGCAGGCGGCCGCCGAGGGGCGGCTCGACTGGAGCTGGCACTTCGTCGACAGCACGCTGGTCGGCGCCCACCAGCACGCGGCCGGGGCAAGAGGGGGCGGCGGCGGCAGAGGCATTGGGGCGCAGCCGGGGTGGCGATGCCCCACGGATCCACCCGCGGTGCGAGCGGGGCGGCAAGCCAACGGTGTTCGTCCTGACCGAAGGCCAGCGGCACGAGCAACCGGTGCTGCCGCTCCTGATAGACCGGGCAGCAGTCAAGCGACGGGGACGGGGACGGCCACGTATTCGACCCGACCGGGTGGCCGGGGACAAGGGGTACAGCAGTCCGACGATCCGCCGGTACCCGCAGGGGCGTCGGATCGGGGCGGTCATCCCGACGAAGGCCGACGAAGTGCCCGACCCGGCCTTCGACCGCTCCGCCTACCGGGAGCGCAACGTCGTGGAGCGGCTGATCAACCGGCTCGAGCAGTGGCGGCGGATCGCCACCCGGTACGAGAAGCGGGCGGCCAACGACGGAGCGATGATCACCATCGCGGCCATCTTGCTCTGGGTTTAGGATGGATGCCGGGCCGGCGGCGGAACCCGAGGCGGGCCGAGCCGGTTCACGCAGGGGGCGCGAGGGGGCCAACATGGTCTTGGAAACCGAAGGCCTGCCGCCCCGGGAGCCGGCGCTGCGCCTGCTCAGCGCCGGCTGGGCCTCGCACGCGGTCCGCGCCATGGCCGCCCTCGGCCTGGCCGACCACCTGGCCGCCGGCCCGCGCACGCCCGAAGAGCTGGCCGCGGCGAGCCGCACCCACGCCCCGACCCTGGCCCGCCTGCTGCGGACGCTGGCGGCCCTCGGCCTGTGCGCCACCGACGGCGACGGGCGGGTACGCCTGACGCCGCACGGCGAGTTCCTCCGCTCGGACGCCCCCGACTCGGTGCGGCCCTACGCGCTGGCGCTCCTCGCGCCCCACGTCGAGCGGGCCTGGGAGGGGCTGCCGGAGGCGGTCCGCACCGGGGAGCCGGCCTTCCCCCGCGTCCACGGCCTCGGCTTCTGGGAGTACCTGGCCGCCCACCCCGAGGAGGGGGCGGCCTTCGACGCCGCCATGACCGGGGGCGCGGAGGAGCGCGCCCGGGCGCTGATGGCCGCCCGGGATCTGGCCGGCGTCGGGACGCTGGTCGACGTCGGCGGCGGCCAGGGGCGGCTCCTGGCCGCCGCCTTGACCGCGACGCCCGGCCTGCGCGGCGTCCTCTTCGACCGCCCGGAGGTCCTGCCCGGCACGGAGGCCTTCCTGACCGGGGCCGGGGTGCGGGACCGCTGCGAGCTGGTCGGGGGCGACTTCTTCGCGGCGGTGCCGGCGGGCGGGGACGCCTACGTCCTGGCCGTCGTCGTCCACGACTGGCCGGACGAGCAGGCGGTGGCCATCCTGCGCGCCTGCCACCGGGCGATGGCCCCGGGGGCGCGGGTCTGGCTCGTGGAGCGGGTGGTCCGGCCCGGCGACGCCTTCGACCGGACCAAGCTGCTCGACCTGCTGATGCTGGTCCTCTTCGGCGCCCAGGAGCGGACCGGCGAGGAGTACCGGGCGCTGCTGGAGGCCGCCGGGTTCGGGAGCGTGACCGTCCATCCGGTCGAGCCGCCGTGGAGCATCGTGGAGGCCGTCCGCCCGTAGGTGCGCGGCCGCCACCCGGTCCATCGCTCGACCGTGTTCCGCCGGCAGTCTGCGGACACACCCTAGTGGGACCGGACCAGACGGTCCGCTCCGATTCCGAGACCAACCCGGGGACCCATGCCCGGGCGAGACGGAGTACGCCGGCCGGAGCCAGCCCCGGACCGCCCGCCGCGGTTCGCCCCTGGGGGTTGCATTCCCGAAGGTCATCGGCTAAGATCTGAATGTCCACAAAAACGGTGGACAAAAAAGACAAAGAGGCCGGCGGGCGGCCCCATCCCTCCCCCGCTGGCCGGTTCTGGGCGGCACGCCGGACCCCTCCCCTCCCTCCCGGCGCGCCGCCCTCCCTCCCCACGATCCCGAGCCCCCGGCGTTCCCAACGCCCGGGGGCTCGTGGCGTTCGGCCGAAACCCGCCGAGCCAATGTTGGCAACTTGCCGCCCGGGCGGTAGAACGGGCCGATGGCGGAGGCGCGGGTTCGCCCCACCGTTTTGCCTTCAGCCGAAGCGTGCCGGGTCGAACGGCCGAATCTCGGCCGGCGTCCGGCCTCCGCAAACCAGCTCGGCGATTGCCTCGGCGGTGGCGGGAGCAAGGGTGACGCCGAGCATCGAGTGGCCGGTCGCCAGCGCCAGGTTGCGGTAGCCCTTGGCCCAGCCGATCAGGGGCAGGCCGTCGGGCGTCAGCGGCCGCGGCCCGACCCAGACCCGCACCCCCGGCCCCGCGGTGGCGATCCCTTCCGGCCAGCCGCGAACCGCCTCGCCCGTCCGCCGCAGCAGCGCCGCCACCCGCTCCGGCCGGACGCGGGCATTCAGGCCGGAGAGCTCCATCGTGCCGGCGAGGCGGAGCATGCCGTCCAGGGGCGTGATCGCGACCCGCGCTTCGTGCAGGTAGATCGGCCGTCGGAGGGGCGTTGGCAGGGGCGGCGGCGGCGCGAAGTCGATGGCGTACCCCTTGCCCGCCTCGATCGGCGCCCGGATGCCGAGCGGCTCGACGATGCGCGGCGTCCACGCCCCGGCCGCGACCACGACCGCCTCTGCCGCGATCCTCCCCCGGTCGGTGACGACCGTCCGCACGGCGCCGTCCCGGGCCTCCAGGCCGACGACGGTCTCGCCGAGGCGCAGCTCGGTGCCGCCCTCCCCCAGCCGTGCCAGGAGGCCGGAAACGAGCGACTCGGGGCGGACGGATCGCTCCCGCTCCAGCCAGAAGCCGCCGACGATCGCGTCCGCCAGGGAAGGCTCCAGCGCCCGCGCCTCGTCGCCCGAGAGGAGCGGCGGGATCGGGTATCCGAACGGCCGCAGGGTCTCCAGGCCGGCGTGGTCGTGGCCGAGGAGGGTCCCGTCGCGGTAGGCGAAGAGGAGGCCGTCGCGGTGCTCCTCGAAGGCGACGCCGGCGGCGCGGAGGTCGTCGTAGAGCTCCATCGTCCGGGCGCCGAGGGCGGCAATCGCCTCCGTTCCCGCCCGGTGGGAGCGGGCGTTGCAGGAGCGCCAGAAGGCGAGCAGCCAGCGGAGGAAGGCGGGGTCGATGCGGGGGATGATGGAGAGGGGGCTGTCGGGGTGGAGCATCCAGCGCAGCGACTGGCCGACCAGCCCCGGCGCCGGCACCGGCTCGGCCAGCGACGGCACGACCCAGCCGGCGTTGACGTGGGAGGCCGCCGACTCCCGCGGCCCGGCGTCGACGAGCGTGACGGCCACTCCCCGCCGTTCAAGGGCCAGCGCGCAGCACAGCCCGACGACCCCGCCGCCGACGACCACGACCGACCGTGCCACCGCTGTCCCGCCCTCCCGGACCGTATAACCGGAGTTAGCGGCGAGTATTGCAGACCCGGTGCCGGACGGCCCCGGTGCGGGGAGATGGGCACCGCCGGCGCTCGTCGCACCACCGCGGCCGCGCCCGGCCGATGTCGGGGCGAGCGGTGGCCCACGGGACGGCAGCGGACGGACCAGTCTCAGCCGCCGGACGCGGTCGCCTTCCCCGGGGTGCCGGCGCCGGCCTGGGCGGGTGGAGGCGGCGCCGGGGAAGCTGCCGGGGAACCCGGCGGGGATGACATCGACCCATCACCGGCCGCCAGCCGCTCGACCGCGACCCGGAGGCCGGTCAGCTCGTGCCGGAGCAGCTCGTGCTCGCGGCGCAGCTCCGCCAGGTTGCGGTCAGCCGCCGCATCGTCCGCCGCGGCGCCGGCCCGCTCCTCCGCCTGGCGGCCCACGAAGTAGCTGGCGATGGCGGCGGTGACGAGGCCGAAGACGCTGACGGCGAAGACCCGGAGGAGGATGGCGACGACGCGGGCCTCGGGGCTGACGGCGTACTTCTCGTTGTTGATCGTCGTCACCATCGCCGCCGCCCACCAGAGGGCGTCGCCGAAGGTGCGGATCGTCGCCCCCTCCTCGGCGCGGTCGAAGGAGAGGACCCCGACCGCGCCGAGGAGCGTCGCCATCGCCGAGAGCCCGGCCAGGTAGGCGAGCTGGCGGCCGCGGGCCACCCGCTGGAGGGAGCGCATCCCGCGGTTCGCCCCGCCGAGCAGCCGGACCAGGCTCAGCGAGCGCGCCGCCCGCAGCGCCCGGAGCACCCGCAGCGGCCGCAGGAACGGCAGCGCCAGCGACGCGGCGGCGAGCCAGTTGGCGCGCAGGAAGGCGATTTTCTTCGGGGCGACGACGAACCGGACCGCGAAGTCGAGGACGAAGGCGACCCAGATCGCGGTCAGCGCCCGGTCGAGCCAGAGGCGCTGGGCCGGGGTCTCGGCGGCCCCGGCGAAGTCGACCGCCAGGAGGACCAGGAACGCCAGCCCGAGGCCGACCATCGCCGGTTCGACCAGCTCCTGAAGGTGCTCCAGGAACTCCGAGCGTTCCGCCTCCGCCTCCGCCAGCGCCGCGCCGCGGGGCCC
>CADCWF010000339.1 GCA_902806345.1 uncultured Thermomicrobiales bacterium
CACTTCGGCGGGGATCAGGGGCGAGGAGCGAATCATCGCCACGTCGTCGCGGAGGCCCTGCTCGAGGTCGGAGATGGGCAGGAAGTCGGTGTCGCTGACGTCGACGCCGAAGGTTTCCCGTAGCTTGCCGCGCAGGTCGTCGTCGGTGAAGGTCAGCATGCCGCAGTCGGTGTGGTGGACGACGATCACCTCGCGGGTGCCGAGCAGCTGCTGGGAGATGACCAGCGAGCGCAGGGCGTCGTCGCTGGCGCGTCCGCCGGCGTTGCGGATGACGTGGGCATCGCCCTCCTCCAGTCCGAGCGCCCGGGCCGGGTCGAAGCGGGCGTCCATGCAGGCGAGGACGGCGAACCGCCGCGCCGGGGGTGGCGCCAGATCGCCCTTGGCGAACCCGGCCGCGTAGCGGTCGTTGGCCTCGGCGATCTCGTCGCGGATTCCCATCGCGTTCCTCCCTGCTCCGGAACAGGCGAACGTTGATCCAAACAATGGGCATAGCGGGCGGCGATCCGGCAACCCCGGAATCGGCTCCTGCCGCTCGAAGCGAGGACGTCGCGGCGTCCCGGCCCGGGCCCCGTGTGAGCGCCGGCAGCCGAGCCCGCCCCCGGGCTTGTCGCGTGGATGGAGGGATCGTCGGTTAGGGGGATCTGGCGGGTGTCCGAGGGCCGGCCTACCCCTCGGCCTCGCCGCCCTCCAGGTAGCGCAGCGTCGTCCGCGTCAGCGCCTCGATGCCGACCGCCATTGCCGCCTCGTCGAGGTCGAACCGCGGGTGGTGGTGACCCCAGACCAGGCCGCGCTCCTCGTTCCGACTGCCGACGAAGAAGTAGCTGCCGGGTACCCGCTCCAGGAAGTAGCTGAAGTCCTCGGCCCCCATCATCGGCGGCCCGACGACCACCTTGTCGGCGCCAACCACCTCGGTTGCGGCCGCCTTCACCAGTTCCGTCATCGCCGGGTCGTTGACCGTGGCTGGGTAGCCACGGGTGTACTCGACGGTCGCCTCCGCCCGCAGCGCGGCCGCGACGCCGCGCACCACCTCGCCGATCCGCCGCTCCAGCAGGTCGCGGTTCTCGGCGGTGAAGGTCCGCACCGTGCCGCGCAGCTCGGCGGTGTCGGGGATCACGTTGAAGGCGTCGCCGGCGAGGAAGGCGCAGACCGAGACGACCGCCGACTCGATCGGGTCGACCTCCCGCGCAACCAGCGTCTGCAACGCCCCCACGATCTGGGCGCCGACGACGATCGGGTCGACGCAGTCCTGGGGCCGGGCCCCGTGACCGCCCTTGCCCTGGATCACCACCCGGAAGCGGTCGGCGGCGGCCATCGCCGGTCCCGGCCGGACCTCGACGGTGCCGAGCGGGCCGTCCTGGTTGATGTGGAGGCCGAAGGCGGCGTCGACGGCCGGGTCGGCGAGGACGCCGGCGTCGATCATCGGCTTGGCGCCGCCGGGCGGCATCTCCTCCGCCGGCTGGAAGAGCAGCTTGACCGTGCCGGCGAACTCGTCGCGCCGCTCGGAGAGCACCCGCGCCGTCGCCAGCAGGATCGCGGTGTGGGCGTCGTGGCCGCAGGCGTGCATCACCCCGGGGGTGCGCGAGACATAGTCGACCGCGTTCTCCTCGACGATCGGCAGGGCGTCCATGTCGGCCCGGAGGAGCACCGTCCGGCCGGCGCCCTTGCCGCCCCGGATGAGCCCGGTCACCCCCGTCTCGGCGAGGCCGGTCCGGATCTCCTCGACCCCGAGCGAGGCCAGCCGCTCGGCAACGATGCCGCTGGTGCGGACCTCCTGGAAGGCCAACTCCGGGTGCTCGTGCAGGTCGCGCCGGTCGGCGACCACCCCCGGCATGATCTCGTCGATCGTTTCCCGCAGCCCCGCTACCGCAACCATCGCTCGTCCCCTCCCCGGCGCTCGTCCGATTCCGTGGGCGCGATAGTACCCTGCGCGGGGTCGCCGTTCGCGTCCCGCCGCGGGCGCCGGTCCGGGGTCGGATCGGCCGGAACGGGGCGGCGGAGGGAGAACATGGCTGCAACGGAGCCGATGGGCGAGGCACGGGCGACCGAACTGGCGGAGCGGGCGGTGGACCAGGCGGGTGGCGCCCGGATGATCTACCGGAACCCGCGGCAGGCGTTCAGCGTCGGCGCGACGAAGACGTTCGAGGTCGACGGCGAACCGATCGAGGTCCGCTGGGGCGAGATCAGCTCGCCGGCGGTGGTCACCGCCGGCGGTTACGTCTTCGAGATCCACGAGGAGGGGATCGAGCTGCTGATCCGGCCGCCCCGGCCGCAGAGCGAGTAGGACGGGCGGGTCGAGGATAGGCGATCGCCGGCGGAGCCGCGTCGGTCTAGGCCTCGTCCTCCGCGCCCCCCTTGTCGTCGGTGCGGAGAGCCTCCCGCACCACCTTATGGATCCGCCGCGCCGCCTGCCGCACATCCTCCGGTGCCTCCGACACCAGAACCCGCGCCTCGGCCTCAAGCTGCGCCTGGTCGATGCGCCCGGCGTTCTGCTCTTGGGCGAGGCCGCCGAGAGCGTCGGTCAGCGTTCGGGCGGCGGCCCAGCGGCGTTCTCTCGCCGACGGTTTCGGTTCGGCCGCGGACCGTCGCTCCGCCTGTTTGCGTGGCCGCTCGACCTGGCGCCGGGCCCGCTCCTCCCGATCGCGCAGCCGCTCGGTTTGGCGTCGGGCCCGCTCCGCCCGTTCTGCCCGCTCGTCGCCCATCGCCCCGACCTCCGTTTACTCGGTCGCTTTCCACCGACGCTCTGCTCGACGCAGAAGATGCCTTGCCCGTCGGTTCCCGTTGAAGTAGTTGACGAGCAAGGCCATCCAAAAGCCGGCGTGGTGGCGAAGGCAGTTTCGCGCTCGACTATCCACATCGGTGGCGTCGTGGTACGCTCATCCTCGGTAGCGTGGGCTGCACCGTCCGACGGTACGGGCTGCCCGACACCAGGCGTGGGAGGAGCGAGTTGGTCCCCGACCGGGACCGCTGGCCCAGCGTACCGCAATCGCATCCCCGAACACGCTGGGCCGAGCCGAGCGAAATCCGACGGCGTCGAGGCACCAAACGGAGCATCTCAAGTCGACCATCCGAGCGGTTCGAATGATTCCCTTGCGTCCAGAGGACACGGTGGACGACGATCTCAAGTTTGGGGAGGACCGCGGCCGGTCGTTCTCCGACCTGGTGCCACTGTTCCGCCTCCGCCGGACGCCGGCGCGGGTCCCCCTGCTTCGTTTGGTCCGGCAAGTCGGGCCCGGCGACGTGGAGCACCTCTACACTGCCTCCCGTCCGGAATGCGACGCGGCGACGGAGCACCACGGATACGCACTGAAGGACGTGGTCTGCGCCATCACTGACCTGCCAGTGACGGGCTCGGTGCCGCTGGTCCGGCTCTGGCACGTGGAATTCCGACGCCACTCGCTAACGGCGCACCCCGCGAACCTAGCGGCGGCGCTCGCGAGGGGGATGTACATCCGCGAAGGGGTGGCAGGCCACGTCTTCCTGACGGATGGGCAGCCGGGGACCGTGCCGCTCTACGCGCTGGTCCACCGCGCCCGCTACGCGCACCTCTACACGACGGACGAGGCGGAGCGGGACGCCGCCGTCGCGGCCGGCGCCGAGGCCCTGGGCATCGCCTGCTGGGTCTACCCCGCCGAGGCCCAGCCGGAGGACAAGGAAGGGGATAGGGGATAGGTGCTCGGCAAGCGGTGGCTGGCGATCGCCCTACCGGTCCGGGTCGTCGCCGCTCTTGGCCATGCCGAGGCGGGCGAGGAGGTCGGCACTCCAGCCGTGCCGGGTCGTGGCGGCGGGCGGTGGGGCCGCGTGGTTGGGCGACGCGGCCGGGGCGGGGGTCGTGGCGGGAGGGGGTGCCGGCGTCGTCGAAGCCGCGGCCGGCAGCGCCGGACCGCGCATCCAGCGCCAGCCGGGCAGAGGCATCCCCACCCGGTTAGCCTCCCGCCGCGTCGCCAGGTAGTCGGTCAGGACAACCTGGACGGCGGCGGCGAAGGGGATCGCCAGCAGCGCTCCGACGACGCCGAGGAACTGGGTGCCGGCCAGGATCGCCAGGAAGACCGTCATCGGCGTCAGGCCGACCGCCTCGCGCATGATCCGCGGCACCAGGATCGTGTTCTCCAGCAGCTGCAACCCGGCGGCGAAGCCGGCGACCAGCAGGGCCTGCTCCGGCGACTCGGTGAGCGCGATGATCACGGCCGGAACGGCGCCCAGCCAGGGACCGAGGATCGGGATGATCTCGGTCAGCCCCGCCCACAGCCCGAGCAGGGGCCAGAAGCGGACGCCGATGGTGCCGTAGCCGACGGTGGCCAGGATGCCGATCACGAGGCAGAGGATGAGCTGGCCCCGCAGCCAGTCGCCCACCTTGCGCTCGACGTTCTCCCAGACCCGGCCGACGCGGGCGCGGGAGTCGGGCGGCAGCTCGAGCAGGATCAGCCGTCGCAGCCAGGCCTTCTCCATCAGGTAGTAGAAGGCGATGACGAAGACGGTCAGGAAGCTGAAGATCGCGCCGCCGACCCCGGCGATCACCCCGATTGCGGCGTCTCCCGGCAACGGCACCTCGATGTCGTTCGGGTTCGCGACCGCGTCGATCCCCTGGCGGAGCAGGTCCTGGCCGGGGCCGTTCAGGATCGCGTTCGGGCTGGCGGCCCAAGCCGCCTGGAGCCGGCGGAGCTGGTCCGGCGCCTGCTCCCGGAAGAGCGCGACCTGGTCCTGGATGACCGGGGCGAGCACGCTGAAGAGCAGCGTCAGGCCGCCGACGATCGCGGCGTAGACGACGAGGATGCCGACCGCCCGGGGCAGCCGTCGGGTTTCGAGGAGGTGGACCGGCCGCTCGATCGCCGTCGCGAAGACGACGGCGAGCAGGGTCAGGATGACGAGCAACTGGACCTGGTAGAGCAGGTAGGCGACGAAGATCGTCAGCAGCAGCGAGGCGGGGCCGAAGCCGCCCCGGCGCTCCCGCGGGGTGGCCGGTTCCGGTGCCGTTGGGGCGGCGGGCACGCCGGGGGGTGGGATCGCGATCGGCCGCCGCTCGCCGTTCGGTTCGCCTGCCGCCACGGTCATCCCCTAGCCGGCGTTTTCCAGGCGGCGCACCTGCCAGTAGCGCTCGTCGAGCGGATCGATCCGGTTGCGGCGCTCGGCCGGGGGCAGGTCGTTGTAGACGGTCGGGAAGGAGTAGATCTCCTTGCCATCGACCGTCATCCGGCGGGCGACGCCGAACGGCTTGCTGACGGCGAAGATCTCGCGCGGCGGCCGGGAGATGACCTCGGTCTGGAACCAGCCGTGCTCCGGGCAGCGGCCGGCGTGGAGCTGCCAGAACAGATCGTGGGTGACCCCGCCGAGGTCGCGCACCATCGTCTCGTCGAGGCGGGACCGACAGAGCGGGCAGCGGAGCGGGGTGGGCGCCCCGAGTCGATCGCGCGAGGAGAACTGACCTTCCATGCGATGCCTTGGCTCCGTGGTGCCCCGACGGGGTCCGAACCGATCCGCGGGGCCGAACCGCGTCTGCCGCGGTCGTCGGCCGCACCGCCTTCGGGGGACGAGTGTAGCACCGGTGGGGCGGTGACCCGGTGTGGCGGCAGAGGCGCGGCACGCCGGTTGCGCGGTGCCTCGGCGGACAGCGCGAGACGGGGCGTCCGCCGCTACAATCGACAGGCGGCCGGCCGATGCTGGCGCCGTCCGCGGCGGCGGCCGGTGCCGCGACGAAGGGGGAGTAACGGTGGCCGAGCGGGACCTGATCGACGGGTTGATCGCCACGTACCGGGAACTCAATTCGCGGGTTCGACCGCTGCCCGAGGACCGGTTGCGCCTCGTCGGCAAGGAGGGGTCGGTCCGTGATGTCGTAGCGCGCCTGCGGGACGACGAACTGAGGTTCTCGCAGGCGCTCAAGCAGGTCACCACCGGCATCCCGACGCCGGATATCTTCGGCGAGGAGATGGCGGTCGTCGGCACCGAGAGCTCGGACGATTCGACCGCGACCATCCTCGCCCAGTTCGGCACCGCCCGCGAGTCGACACTCGCCATGCTGCGGTCGCTGCCGTCGTCCGAATGGGACACCCAGATCGACGGCACGCGGTCGGTGCGCAGCCGGATCGAACGGCTGAACGAGAACGATCGGCAGCACATGGAGCGCATCGTCGGCCTGCTGGGCTCGCCGGCGTAGCCGTCCCCGTGCCGGCAGGACGCGACAGCAGGCAGTGCCGGCAGACCGCCCGGGAGGGCCGTTCGATGAAGCGACGTTTCGATCCAGCCGAAGCCCGGCAAGCGCCATCGGTGGTTGCCGCCTGGGTGCTCGGAGCGGATGGCGTCCGCTGGCACCTGCGGGCGTTGGCGACCGCGGCGGTGCTGCTGGTGCTCGTCAACATCGCGGTCGACCCGGCCCGCCTCTGGTCGCTCCCGATGATCGGGGTCTGGACGATCGTGCTGGCGGTCCACGCCGGGCTCGCCGGGGTGACCTCGACCTGGGTGGCAAGCGCTGCTCCTGCCGCGGCCACCGCGGCGCTCGGTGCCCGGAAGCTGGTGCCGGCGCGGATGCCCGGGGCGCCCTCCGACCCGGCGGTCCAGACCGGAGCTCCCAAATCGAACGGACGGGGACCGATCGCGGCGCGGGCGCCAGGCCACGGGTCGGAGGCACCATCATCGTCCCGGCCGGCCGGCGGCGAGCACGTCTCGGCGGCCAACCCCGGGAACCCCCCGGAGCGACGAACGCCGTCGCCCGCGGCCGGGAACGGCGCGCCGGTCGACCGCGTTACCGGCGGCGGGCACGCCCTAGCGATGTCCTTCGGACCGATGTCCGGCGATGTCCCGCTGGCGGCAGAGCCTGCGCCGCGGGTGGCCGGGCGGACCGCGAACGGACCGCTGCCCGAGGCCGTCGTCGCGCTCTGGGGGCCGTCCGTCCCCGCCGCCGCGCCGACGATGGTCGAGCACGTCGCGGGTTGGCGATGGGGTCCGCCGACGGACGCCTCGGCCCCCGCACCCTCCTCCTTCGCGCCTCCGCCCCGGACCGCCGACGGGTTGCCGGCGGCGTCGGCCCGACGCACTGAACCGACCGGGCCAATGGTGGGCCGCGACGAGACGGTTCCCGTCGCGCTGCTGACCGCCGAAGCCGCCCCGGACTCCTCGCTGACAGGGGATTGACTCCGAGCGACCGGGGGTCGAGGCGGTCCGCCCGGCTCCTGCCCGCTCCCGGCACCGCCGCCACGAGATCACCTACAGCGGTTTGCAGGAGATTTGCCCCCGTCGTCATCCCGAGCGGAGGCGAGGGATCTCGTCGTCTCGGGGTCCCGAACGAGATCCCTCGGCTGCCGCTCGGGATGACGGACAGGCGGACCCGCCGCTTGTCCGTCATCCCGCTTTAATGCGCTCTCTGGAGGCGGCTAGGGGTTCCGCCGCTCTTCTAGCTGGACCTCGACCGAGCGGCGTTCGTCGCCACGGACGAACTCGACCGTCGCTGCCTCTCCCGGCGCCGACGCGAAGAGCGCCTCGGTGAAGGCCGTGTCGGCGTCGATCGGCTGGCCGCCGATGGCGACGATGATGTCGCCGGGGGCGATGCCGGCGTCGTCGGCGGGCCCGCCAGGGACGACCGTCTGGACGAAGGCGCCGTAGTCGACCGGGAGGTCGTAGACCCGGGCGGCCTCCGGTACCACCTCGACGAAATTGCCGCCGAGGTAGGGATAGGCCACCCGTCCCTCGTTGATGATCTGGAGGGCGATCCGAGAGACGGTGTTCGACGGGATGGCGAAGAAGAGCCCCTGGGCCGGGACACCGGCCTGGGTCTGGGGGATGCCGAGGGTGTTGACCCCGATCACCCGGCCGTCCAGGTCGAAGAGCGGCCCGCCGGAGTTGCCCGGGTTGATCGCCGCGTTGTGTTGGATCAGGTTGGTGTAGGCGACCTCGCCCTGCCCGGCCGCCCCGGGGAAGTCGCGGTTGAGGGCGCTGACGATGCCGTCGGTGACCGTGCCGGTGAAGTCGCCGAGCGGGGAGCCGATCGCCAGCACCGGTTGCCCCTGCCGCAGCGCCTCCGAATCGCCGAACGCGACGACCGCCGGCGCTTCGCCCTCGATCCGGACGACGGCGAGGTCGCTCAACGGGTCCGCCCCGACCAGTTCGGCCGGGCGGACGGTGCCGTCGGAGAGGATGACCTGGAAGGCGTCGCCGCCGCGGACGACGTGCTCGTTCGTGACGACGTGGCCGGCCTCGTCGATGACGAAGCCGGTGCCGCGCCCGGCTTCCCGCTCCCGCTGCTCGAACAGGTCGCCGACCTGCCGTTGGTTGACGACGGTGACGACGGCCGGCTTCACCCGCTCGACGACCGAGGCAAGGTCGACGACCGGCAACCGCGGTGCCGGCGCCTGCTGCTCGACGGCTACGGTCGCGATTGCCGGCGCGTTCGCGGGCGCCGCGGTCGGGGGGGCGCCACCTCCATCGGCCGGGGCCGCGAAGGGAACTGGCGTGGGCGTCGGCGGTGGGGGGGCTTGAGCAAGCTCCGGGCCGCACCCGGCGAGCCCGAGCGCCACGCCCACGAAGACGAGCCCGACCGGTGTCCGCATCCTGGTCCCTCGCTGCCGCTGCGCTCGGTGGCCGGCGACTGAGCCCGGGAGGGAGCGCGCGGCGGGTATGGCCTGCCATTGCCATCGCTCGTCCGGCACTCCCGGTTCGCAGGGAGCGTGCCCGTGGCCGTTTCGCGGTTCGTTGGGTGGGGATGGGCAAGCGACAGCACGATGCCCGAGATCCGCTCGAACGGGCGATCAGCTACGACACGACGGCGGCGCCGACCGACGGCAGCCGAACCGCTCGGCCCCGGGCCGACGGTCGCTCGATGCGGCGTTCCCCGTTCCTCCGCGGGGTGCCGCCGCTCGACCCGCCGGCACTCCCCCGGTTTCTTCGGGGCGGGCCGGCTAATGGGGATCCACTGGACGGGCAGCGCCCCACGCGCCTCGCCGACCGACTGGGACGGCCGCAGCCTCACCTACCCGACCCTCTTCCTGGCCGGCGCCGGTCTCTCCCCGACGACGGGCACGGCGAACCCGACGACGACGGTGGCCGCCCGCTCGCTGCGGACGGTGGCAACCATCGAGGCCGGGTTCGGGCTGCCGGCGTCGCCACCGGCAGCGTCGCCGGTCGATGCGACGCCTGGTGCCCCACCGGGGTGAGGCGTGGAACCGCGGCAGCGGCCCTCACCCCCCGCCTGCCACCCAAGGGGTGCCAGGCCGAGGCGGACGGGCGACCGTGCTATTACGGAATCCGGCGCCGAGCCCTCACCTCCAACCCCCTCTCCCGATGCGTGGGTCCCCGAGCAGAGAGGGGGCTCGAGCGGCCGTCCAAACAGAACGAATCAACCGGAGTCCGTGCTAGCCGCCGGCCAGGTACTCCACCAGTTCCCGCTCCAGGGCCTCGATGTCGATCACCTCGGCCAGCGCCTCGCCCAGGTTCTCCCGCAGCGTCGCGCCCGCCTCCCGCTCGGCCAAGGCGCGGACCCGGGACGCGACCGCCGCCGGCTCGACCAGGCCGCGCTCGTCGAGGTCGCTCGCCAACGCCCGCAGCCGGATCTGGGCGACCGTCAGTTGGGCCGCCAGGTGGGCAACGGTGCGGACGACCGCCTCGTTCCACTCGTCGGCCGAGTGGGCGTGGGCGGATCCAGGGCCAGGGGGATGGCCGGAGCCGTTGCCGTCGAGGGGGTCGAACTCCATCGGGGAACCTCCGTCATCCGTTGCCACCGGTTGCTATCGGTCTCCGTGTAGCAGTTCGTCGCCGCATCGGGGAAGCGCGGAGGCCGGGGGGCGGCCGTGGGCCGGCCGCCGCGTCGTGCTCCGCTACAATAGCCGCATCCCCGCCCGACCCTGGTCCTGACCCAGACCCCGCCACCGACGACGCCGTAGCGTCCGCCCGCCGGGCGGAGGAGGAGACGACTGTGCCGGGACGACCGGACCCGAAGGCCCGCGCCCGGCTGGCGGCGCTGGCCGCGATCCTTGGGCTGGGGGCGGTACCGCCGGGGGTGATTCCGACGGGGGCCGCCCAATCCGTGGGAGCCGAGTGCGCCGTTCCCGCCGAGGCGACCCCGTCGCCACCGACTCCGGTCCCGCCCACCCCGACCCCGGTCGCCTACTCGGACGCGACGCCGGCTGCCACCCCGGTCCCTCCCCCGCCGCCGACGCCGGACCCCCAGGCGGTTTTGGCGGACGAGCTGGAAGCGGTGGCCGCGGCGTTGGCGGCCTGCCTCACCGGAGGCGAGGCGGAGGGGGTCGTTGCGCTGGCGACCGACCGCTACCTCGGGCAGCTCTTCGGCGGCGGCGAGCCGCTGCCTGCCGCTGCCTACCGGGCGGTTGCACCGGAGCTGGACGTGGTGCCGGTCAGGATCGCCTCCTTCCGGGATGCCCGCCGCTCCAGCGCGGGGGCGGAGGCGGAGGTCGTCTCGGTCGTCGGCAACCAGCTCCTGCGCGGGCGGTGGCGGTTCGTCCAGGCGCCGCCTTCGGAGCGCGACCCCGGCCGGACCGGCTGGCGGGTCGACGCCGAGGCGCCGCTGGAGGTGGAACCGCCGCCCGGGGCGACCCCGCTGGAGGTCACCCTCCAGGAGTACGCCATCGGCATCGAGCCCGTGGTCTCTGGCACGGACGCGGTGCTGCGCGGGGCGAACCTCGGCGCCGAAGACCACGAGATGCTGGTGCTGCGCTTCGACGACGGGCTGACGACCGGCGACCTGCTGCGGGCGACCGGACCGGGCCTGCCGGAGGGGATCGCCTACGTCGGCCAGGCGACGGTGCCGGCCGGCGACGAGGCCGAGCTGGTCCTGACCGACCTGGAGCCGGGGACGTACACCGTCGTCTGCCTGCTGCCGACCGCTCAGGGCGTTCCCCATCTGGCGCTGGGGATGGCGGCTTCGTTCGAGGTGGAGTGACGCGAGTCGGGGAGCCGGGGAGTCGAGGAGAACGACGAGTTGCTTCTCGACTCCCCGACTCGGCTACGGGTAGTAGCAGGCGCCGACCGAGCCGGGCGGGCTGCCGGGGTTGGTCTCGCACTGCATGGCGGAGTCGTAGCACGGGCTCTGCGTGCCGGCGATGCAGGGGCACCCCTGGACCCCTGTTTGGAAGCACTGGCAACTGACGCACATCGAGACCGTCCCGTTCCAGCACTGGCCCCGGCCGCAGCCGTCGATGAAGAGGTGGGCGGTCTCGAAGGCGGGGGCGGGCGGGCCGCCGTCCTCCCGCGGCGCGAAGTCGGCGAGGCCGCCGCCGGCGTAGTCGGCGAGGATCCGGGCCTCGTAGGTGAGCGTTCCCGCCGCCTCATCGGAGCGCGGGTCGAACAGCTCGACGACGACGACCTCCTCCCCCGCCTCGGTCTGGGCGACCAGGGCGGCGTTGGGCGGGTCGGCCGGGGTGAAGCCGAGCTGCTCCAGGAGGGCCGCGGTCGGGACGAGGCCGACCCGGCGGGCGGGTCGGTCGGAGAAGTAAACCGTGTGGGTGGTGGCCCCTTCGAGAGTGAGGGTATAGACCCCGGCTTCGCTCGGCTTCGGGGCGAGCGTGCCCGATTGGAACGACTGGACGAAGAGATCCGAGCCGTCCTCGCCCTCGGCCACGGGAGAGGCAACCGGGGAGGCGTCCTGGGCGGTTGCCCGATGCCCCGCCGCGGCGGCGCCGGCCCCGGCGACGAGCGCGGCGGCTCCACGCCGGAGGGCGAGGCGGCGGGGGAGGCGGGCGGTGCTGGCGCGGACGAGGGCGTCGAAGCGGTTGGCGTTCACGGGGTCTCCTCCTGGCTTGGGCTGCGATCGCGGCTGCACCCCGATCGATGCGGGAGCCGCGGTCGTCGGTGGACCAGAATCGCCGGAGCAGCATACATCCGACCGCGCCGCCGCCAACCGGCTATCCCCGAGATGCGACGACGAACGCGATGGCGGGTCGACCGACCCTCCGGACCCGCCCAAGGGGCGACGACGAGACCGGTGGCCGGGCGCCGCCCGGCGCGGAGCAGGCTCGTCTACGGGCCGAGCGGGCCGTCCGTGCGGGAGGCGTCGACGTTACCCGCGGCGGAGCTGGCGGTGCCTGTCGAGGTCGAACGGGGCGGTCATCCGGTCGGGACAGGGCTGGAACCCCGGTAGCGGTTCGCCGCCGCTCCGGCGACGATGTGGACTCGTTCCCGCCAGCGATCCGGAGAAGCGCATGCCCGCGACCGACTGGGCCCTCTACCGGGTCGGAGCCCGCCTCGGCGCCATCGACGACTTCCTCCCCCGCACCGATCCGGCACGGGCCACGCGCGATCGGGTTCAGCGCCTGATCAGCACCGTCGCGGTTGCCGGATCGATCGCGCCACCCGCGGCTGAGAACAGCCGCCAGGTCGACAACCGGTTCGTCGCCCGGCTCGCGCTCGGACTCCTCGCTCGGGGTTGGCCGACGCTCGCGTCGCCCGCGGTCGAGAAGGCCGTGCTTGGGGGGATGGTGCCGGGGGCAGGGCTTCGGGCGGCGCCGGTGGAACGGTTCGGTGAGGTGGGCTGGTCCCTTTCGCCCGAGGGGGAGGGAGCGGAGAATGGGTGGCCCGCCGCGCTCGCGGCGGCGCTCTCCGCCGGCGACCCGCGCCTGGTTTCCGCCCCGAAAGAGCTCGACGAGGCGGAGACGCCGGCCGACCCGCTTCGGGCCTTGATGTGGGACAGCGTCTCCGAGCGGCGGTTCTACCGAGGCGAGGTGGCGGAACTGCTCGGCAACGCGCTGGGCCTCGTCGAACTCCAGCGCCCTCTGGACACCATGGTGCCGCCGGAGGCGCAGCCGGAGCAGGGGCCCTGGGTGAGCCTGCCGTGGCGGCGGGCCGATTTCTCGCTGGAGCTGCCTGGCTCCGACAACCCATGGCGCCTGAACATCGAACTCGACGGCCCGCACCATCGCGAGCCGACCCAAAAGGCCCGCGACCGTGTCCGCGACGAGGTGCTGACGAAGGCCGGCTGGACGGTCGTACGCGTGCCGATCGAGGCGCTCGACGCCCAGGACCACCCATCCCTCATCAAGCTTCGCGGTGAGGTGCAGCGGAGAAAGACCCGCGACCCGACCTTCCGCGCCCTTGTCGACGGGACGCCCGTCGACCCGGCTGACCCCGTGGGGCTGGAGGCGCTCCGGTTGTTGGTCACGCCCCACGCCGTTGCCCGGGTGCAGCTTGGTGTGGTCCTGGCGATGCTCAACGGGGCGTTGCGGCTCGACGCGCCCACCTGGGAGATCGTCGCCGTCGAGCGGGAGGTGCCCTGCGCCGAAGCAGCCCTGGTCGACCTCCTCCAGACCCTGCTCCACCTTTGCCGCCTCTACGGCATCCCTTTCGGGGTTGAGGGGGTCCGGCTCCGGGTCGCCCAAGAGCATCTCGCGGCGCTCCCGTCACTGACGATGGACGGGTTCCCGGAGGAGATCCGTGGGCTGGTCGCCGCCGAGTCGCTCGTCGCCATCGGTGACCCGACCGACGTGCCGGATCTCGTGCTCGACGCCGCCGTGCTCGCCCGCCCGACGCAGGTCTATCCGACGTACCCGTCGGCGGCGCTCGGCGTCGTCAGCCGCACGCACCTCGTGCTACGGACGGCCCACCGCTCCGCCGGTACCGAGCCGCTCATCTGGGATGCGTCACGGCCGGTCTCCCTTGAGCCGCCGGAACATTCGACGGGGTGGGATGCCGCCGACGGTGCCGATAGCGATCTCGCGGGTGTCTCGATCCCGGGAGCGGGGGCGGCTCCTCAGGCACCGCGCGTGCCGCTGCGCTACTTCCTGCAAACGCTCTTCCGAAAGCGCGACTTCCGACCCGGTCAGCTCGAGATCATCGACCGGGCGCCGGCCCGGCGGGACGCGATCGGGCTGCCGCCGACCGGCGCCGGCAAGTCGATCTGCTACCAGTTGCCGGCCCTCCTCTCCCCCGGTAAAACGCTGGTCGTCGATCCGCTTAAGAGCCTGCTCTTGGTCCATTAGGGTCGCGGTTGGACGGGCTCGTGCCCCTCCGGCGCAAGGTTCGGGCACGTCGAAGAGCGACCGGGTGCGCGCACGGCCCAGTCCCCTTCGGAGGGGAGCCGAGCCGCCATGACCGCTCACTCGTGCTCGACGCCACGGACGGCGTTGCGGACCGAAAGGCCGTTGACACCATGAATGCGGTGATCTAATGTTGAAAACGCTAAAGTACGATATCGGATTTTAACGAATGGAGCAGACAACGTGTCGACACCCGGGTCGGAGCCCAACAAGGTCTTCCCGTTGGGGGGCGTGGTCAAGCAGCGGCGCCACGAGCTGAGCATGAACCAGGCCGAACTCGCCGAGCGGGCCGGGATCAGCCAGTCCTTCCTCTCCCAGATCGAGCGCGGCCAGATCGAGCTGCCGCGGGGCCGCGACGAGCGCCGCAAGCTGGCCGAGGCGCTGCGGATGGGGCACCTGGAGCTGCTGATGGCGGCCGGGATCGTCGACCACGGCGACCTACCGAGCGCGGCCGGTCCCTACGTGATCGCGTCGCCGACGCAGGTCAAGCTGGATCAACTGCCGCCGGAGTCGCGCCGGGCGGTCGAGAAGTTCATCGACGAGATCTGGCGGGCGAACGCGGCGAACGCGGCGAACGCCTCCAAGGCCGCCAAACCGCCTGCACGATCGACGCGCGATCGTGCTCGTCGTCGACTCACTCTACGCCGCGCCAGTGCGCCAATCTGAGGCTTCGGCAGCTGACTGGTCAGGCATGGCAACGGCCCTGGGGGATGGCCGGAGCCGAGCCGTTTCGGAACTCGCCCGTCCGCTCGCGGCTTCACGGTGCCCCACCGAAATGAGGTAAAGGTGGCGGCGCCGCTGGCCAATCCGCGCCCGCCGGCAAACCGTGCGCTAAGCAGGGAACGATCCACTACGGCATGGCAGAGTCGGTCGAGGCGTTCGCCCAGGAGGCTGGCCGGGCGGGCCGCGACCGGACCAAGGCGATCTGCCTCGTCCTGTTCTCTGACAACCGGGACGGGCAAACCGAAGCGCCGGATCCCCTCGAACTCGGCATCGCGGTCGAGGAGTCGCGGCAGCGGATGCCCGCGCGGGGGGAGCCTCGGGACGACGCCGACCGAGCGCTCTGGCTCCACGCCCAGAGTTAGAACGCCTATCAAAACGGGCGGGGGCGTGGCAGACTTGGCGGATGACGACCCCGCTGGTGCCCGACGACCTCTGGGACGCGATCGCCCCGCTGCTGCCGCCCGAGCCCCCCAAGCCCAAGGGCGGGCGGCCCCGCGTGCCCGACCGCGCCGCCCTCGGCGGCATCCTGTTCGTGCTGCGGTCGGGGATCGGCTGGGAGGCCTTGCCGCAGGAACTCGGGTGCGGCTCCGGCATGACGTCCTGGCGGCGGCTGCG
The DNA here is from genome assembly GCA_902806345.1 of uncultured Thermomicrobiales bacterium. Lineage (GTDB taxonomy): Bacteria > Chloroflexota > Chloroflexia > Thermomicrobiales > UBA6265 > CADCWF01. The sequence goes on from CADCWF010000339.1 coordinate 15,306, forward strand.
CGACTGGCAGGACGCCGGGGTCTGGGGCCGGCTGCACCGGGCGCTGCTGGACCGGCTCGGGGCCGAGGGCAAGATCGACTGGTCACGGGCGGCCGTGGACTCGGCCAGCGTGCGGGCCAAGGGGGGGGCGAGGAAACGGGGCGCAACCCCACCGACCGCGGCAAGCCGGGCACCAAACGGCACCTGATCGTCGACCGCCACGGCGTTCCGCTGGCCGCGCTGCTGTCCCCGGCCAACCGCCACGACTCGATGCTCTTCGAGCCGCTCCTCGACGCCGTGCCGCCCACCAGCACCCCGGCGGGCCGGCGGCGCAAGCGGCCGGCCAAGCTCCACGCCGACAAGGGTTACGACGACCGGAAGTGCCGCGCGGCCTGCCGCCGGCGCGGCATCAAGCACCGGATCGCCCGCAAAGGCGTCGACAGCAGCCGGCGGCTGGGACGGCACCGCTGGGTGGTCGAGCGCACGCTCGCCTGGCTCGGCAACTTCCGCCGGCTCGCGGTCCGCTACGAACGACGGGCGGACATCCACGAAGCATTCCTCCTCCTCGGCTGCTCGCAGATCTGCCTGTGGCGACTGGCGGGACGGTGTTGATACGGTCTCTTAGAGCGCGTTTCACAACTGCTTGAGGTAGCGGTGGCAGACGAGGCAGCACGCCAGCGTGAGGAAGGCCTGGTGGATGTCGCTGCGCCGCTCGTGGCGAACGGCCAACCGCCGGTAGCGCTTCAGCCAGGCGAGGGTGCGCTCGACGACCCAGCGGTGGCGGCCGAGCCGGTCGCTCCGCTCGACGCCCTTGCGGGCGATCCGGCTCTTGACGTGCCGGCGGCGGCACGCCTGCCGGCACCGCCGGTAGTCGTACCCCTTGTCGGCGTGCAGCTTGGCCGGGCGCTTGCGCCGGCCGCCGGCCGGGGTGCAAACCCGCGGCACCGCGTCGAGCATGGGTTCGAGCATCGTCGAGTCGTGGCGGTTGGCCGGTCCGGTCTTGGCCGCCAGCGGCACCCCGCCGGCGTCGGTCAGGACGTGCAGCTTGCAGCCGGGCTTGCCGCGGTCGGTCGGGTTGGGGCCGGCCCCGTCGCCCCCCTTTTGGCCGGGACGCTCGCGCTGTCGAGGCAGGCCCGCTCCCAGGCGATCCGGTCGGCGCCCCCGAGTTCGTCCAGCAGCGCGCGGTGGGCGGCGTCCCACACCCCGGCCTGCTGCCAATCCCGCAACCGCCGCCAGCAGGTGGCGGGGCTGGCCGCGCCCGGGCCGCGGGGCACCGCCGACCAGGGGGCGCCGGTCCACAGCACGAAGAGGATGCCGCACAGCGCGGCGCGGTCGTCGGCGAACGGCCGCCCGCCTTTCGGCTGGGGGCGGCGCGGCGGGAGCAGCGGCGCGACGACCTCCCAGAGGGCGCCGGCGAGGCGGGGGATGTCCATGGGGCGATGATGCCACGGCGTCACCCGGTTGTGAAACGCGCTCTAAGGTTCTCCGTCACGCGATCCTTCGTGGCGAGGTGGAGCGGTGAGCAACCCAGCCGCCGCGGCTACCGGAGCGGTGCCGGGGACGTCCAGGAACTGCGAGCGACGACGCATGGGCTGCGTCCGTGTCGGAGAAGCGAGCAGCCTGCTGAAAAAAGCGCGTCGATGGCTCGAACAAGTGCTGGCACCGATCTCGATGCCAAGATGTGAACAAG
>CADCWF010000340.1:0-16402 GCA_902806345.1 uncultured Thermomicrobiales bacterium
GGGCGCCGCCTCGACCGGCCGCCTCGGGCCGCGCCGCGCGCCCGGTCCCCGCCGCGTCCCCGGCGACCGTCCCTCCAGCCGGGGCACGCCGCCCCGCACCGAGCGGGCACCCCGGACCGACGACCGGGTCGACGAGGCGGACGAGGCCGTCGCCAAAGAGATCGTCCGCGAGCTGCTCGGGCAGATGGGGATCCGGGCCGACGTCCTCGCCGTCGACAACCCCTCGGCGATGCCGGTCGAGGCGGCCGAGCCGCCGACGATCTTCATCGACATCCTCGGTCAGGACCTCGGCATGCTGATCGGCCGCCGGGGCGAGCACCTGGCCCAGCTCCAGTACCTCGTCAACCTGCTCTGCAACCGGCGCCTGAACGACTGGACCCGCGTCGTCGTCGACGTCGAGGGGTACCGCTCCCGCCGGGAGGAGTCGCTGGTCGGGTTGGCCGAGCGGGTGGCTCGCCAGGTCGCCCGCTCCCGCCGCCCGATCGTGCTGGAGCCGATGCCGCCGAACGAGCGGCGGATTGTCCACCTGACGCTGCGGGAAAACCCCGAGGTGACGACCGAGTCGAGCGGCGAGGGGAACATGCGGCGCGTCACGGTCCAGCCTCGTGCCTGAAGATGAGTCGGGGAGTCGGGGAGTCGAGGAGTCGAGGAGGGGCGACCGGGGGACCGTCCCGCGCGAGGGCGACGACGACGAGGCGAAGGGGGGCGGCCGCCGGCGGCGGCGGGGCGGCGTCGCCCACCGCAAGGAGCGCGACCCCTCGCTGCCGCCCCGGCCGCGCGCCCTCGGCCGCGACGGGCGGCAGCCGATCCGGGAGAAGCGGCGGCCGGGGCCGCTCCAGGGCGACCGGGCGCCGGAGTACCTCGTCATCGGCCACATCTGCGCCGACCTCCTTCCGGACGGCACGGCGGTCCTCGGTGGCACCGCCCTCTACTCGGCGATCACCGCCGCCCGCCTCGGCTGGCGGGTCGGGGTGCTCACCCGCGGCCGCTACGGGGTCGAGGTCGACGGCATCGAAGTGCCGGGGCTGGAGGAGTACGCCGACCTGGTCAGCATCGTCGTCCAGGAGGCGGACGGGCCAACGGTCTTCGTCAACGAGTACCGGGGCGGCCGCCGCACCCAGGTGGTCCGCCGCTGGGCCGGCGAGATCGACCTGCGTGGCCTGCCGCCCCACTGGGCCAACGCTCGCGTCGTCCACCTCGGGCCGATCGCCCAGGAGATCGACGTCCGCCAGACGGGGTCGCTGGCGCCGCGCTTCCTCGGCTGCACCCCGCAGGGCTGGATGCGACGGTGGCCGCTGGAGACCGGCGGTCGGGTCCGCCACGTGCCGCTGCGGCTGCCGCCCGAGCTGATGACCCGGCTCGACGCCGTCGTCGTCAGCGACGAGGAGATCTCGCAGGCGCGGGAGGTCGTCGAGTGGGTCGGGGCGCGGCGGTTGGGGGTGGTGACCCTCGGCGAAAGCGGGGCTCGGATCGTCTACGGCGGCAAGCGCGACGAGCTGCCAGGGTTCCCCGTCCGCACCGTCGACCTGACCGGCGCCGGCGACGTCTTCGCGGCGGCGTTCTTCATCAAGGCGTCGGACCGCGCCGCCTCGGCGGTCGATGCCGCCCGCTTCGCCAACGCCACCGCCGCCCTCAGCCTGACCGGCATCGGCGCCGGCGCCGTGCCCTCCGTCGCCGAGGTCGAGGCCCTCCTCGCCACCGAGCGGGACCTGGCGCTGCGACGGTAGGGTCGGACCCCAGCGGTTCCGGAGCCGGCGGAATGTGTTCTCCTGTCGCCGATCACGAAGGAATGTCCAGGGCTACCCGGGCCGCGCAGAGCGGGCACGCCGCCGCCGGCCAGAGCGCGAACGGCAGGCCGTGCAGCGCGACCAGCGGCAGGCCGTGGGCCGCCAGCAGCTCGGCGGCGCCCGGCGCGCGGGTGAAGACGGCGCCGACCACAACGACCTCGCCGCCCGCCGCCTCGATCGCCGCCCGAGACGCCAGCGTCGCCGAGCCGGCGTTGACCGCGTCGTCGACGATGGCGACCCGAACCCCGGCCAGCAGGGGGCGGAGCGGCGCGGGCAGGTCGTAGTGGACCGGACCGGTGGCGGCCGTGCGCCGCGCCGTCGGCACGAAGGCCGTGCCCAGCGCCTCCGCCACCAGCAGTCCAACGAAGGCGCCGCCGGTCAGCGGTCCGCAGACGACCGCCGGCGCGAAGGGCCGCACCCGCTCCGCCAGACGTTCGGCCGCGCCGCGCAGGCGCCGCGGGTCGGCCAGCAGCAGGTCGAGCGCCAGCCAGGTGTCGCCGTGGTCGCCCGACTCGTAGGCGAAGTGGCCGGTCCGGGCGAAGGCGCCGAGGCCATCGTCCGGCGCCGCCGTCACCTGCATCGGCGTCCCGTTCTCCATGGGCGCGCCCTTTGCCGTTGCCGGCGCCGTTGCCGGCGCCAACCGCTCCGTCCCGAGGCAAGCCCCGCCGCCGATCTGTTCCGAGCCGGTGCTGGGGCGCCGACTCGCGGCCGACGGGTGCGGCCGGCTGGGCCCGGTCCCGGACGGCAGCCGCCCGCCGCATTCCGAACACACGGTAGACGAGCGTCAGCAGGGCCACCATGCCCCGTCCCGTCTCCTCGTCCCCTCCATTCCCCGTCCCCTGCCGCACGGCGGCACCCGTCCTGCATAGTGGCACGACAGCTCCGCTGGGCGGTGCGCATCGGAACGGGGGAGCGGCGGTGGCAAAGGCGGACGGACGGAGCGACGCGGGCAGCGCGGAGCGGTGGGATGCGATCGTCGTCGGCGGCGGCCCGGCCGGGCTGTCGGCCGCGCTCAACATCGGGCGAGCCTGCCGGTCGGTGCTCGTCTTCGACTGCCCGGTGCCGGGCCGCTCCGAGTACGCCCAGGTCAACCACAACTACCTCGGCTTCCCGGACGGCATCCGGGCTCAGGAACTGCGCACCCACGGCCGCCGCCAGGCTGAGCGGTACGGGGTCCGCTTCGTCGAGGGCGACGCGGTCGCCGTCCGCCGGGTCGCCGACGGTTTCCTCGTCTCCGACGCCGGGGGCAACGGGTTCGTCGGCCGCGGCCTGATCCTGGCCACCGGCGTCCGCGACCGCTGGCCGGAGTTCCCCGGCTACGAGGCGTTCGTCGGCCGCTCGCTCCACTGGTGCCTCGTCTGCGACGGCTACGAGATGCGGGGCAAGCGGGTGGTGGTGGTCGGCAACGACGACCACGCCGCCGAGACGGCCATCCAACTGCTGCGCTTCACGCCCCAGGTGACGCTGCTCACCAACGAGGGCTCGCTCGGCTTGGCGCCGGAGGCGGCCGACCGCGTGCAGCGGCGCGGCGTCGGGCTGGTGGTCGACCGCATCGTCGGGGCGCGGGCGGCGGCGCCGGGGATGCTGGAGGCGCTGGAGCTGGAGCGGTGCGGCGTGCTGGCGGTGGAGCACCTCTTCAGCCAGCAGGGGGCGGAGCCGAATACTGCGCTGGCCCGCTCGCTCGGGGTCGAGCTCTCGGCGGAGGGCTACATCAAGGCCGACACGGAGGGGCGGACCTCGGAGCCGGGTGTTTACGCCGCCGGCGACGTGACCCGCCACTTCTCCCACCAGATCGCGACCGCGGGCCACGAGGGCGCGACCGCCGCCTTCGCCCTCAACTACGACCTCCACCTGGCCGACGAGGCCGACGACCGCGCCGTTTTCGCCGTCGCCGCCGTCGGCAACGAGGTGGAGATGGGGTCGCGGCCGTAGCAGCGGTGGTCCGCGCTCGTCCGCCACACCCGGCCCCTCCGCGTCCGGAAGGACGAGGGCGATGATTCCGGCCTCATCTTGGGCTCGAGCGCGGTTGGTTCGATAGCGGTGGGGCGGCATGCCGAGGCAAGGTCGATGCGGCAGGACGAAGCGGGCGGAGGAGGTCGGCTGACCGATTGGGTCGTGGACGCCAAGGGTCGTGGCGGTCGCGTCCGAAGGTCGTCGAGGATCATCCGTCCTCCGGTATGATCTGTCCGATCTCGGTCGTTCGCCGCCGTTTGCCCCCGCCTCCGGAGCATTCCCGTGCCCCGCCGCCGCTGTTCGTGGTTCCTGGTGCTCGCCCTCGTCGCGATCCTGCTCGCACCGGGAACCGGTGGGGCTTGGCAGGATGGTACGCCTGCGGCGCAGGGGTACCGGGGAGTCGACAGCCCGCAGGGGTATCGGGGTGCCTTCGCCGACCTCGTCGGCGAGATCGACGCTTTTTGGTCGGCCACCTTCGAAACCGCCGGTGCCGTCTATGCATCACCTGGAGTCGTCGTCGTCGACCGACCGATGGAGACCGCCTGCGGTTTCGTCGAACCGGTCCCCAATGCTTTCTATTGCCCGCTCGACCGGACGGTCTACCTCGTCCCGCAGTTCCTGGTCGACCAGGAGGCGGCGTTCGGCGACTACGCCCCGATCGCGGTCCTCGCCCACGAGTGGGGCCACCACGTCCAGGCGCTGCTCGGGATTCGGACGGCGACCACCAAACCGATGGAACTCCAGGCCGACTGCCTCCTCGGCGTCTTCACCGCCCACGCCGACGAGAGCGGCCTCCTCGACTACGGGGATTTTCTGGAGGCGCTGACGACGTCGCTGGAGTTCGGCGACCCATTGGGCCTGCCAGAGGACCATCCCGGCGCCCACGGCGCTCCGGAGGAGCGGGTCAAGGCGCTGACCCGCGGCTTCGGCGGCGGCCCGGTCGCCGGTTGCGCCCTGCCGCTGGGCGAGGTGGCGGAGCCGACCGACCTGCCGCCCCCACCGGAGCTGGCGACCGGCCCCGACGAGGCGAACTCGCTCGCCCTGCCCCAGCCGGTCGCTGCGTACCTCCCCGGCGTGCTCCCGGTGGAACATGCGGCGTGCTTCCGGATTGACGAGACGGAAACTCCTGGCTTCGACGAAATGGTTGACCGCTTGGCGCCGGCTGCGGACGCCGCCGACCGCCTCGTCGAGTGGGGCTGGCGGGAGAGCGCGTACATCGTCTTCTCCTGCGACGAGCCTCCGCGCCGCGGGGCGGGGTACGTCGTCGTTGGGCTGCACCACTTCGCCGCAGGGTCAGCGGCCCAAGCGGCGCTGCCCTACTTCGCGGCGGCACGAGCGGCCGGCACCACCCTCGTGCCGGAGGAGGGACCGGCCGTTGGAGACGGGGCCGTCCTCCTTTCCGGATCGGCGGTGAACGGCACGGAGGCGACCCTCTACGCCACGGTCGGACCCGTGTTGATCCGAGTAAGCGCCGTCTCGCCCGCCGGCGACCCCCGCGCCGAGGCGGAGGTGGTGGTACGCCAGATCGTCTCGGTCATGGGGTCCGCGGAGGGTCCGGCCCTGGGGGCTACTGCCTACCTGCCGGGGGCGCTGCTGCTGCCGCATCGGGCCTGCTTCCGCGTCGAGGAGGGACTGGCCTTCGACCTCGAGTCGCTCGCCGCCACCTTCCCGGACCCGGCGGCGACGGCGGACTGGCTCCGCGAGGCGGGGTGGCAAGACGGCGCCCGCCTCACCTTCGCCTGCGACGACCCGCCCGCCGGCGGTGCCAGCTGGGTCCAGGTCAGCGTCCACCGCTTCGCCGACCCGTCCGGGGCGCAAGCAGCCGCCGACCGGTTCGCCGAGGGTCGGGCGAGCGGTTCGGCACTCCGATTCGTCGAGCCCCCCACGCTCGGTGACTACGCCGTGGCCCTGAATGGCCCCGTCGACAACGGCACCGAGGTATCGATCTACGCCAGCCACGGACCGCTCCTGATCCGGGTCACCGGCGTTTCGCCCTCCGGCGAGCCGACCGCGGACGCTGAGGCGGTGCTCGGTCAGGTGCTGGCAATCGCTTTCTAATCGATCGCCGAGGCCGGCCCGGAGACGGATGAATCCGACCGCGCCCCCTCGGCGTAGATCGGCTTAGAGAGCGTTGGACCCCCAAGCCGGCGCCCTCCCGAGAACCTCCACACCCTCCCCTTCCCGCACGAGCCCGGCCCACGGTGGCCGGGCTCGTGTTTTTGAGCCGAGACGTGAAGACGAGGAGACGAGAAAACGCTCGCGGCGAGCGACGGTCCTCGCCCTCGCCGCACGCCCGAGAGACCTCCTCGTCGTCACGTCTCCTCGTCTTCTCGTCTCCTCGGCTCTGATTGAATGGCTGGTAGCATGGCGCCGCTATCGGCCAGTCGGCCGTGCCCCCGCCCGAAAGGACCAGCCGTGCGCCGGACCCTCGCGCTCGTCGTCCTCGTTCTCCTCGTCGCCGGGCTGCCGCTGCCGGCCCTCGCCTGGCAGGCGACCCCGGCCGCCTCCCCGGCCGCCGGTGCTCCGCTGCCGCTCGACGGCGAGCGGTTGGCAACGTTCGAGGCGTACGTCGCCGAGATGATGGCCGTTCTGGACGTCCCCGGCGCCTCGATCGCCGTCGTCCAGAACGGCGGGGTTGCGTACGCTCAGGGGTTCGGCGTCCGCGAGATCGGCCGGGCGAAGCCCGTCACCGCCGACACCCTGTTCATGGTCGGTTCCGTCACCAAGTCGTTCTCCTCCCTGCTGACGGCGACGCTGGTCGACGCCGGGGAGCTGGAGTGGGAGACGCCGGTCGCCGACCTGCTGCCGGGCTTCGCCGTCGCCGACCCGGCGCTGACGACGCGGCTGAGCGTCGCCGACGCCTTCTGCGCCTGCACCGGTGTCCCCCGCCGCGATCTGGAGCTGGTCTTCGGGTTCGACGACCTGACCCCGGAGGAGATGATCGCCTCGATCGCCGGGTTTCCCCTGGTTGCCCCCCTCGGCGAGGCGTTCGGCTACAGCAACCAGGTCTACGCCGCCGGCGGCTACGCTGCGGCCATCGCCGCCGGCGCCGCGCCCGGCGACCTCCTCGCCGGCTACCGGCACGCGCTCCAGCAGCGGGTGCTGGGGCCGATCGGGATGGGACGCTCTGCCCTGACCCTGGACGAGGTCTTCGCCGCCGGCGACTACGCCTTGCCCCACGGCGCCGGCCTGGACGGCGTCGTCCGGCCGCTCTCCCCCCTGCGGGACCAGCGCTTCGCCGACACCGTGGCGCCGGCCGGCTCCCTCTGGTCGAGCGCGCGAGAGATGGCGGCCTATCTCCAGACCCAGCTTGCCGGCGGTGTCGCCCCGGACGGCAGCCGCGTCGTCTCGGCGGAGAACCTGGGACGCACCTGGGCGCCGCGGGCCGTGGTCGACGGCACCGAAGGCGCGCCACCCGTCATCGCCGACGCGGCCCAGCACTACGGGATGGGCTGGGTGACCGGCGAGTACGCGGGCCGCCGCCTGCTCAGCCACAGCGGCAGTACCCTCGGCTTCGTCTCCGAGGTCGCCTTCCTGCCGGACGACGGGCTGGGGATCGCGATCCTGACCAACGGCTCGCCCGGCGCCGGGTTCTTCGCCTACGCCGTCCAGTTCGAGCTGCTGGACCTCCTCTTCGGCCGAGACTCGGGGCTCGATCCCGTGCTGGCCGGCGCGGTCGAAGCTGGTGAGGCCGAGCGGGAGGCCCTCCAGGGCGCGCTGGAACCGGTCGATCCGGCGGCGGTCGCCCCGTTCCTCGGGCGCTACGCCAGCGCCGCCCTCGGCGAGGTCGAGCTGACGCTGGTCGACGGCGAAGTGGTCCTCGACGCGGGGGAGGTGCGCACGGCGCTGTGGCCGCTGCCGGGCGACCCGGGGCGGTTCGTCGCCGCCGACGCCCCGATGGCCGGGGCGTCCGCCACCGTCCTCCTGGGGCGGGGCGAAGGGGACCGGCCGGAGGTGGTGCTCGAAGGCTCGAGCACGGCGGGCGAGGGGGAGGCAACCTACGTCTTCCGGCCGATCGACGGTGGCGGGGCGGCCGCGACGCCAGCCGCGTAACCGCCTCGGTCCCCCGACCGGATGCCTCGGCGGGGACGAGTCACGGCCGCGACGGAGGCGATGAATCTAATCCCGCGGGGGCGGCGTAAATCGGGACAGAGAGCGTTGGCCCCCAACCGGCGCCCTCCCGAGAATCCACAATCCCTCCCTCCCCTTCCCGCACGAGCCCGGCCCACGGTGGCCGGGCTCGTGTTTTTGTCGAGTCGAGGAGACGAGGAGAGGGGCGCGACGAGACCTACGGGCCGAGGACGTTTCCAGGAGCGTTACGCGCCGTCGTTCCTCCTCGACCCCTCGACCCCTCGACCCCTCGACTCGACGGCGTAGCTGTCGCCCGAGAGCGAGGGCCAGCGCATCGTCAGCACGACCGTCGGCCCGTCCGCCTGCCAGAAGTGGGGGACGCCGGGCAGCCAGCGGACGAAGTCGCCCTCCCGCTCCAGCCAGACCACCCGCTCGGGGAACTCCAGCCGGAAGCGGCCGCGGACGAGCACCGCCAGGGTGGTCGCCGCCCGGTTGGCGCCCCAGCCGGCGCGCGCCTCGCCGCCCTCGTAGACGCTCCACTTGACTTCGAGGTCGTCCGTCCGCAGCGGGTGGCCGTCGCCCATGAAGTGGCCGACGAACCAGCCCTGGGTCTCGGGGTGGCCGGCGGCGCTGCCGGCGACGACGGCCGGCGCCTCCTCCCGGTCCGGGTCTTGGTCCCGATCCTGGTTCACCTCCGTCACGGCCTCCCCTTCCCCGCCCGGGTTCCCCCGCCGATTGCCGCCGTCGCCGCCCGGCGGCGCCCGCTATGGGGCGCCCACGGGCAACGCCGCTCCGGCGTGCCGCGGGTGGCGTCGCCGGAAGTCGACGGCGGCCTCCTCGAACGTCGCCCAGCGGACCCCCGGGTGGCTCCCGATGTAGGCGATCAGGCGCTCCAGCATCAGGAGCACCTGGGGGCGGCCGGAGACGTCCGGGTGGATCGTCAGCGGGAAGACGGCGTAGTCCAGCTCGCGGTAGACCCAGTCGAACTGGTCGCGCCACAGGAGTTCGATGTCGCGCGGGTTGACGAAGCCGTGGGAGTTCGGGGCGCCCTTGATGAAGAGCATCGGCGGCAGGTCGTCCAGGTACCAGTTGGCGCCGATCTCGACGAGGTCGGTCTCCTCGCCGCGGACCAGCGGGTGCATCCAGGTTTCGGCGGGCCGGGCGTAGTCGATGGGGGTCCAGCGGTCGCCGACCCGGGCGTAGAAGGGGGTGAAGTCGTCGTTCATCAGGGAGTTGTCGTACGCGATGCCGTGCTCCAGGAGGAGGCCGACGGTCGCCGCGGAGAGCTCCCACCAGGGCGCGACGTAGCCGCGCGGCGGCCTGCCGGCCAACTCCGTCGCGAGGGCGATGGACTTCTCGAGGACGGCCCGCTCCTGCTCGACGGTCATCGCCAGCGGGTTCTCGTGGGAATAGCCGTGGAGGGCGATCTCGTGGCCGGCGGCGGCGGCGGCCTTCATCTGGGCGGGGAAGGTCTCGACGGTGTGGCCGGGGATGAACCAGGTGGTGCGGATGCCGGCCCGCTCGAAGAGGGTCAGCAGGCGGGGGGCGCCGACCTCGCCGGCGAAGAGGCCGCGGGAGATGTCGCAGGGCGAGTTCTCGCCTCCGTAGGAGCCGAGCCAGCCGGCGACGGCGTCGACGTGGACGCCGATGCAGACGAGGATCTCTTTGGGCATTGTGCTTTCCCCCGGTCCGAGGCACCGCTCCCGAAAGGCGACAACGGTGGCGGCCTGGGCTCGGCCGTTCGCCGCAAATCGCGAACGGCCCGTCTGGCGTGCCACGCATCCTATACTAGCCTCAATGGTGGGACGAACCCACCGGTCGGCCGACCAAGCATCCCGCCCTCCGTCGAGAAAGGTGATCCGCCATGGCTGAGACGGTGACGGTTGACGCGAAGGGGCGCGTGTCCATTCCGCGGGCGGTGCGGCAGCGGTTGGGTCTGCATTCCGGCGCGACGCTCTTCGTCCAAGAGCACGAGGGCGAGATCCGGTTCCGGCGGGCCGAGAACCCGTTCGACCTGCTCGCGGAGTACGCCGAGGAGGAGTATCGGATGGGCCAGACGACGAGCCTGCGTGCCTACGCCCGCGAGCACGGCATCGCCCTCGATGGCGAGTAGCACTCGGTGGCGAACGGCGGGCACGAGGTCGAACTGACGCGGCTCGCTCGGAAAGACCTCGATGCGCTCCAGGGCAAGAACGAGGCGGCGCACGCCGAGGCGGTCGTTGCTCTCGGGGCGCTCGAACGCGATCCGTTCGCGGGCCATCCACTGAGCGGCAGCCTCAAGGGCTGCCGGTCGCTCGAATTCTCGGTCAAGGGCAGCGGGCAGTATCGAGCGGTCTACGTCGTGCTGGACAACCGCCGCGTCAGCATCGTCTTCATCGTTGCCACCCACGAGAACGTCTACCGGGAAGCATCGAAGCGACTAGCTGCCGTACGACGGATGCTCCGCCACTCCTGAACTCGATCAGGGCTCTCCGGGCGGCATGGCACAGGGGCGCGGCTCGGTCGAGCAATCCCGAGCGACGCGGGATTTCGACGACGCGGCAGTCCAAGGAGGACGCGGCGAAATCATGGCACCCCCACGACTTCCGCCGGACGAGCGGCAGCGCATCGGCAAGCGTGGGAAGGACGCAGAGAAGGACCTGAAACGGCTCCGGCCTTTGACCGAGCAAGCGGCGCGGAGCCTCCTCCGATGGAGGACAACCCGCTTGGCCGACCTCGCCGGCGAAGAGGCCGCGGGAGATGTCGCAGGGCGAGTTCTCGCCGCCGTAGGAGCCGAGCCAGCCGGCGACGGCATCGACGTGGACGCCGATGCAGACGAGGATCTCTTTGGGCATGGTGTTTTTCCCCGTTGGTGCAAACCGACCCCATCCGTCGCGATCACCATCCTAGCAGCGGGATGCGGAGCCTCACGCCGAGAAACCGGAGGACCCGTTCGCCGCGGTTGCCGACCATGCGCCGAACAGGAGCGCCGGCATGACCTGGTGGCACGCGGCCTGCGCATGGGCATGTGGACCTGGCGCGGTGGCAGGGAACCGCCAAATCGACGGCACCCTGTCAGCAACCCATGGAGGAACACATGAACAAGCACCGGATCGCATCCTTCGCCCTGGCGGCCTCGATCTTCGGCACGGCCGCCGCCGGCACCGTCTCGGGCGTCTCGGCCCAGAGCAACCGCGGGGGCGCCGCCGGCCTCGTCGCCGCCGTCGTCCAGGTCGCCACCGACGACGGCTTGGTGAACGTCGAGGTGGTGGACTCGTTCAACAACCTGCGGGCGCTCAACAACGTGCTGCGGAACAGCCCGATCCTCAGCAACAACGACATCGACGTCACGGTCGGGGATGTCAGCATCCTTACCAACTTCTTGAACGCCAACGACATCACCCTCGAGGACTTCCTGAACGACAACAACGTCCTCCTCGAGGACGTTATCGCGATCGGGATCCTGAGCACCGACGACATCATCATCTTCGTCTAGGCCGCGCGTCCGCGCGCGCCCGGCCGACCTTCTCGGGGGTCGGCCCCAGTAGCTGGATCCACCAAGGTGGCAGGGGAGGGCGCTTGCTCTCCCCTGTTCCTGTGTGACGTGGACACGGCCCGAAGTGCGTGACAGCGGTTCGCATCGTCGTTGGCCGGGAAGGCGAAGCCGCCCCGTGCCGAGGAGAGATTCAGATGAGAACGATCCTGGGGGTCTTGGCCGCGAGTGCGGCCCTGGCAGCCCCGGCGGGGAGCCTCGCCCAGTCGGCACCGGCGACCCCGGTCGCGGCGGAACGAACGGCGCAGGGGCTGGTGACGGAGTCGCGCCCGGTCGCCGGCTTCGACGAGGTCGAGCTGCGCGGGATCGGGACGCTGGTCGTCGCCGAGGGCGACGCCGAGTCGCTCGAGATCGAGGCCGAGCCCCGCGTCCTGCGGAAGATCTCGACCGAGGTCGAGGGCGGCCGGCTGGTGATCGCGCCGGAGCGCTCGTTCCGGGCCCGGCAGCCGATCGAGTACCGCCTGACGGTCGACGACCTGTCGGCGATCGAGCTCGCGGGTGCCGCCCGCGCCGAGGGATCGGGGGTGACCGCCGACCGGCTGTCGGTGGTCGCCGGCGGGGCCAGCGAGGTGTTCTTGGACGGCCTGTCGGCGGCGGTGCTCTACGTCGCCGTCGCCGGGACGGGGACCGTCGAGGTCGCGGGCGAGGCCGACCGCCAGGTGGTGGAGACGGAGGGGACCGGCACCTACATCGCCGGAGACCTCGCCAGCCGGGAGGCAGCCGTCACCGCCGGAGGCGCGAGCGAGGCGACGGTGCGCGTTAGCGACGTGTTGGCGGTGGAGATCGGCGGAGCCAGCCGGGTCGCCTACCTCGGCGACCCGCGGGTGAGCGAGCAGGATATCTCGGGGGTCGGGGAGCTCGTGAAGGTTGGTTGACGGCCGCGTCCGACGTTTCCGGCGGCCAACTTAGCTCGACTTTAGCCCTTTGCCCGTCCCTCAAGGCTTGGAACCTCGCCCCACACGTCGGGTTTGGCGGGGTGCCGGGACATTGCGGCCATCGAGGGCCGCGGCCGACACAGCGAAACCTTGGTCGGCCCGGTCCACCGCCGAGGAGCGGTGCGGGGACGGTCGGAGAGATCACCCAGAATGGCCTCCACAAAGCGGTCTCGTTGGTCCGGTGCCCGAGATCGCCCCGAGCGGGAACATCCCGGAATGGGTAAAGTCGAGCTAAGAGCGTCCGGCAATAGGCCGGGCGGGTTGCTTGCTCGATGCCGGACGCGGGGCAGGTAGGGCGTGCGTTCGCCGTTCTCTGCCCTTACGGGTTCCCCGGCGCGACCACGAAGATCGCCTACCGCCGATCGCTCTAACGGGCAAGGGCCCCTGTCGGTCGGAAACCCGGCCGGCGCTAGAGGTTGAGGGTACCCGTCAGCAGGAGGATCGGCGGGACGACCGCGACGGGCGACAGGCTTGCGCCCCGGTAGCGGCCGTAGCCCTGGTCACCCCCCGCCAGCGCCAGCGCCAGCAGCACGACCAGCAGGATCAGCAGCATCGGTCCCCTCACCGGGCACCCGACCTCGAGTGACGCCGCAACGGCCGTGCCGCGGCCCGGCTGACCGGCCTCCGCAACGGATCGCGGCGTGCGATAGTAGCAATCGGCAAGACCACCGAATCCGCGTCGAGCCCGGCCTACCTTGGGCCGGGTTGGCGGTGGGCGGCGGGTCGCTCCGCGGGACGGGAAGCAAAGAAGGGACGGCAGATGGCGACGTTGATCCGCGTGCTGCTCTCGTCGGTGGTCGTGCTCCTCGCCCTGTTCGGGCCGGCGGCGGTTCCTTCGCTCGCCCAGGACGAGGCCGAGGAGACCGAGGCGGATGCCACCGTCCGCGTCGTCCACGCCTCCCCCGGCGCGCCCGACGTCGACATCCTCCTCGACGGCCTCCTCCTGGCCGAAGCCCTGCCCTTCGGCAGCACCACAGACTACGTGCCGCTCGCGCCCGGCGACCACGTCCTCCAGGTGGTCGCGACCGGCGGCTCGCCGGAGGAGGCCGTCGCCGAGCTGACGATGACCGCCGAACCGGCGGCCGCCTACCTCTTCGTCGCGGTCCGGCCGCTGGCCGAGATCGAGGGCCGCCTCTACGACGTCGGCCTCGACGACATCGAGCCCGGCAACGCCCGCGTTCGCGTCGTCAACGCCGTCTCCGACGCCGAGAGCGTCGACCTCGCCGTCACCGGCGGCGACACGCTCTTCGACGGGGTCGGCCTCGGTGACGCCGCCGACTACGCCGACCTCGCCCCCGGCACCTACAGCTTCGACCTCCGCGACGACGAGGACCGCACCGTCGCCACCGTGCCGGAGCTGGTCATCGAAGAGGCCGCCGCCTACGACTTGGTCGCCATCGGCGCCTCCGACGAGCAGGGGCCGACGGTGCTGCCGCTGGTGACCCGCGTCTCGCCGCCGTGCGGCGAGGTGCTCGGCATCGGCGGCGGCGAGGAGTCGTGCGTCCGCCTGGTCCACGCCGCGCCCGACTCGCCGGCCGTCGACGTCTACGTCAACGACTCGCTCGTCGCCGAGAACCTCGGATTCGGCGCCGCCACCGAATACGTCGCGCTGCCGAGCGGCGAGGGCCGGACGGTCCAGGTCGCGGCGACCGGGACGCCGGCCGAGGAGGCGGTCCTGACGAGCGACCTCGCGCTGGAGGTGGGCCAGGCCTACACCGCGCTGGTGACCGGCAACGCCGACGACCTCCAACTGGTCGTCACCGGCACCGACCTCCGCCCGATCCCGGAGAACCAGGCCCGCCTCGGGTTCATCAACGCGTCGCCCGACGCCGGGGCCCTCGCGATCGAGCTGGCCGACGGCCCGACGCTCGTCTCCGACCTCGGGTTCCGCGCCATCAGCGAGTACACCGCGATCGACGTCGGCGAGTACACCGTCCACCTGCGGCGGCAGGACGGCGACAACCTGATCGCCCTGGCGACCGACCTCATCTTCGAGCCGGGTACCGTCTACGACGCGGTCGCGATCGGCCGGGCCGACGACGAGACCCTCTCGCTGCTGGTGCTGACCGCGCCGACCGAGGTCCGCGAAGGCGAGGTCGCGACCCCGGCCGCGCCGGTCGCGACCGGGGCCGCGGTCGCCCCGACCGTCGCCCCGGCGGCGACGCCGGTGACGGCGGCCGACGAGACGGCGCTGGCCGAGACGGCGGTGGCGGTCGAGCCGGAGGCCGCCACACCCGCGCCGTAAGGGCACAGGCGCCGCCGATCCGACGAACGCCCTGCCCCGGCGGCTGCTTGAGCGTCGACGCCGAACTTGGCCCGCGTGCTCGCCCAGGGTCGGTCGTGGCCCGCCTCGAGCGGCGGCGCGACCCCTCGAGGCGCCCTTTGCAGGGCCGCCTCGACCGGGAAGGCAACCCGGCGCCAGTGGTCGGCTTCACCGCCGAGGTATTGGGGGGTGCCGCTGCCCCGGTACCCTCTGGGTGGTGGGATCCGGACGGCGGGGCCGGGAGGGTGAGGGCTCGCAGACGAACCAGAATTCCCCAAGCCATCCCTCCACCGGCTCGGCGGGTGCGTACGCGCCGCGTATCCTTCGCCCCGCGCACGGGCGGCGCGGGGATCGGGGGGGCGGGCGGTGGCGGACGGGGCGCTTGCGGGCAAGGTCGCGGTCGTGACCGGGGCGGGCGGGGGCATCGGCAAGGCGATCGCCACCGAATTCGCCGGGGCCGGCGCCCGCGTCGCGGTCACGGAGCTGCCCGAGAAGCTGGCGCTGGCCGAGGAGGCCGCCACCGAGATCCGACTCGAGGCCGGTGCCGCCGGGGGTGACGCCCGCCCCTTCCCGCTCGACGTCCGCGACCTCGCCTCGATCGACGCCCTGGTCGAAGCCGTCGCCACCGAGCCGAGCTTCGGCGGCCGGATCGACCTCCTCGTCAACAACGCCGGGATCAACGTCCGCCAAGCCGCCTTCGACGTCACCGAGGAGGCGTGGGACGCAGTCCTCGCCACCAACCTGAAGGGGCTCTTCTTCGTCGCCCAGCGGGTCGGCCGCCGGATGCGCGACCAGACCCCGGCCGGCGGCGCGATCGTCAACGTCTCCTCGATCATGGGCCTCGCCGGCTACAAGGACCGGGCGGCCTACTGCGCCTCCAAGGCCGGCGTCGTCAACCTCTCGCGGGTGCTCGCCTTCGAGTGGGCGCCGTTCGACATCCGGGTCAACGCCCTCTGCCCGACCTTCGTCCTGACCCCGATGACGGCGCCGCTGCTGAACGACCCGGTCGCCGGCGGCGACCTCCTGGCGCGGACCCCGCTCGGGCGCTTCGCGGAGCCGGCTGACGTCGCCCAGGCGGCGCTCTACCTGGCGACGGCGCCTATGGTGACCGGTCATGCCCTGGCAGTGGACGGCGGCTGGCTGGCGGTCTGACGGGGGCTAGGGGCTGGGGATGGGAAGACGGGGGCGAGGGGCCGGGCGCGCGGGACCCGAGGCGACGGGCCGGGAGCGCGTTGTCATGCTGAGCGGAGGCGAAGCATCTCTCCTCGGGTCCCCGAGTCCGACCCGACGCAGCGGCGTCGCTCCCACGTCCAACTGCCGGAGTCGGAGAGAGATCCTTCACTCCGTTCAGGATGACAGGGGACGTGCGAACTGATCGCGTAGGGTCGGGGCGGCTGCGGACGCGTCCGCGGCCGTGCGGACGGCGGAATGCGCCTCCAGCCGGTACGGCAGGACGAAAGGGAGGGGCGGATGGGCGGCGGCGCGGACCACGACGAGGCGCGGAGACTCGTGCCGGAGACGCGGGCGATCTGGGACGCCAAGGCCGCCTTCTGGGACGCCCGGATGGGCGACGGCAACGCCTTCCAGCGGGTGCTGGTCGGGCCGGCGGTCGAGCGGCTGCTGGCGCTGCGGCCGGGCGAGACGGTGCTCGACGTCGCCTGCGGCAACGGCGTCTTCGCCCGCCGCCTGGCGGCGCTCGGGGTGCAGGTCGTCGCGGTCGATTTCAGCGAGCGGTTCCTGGAGCTCGCCCGCGCCCGCTCCGCCGACCTCGGTGAAAGCATCGACTACCGGCTGGCGGACGCGACCGACGAGGCCCAGCTGCTGGCGCTCGGCGAGGGGAGATTCGACGCCGTCGTCTGCG
>CADCWF010000340.1:16412-16857 GCA_902806345.1 uncultured Thermomicrobiales bacterium
ACGTCGGGTCGACGTGCGGCTCGCCCTTCATCGACGGACCGTGGCTGCCGGAGGACTCCGACTCGTCCTCCTGCGACTCCCCGGCCGCACCGTCGCCGATCCGGTCCTCGTACTGCGCGTCGCGCCGCCCGGAGGCTGCTGGTCCCCGGCGGCAGGTTCGTCTTCGCGATCCCCCATCCGGCCTTCAACTCGAACGCGACCCGGCTCGGGATCGAGGAGGAGGACCGGGCCGGGGATCTGGTCGAGACCCGCTCCGTCCGCATCGCCGGCTATCTGGCGCTGCCGCCCGGCAAAGGGACGGGGATGGCCGGCGAGCCCGTCCCCCACTGGTACTTCCACCGGCCGCTGGGGGAGTTGCTCGGCGCCTGCTTCGCCGCCGGCTTCGTCCTCGACGGGCTGGAGGAGCCGGCGTTCGGCCCGGGGGATGCCGGACCGGCGGCCCTGT
>CADCWF010000341.1 GCA_902806345.1 uncultured Thermomicrobiales bacterium
GGGCGACCAGGGGCTGGCGGCGCTGAAGGGCAAGGCGGCGGTCGCCAACGCCAGGCTCGCCTACGAACGGTTCGGGGAGATCTTCCGCTCCGAGCGGTTCGCCCCGCTCGCCGCCGCCGGCGCCAGCGTCCAGCGCCCGCTCTGGGCCAGCACCTCGGTCAAGAACCCGGCCTACCGCGACGTGCTCTACGTCGAGGAGCTGATCGGCCCCGACACCGTCAACACGATGCCGCGGCCGACGATCGAGGCGTTCCTCGACCACGGCGTCGTCGCCCGCACGGTCGACACCGGCCTGGACGACGCGCGGCAGACCTGGGCCGCGCTGGCCGAGGCGGGGATCGACCTCGAGGCCGCGACGGACCGGCTCGAAGAAGAAGGCATCGCCACCTTCGTCAAGAGCTACGACGCCCTGATCGCCGGCGTCGAGGGCAAGCGGGCCCAGATGGCGGAGGCGACCGCCGCGGACTGACCGGGCCACGGCTCCCGGTCGATCGCCGACCGCGGTGGCTTCTACTCCTGCGTCATCCTGACCGAAGGGAGGGATCTCCCGACGCGGCAACGTCGTTCGCAGATCGAGCGACCAGGTCGGAGAACGATCCTTCGCTTCGCTCAGGATGGCGGGGCCGAGCGCTGCGAACTTCGGTTGCGGAGGCGCCACCGATGGCCGTTCCCCACCCGCTGACCCTGGCGGACATCCCCCTCAGGTCCGACGACCTCGACGCCCTGTCCGACGACCTGGAGCGACGCGAGCTCATCGCCGGGGAGTTGATCGTGGCGCCGTCGCCCCTTGTCTCGCACCAGGATTCGGTCGGTGGGCTCTACGGGTTGCTCGGCGGTCAGCGTGGCATCCCCGGCGTCGGCAAGCCCTATCTGGCGCCGCTCGACGTCCGGCTCTCCGACCGTGATACCGTGCAACCCGACCTCTTCTTCGTCCGCTGGGACCGTCTCGACCGTTTCGTCGAGGATCGCCGTTTCGAGGGGCCGCCGGACATCGTCGTCGAGGTTGTCTCCCCCTCGTCGCGGCGGCTCGACCGCGTCCGCAAGCTCGCCCTCTACGAGCGGGCCGGGATTCCGGAGTATTGGGTGGTCGACCCGACCGACCGGACGGTGACGGTCCACGTCCTCCGGAACGGCCGCTACGAGACGGTCGAGGCCGACGCGGACGGATTGCTGGCCTCCTCGGTGGTGCCGGGCCTCACGGTCTCGGCGGCCGACCTGTTTCCAGCCTGAGCGTCGACTCGCCGGACGGAGTCCCACCCGTCCGCCGGAACCGTCAAGGCGGATTCCTTCTCAGGCGGCCGGCGCCTCCCAGTCGACCGTGTAGGCCGCGACCTCGGCGGCAGACCGTGCGCCCATCCGGAGGAAGAGCGGCAGCGAGTGGTCCCGCAGCCACGTCGCCGCCCGGCCGTCCGGCAACTTCTGGTTGCCGGTCCGGCGGGCCATCGCCACGATCCGCTCGACGCGTCCCCGGCGGAGGCGCTCGAAGGCGGCGAAGGCGGCCTCCGGCGTCGGCCGGTCGCGCAGGCAGCGGGCCAGCACCGCCGCGTCCTCAAGCGCCAGCGACGCCCCCTGCCCGGCATGGGGCGAGGCGGCGTGGGCGGCGTCGCCGAGGAGGCAGACCCGGCCGGCATGCCAGGCCGGCAGCGTCGGCAGGTCGGAGGTCGGCCAGAGCGGCGGCGTGCCCTCGACCGCCCGGAGGATGGCCGGCACCGGCTCCGGGTCTCCGGCGTGGCGTTCGAGCAACGCCGCCCGTCGCTCGGCCGGCGTCAGCGCCAGCCAGGCGTCGCGGCCCGCCGCGTCCGGCGCCGGCACGTTGGAGAACCACCAGACCTCGCCGTCCGGCGCCGCCAGGGAGCCGAAGAAGGCGTCGCGGCCAAAGACCATCCGCATCCGGTCGGAGGGCGGCAGCGGCGCCGGCAGGCGGACGAAGCCGCCTGATCCGACCATCCCCCTGTACGACGGGGCCGGGGCGGCGGGGAACGCCACGCGGCGCACCGCGGAGCCGATGCCGTCGCAGCCGAGGAGCAGGTCGGCCCGCGCCACGCCGCCGTCGGCGAACCGGGCGACGACACCATCGGCCTCGGACTCGACCCCGAGCAGCCGCTTGCCGAACTCGATCGCCACCCCCTGGCGGAGCGCCTCGTCCCGGAGGGCGCGGTGCAGGCGGTCCCGCTTGAGGGCGACGTTGGCGGCGCCGTAGCGTGCCTCATCGGCGCCCCAGTCGACCGCGCCGACCACCCGGCCGGCGGCATTGCGGAAGTCGATCCCGCGTGTGCGGACACCTCCGGCCGCGGCGATGGGGTCGATGCCGAGGAGCCGCAGGACGTTGCCGCCGTTCGGGGCCAGATTGAGCCACGCCCCGCCGTCGGGGTCCGCCGCCGGCCGCGCCTCGTAGACGACCGGTTGGACCCCGATCCGCCGCAGGAACAGGGCCGCAGCCATCCCGGCGATGCCGCCCCCAACGATCGCCGCCCGCTCCGCTCGATCCGACCGCTGCATGTGCGTCACTCCCAGCCGGCCCCGACCTCCACGACCAGCTCCGTGCGTCTCATCCCGGTGAAATCTTATTCACTGAGATAATATCACGGTGAGATAAAGGAGTGGGCGTGTCAAGCGCGTGGATGGGACGACCCATGGTCCGCCCTCGCCGCGGGGACCACGTTCCCGGTGGCGGACAAGCCGGACAGACCGGCGAGAACGATCGACGGGGAGGGGCGAGATGCCGCCGTGGTCCGGGTCCGCGGTGGCAGGGGCGGTCGACGCGCCAGGCGACCGAGAGATCGCCGGACCCCTCGGCCGAGCGCGGCCCGTCCTGGTCCCGGTCCTCGGCGTTGTTTCGATCGCCCTGCACGCAGCCGGGTTTCCCGGCCACCGGACGAATCGCCGGCGGTGTGGCGGTCGTTGGCACGGTTCGGGCGTCCTTCGGGTCAAGGCCGGTTGGACCGGCTCCGGCCCTGGCCCCCGCCCCGGCCGAGTGAGTCGACCTTAGGAGTTCCCCCCCCAGATGCCGGAATCCCCAACGCTCCCCGCTGCGGTGCCCGTCCGGGTCGTCGTCGTCGGCACCGGCCACGTCGGCTCCACCTACGCCTACGCCCTGCTCCTCAGCGGACTGGCGGCGGAGATCGTCCTCGTCAACCGGAACCGGGAGGTCGCCGAGGGCGAGGCGATGGACCTGGCCCACGCCGCGCCCTTCGGCTCCCCGGTCCGGGTCTGGGCCGGCGACGAGGCCGACTGCGCGGGGGCGGCAGTCGTCGTCCTCACCCTCGGCGCGGCGAAGGGGGATTCGCCGGATCGGCTGGCACTGGTCGAGGAGAACGGCGCCATCTTCGGCGAGGTCGTGCCGCGGCTCGCCGAGCACCTGCGGCGCGCCGTCGTGCTCGTCTCCTCCAACCCGGTCGACCCCTTGACCTGGGCGACTTGGAAGCTCTCGGGGCTGCCGCGCGGCCGGGTGATCGGCTCCGGCTGCGTCCTCGATACGTCCCGGCTCCGGGCGCTCCTCGGCGCCCACCTCGGGGTCGACCCGCGCGACGTCCAGGCCGACGTGGTCGGCGAGCACGGCGACAGCCAGGTCGCGGTCTGGAGCCGGGCCACGGTCGGCGGCGTCCCCCTCCCCGACTTCGCGGCGGCGACCGACCATCCGGTCGATGGAGGCACCCTCGACGGCATCGCCGAGCGGACGCGGACGGCCGGCGCCGTAGTCGCGGACCGCAAGGGCTTCACCGCCTACGGCGTCGCCGCCGGGCTGTTGCGGATCACCGAGGCGGTCCTGGGGGACCAGAAGGCGATCCTCTCCGTCTCGACCGCGCTCGGGCCGGAGGCCGGTTTGGGGGACATCGCCCTCAGCCTGCCCTCGGTCGTCGGCCGCCAGGGCGTCGAGCGGGTGCTCCCGCTCGCCCTCGCCGCCGACGAGCGGGCGGCGCTGGAGCGCTCGGCGGAGGTGCTGGGGGCGGCCTCGGTCAAGCTGGGACTGGGATGAAGGGGGTCACGGTGGGGATCGAGGCGGTCATCTTCGACGCGGACGGCACGCTGATCGACAGCAACCTGTTGCACGTGCTTGCCTGGCAACGCGCCTTCCGCCGGCTCGGGCGCGAGGTGGAGGCGAACGCGATCGTCGGCCTGATCGGGATGGGGGGCGATCAACTCGCCCCGCGAATCCTGGGCAAGGCGGACGAGGCCGAGGCGGAGCGGGCGAGGGCGTTCTACGCGGAGGAGTACAGCACCAAAGGGCTGGTCGAGCACGTGGAGCCTTTCCCGGGAGCCGCCGAGCTGATCCGGGCAGTTCGGGACCGGGGGCTCCGGACCGCGCTCGCCTCCTCCGGCGAGCAGCAAGACGTCGAGCGCTACCTGGATCTGCTCGGCGGCCGCGATGCGGTCGACGAACTGGTCACCAGCGCCGACGTGGAAGCCACGAAACCCGCGCCGGATGCCTTCGCCCTGGCGCTCGATCGGCTGGGGAATCCGGACCACGCCATGGTCGTCGGCGACACGGCGTACGACATCCAGGCGGCGGCGAAGATCGGTCTTCCCTGCGTCGTCGTCCGCTCGGGCGGCATCGAACCGGGCGTCCTCGAAGAGGAGGGAGCCGCGGCCGTGTACGACGGAGCCGCCGACCTGCTGGCCCACCTCGACGAGGCCCTCGCCCGCTGACGCCTGCCGCTCGGGATCAGGCGAGGCCGGTGAGCTAACCCATCGGTCCCGCTTCCTGCCCCGGATGCATCCACACTCGGCAAGGCAGTACAATAGGCGAAACGCGCGGCGCGGTCCGTGCGTCAAGAGTGGTGCCGGCGGTGTGGGTGCGGCCCGGCCGGACGGCGCGGACCACGACGACGACAGGGAGGGAGATCCCACGATGAGCGAGTTCACCACGGCCCAGACCCGGCTGCAGGATCTGTTCTTCGGCGGCGACGACGACGGCGCTGTCGAGACGGCCGCCGCGGGCAACGGCGGCGGCGCCACGGCGTCGGCCAACGGCGGCGCGGTTGCCGTCGGCGACATCAACTCCGGCTCCAACGCCGGCAGCGCGATCGGCGTCGGCGACACCATCGGCGACGTGTTCGTCGACGGCGGCACCATCGCCAACTCGACCAACCTGGGCATCACCGCCAACGGCGGCACCGCGATCGCGGACGCCTCGGGCGGCGACTACAACGTCGCCTTCGTCAGCTAACCAGCGACGAAGGAACCCCGTTGCTGCGGCGGCGGGACGACGAACGGGCCCGGCCTTTCGGCCGGGCCCGTTGTGTTGGCGGAACTGCGGCGAATGGGACAACCGAGCCAGGTCCCCCGCCGGTCCACGCTACTCCGCGAGCCGGGCGGTCGCTGCCTGCGCTTCCGCCTCGCTCGCTAGCCTGAGATCGCTCCCGTCTTCGTCGGCATTCTTTACCTTGCACTCCAAGATCACGCCGTCGTCGTTGAAGGTACCGCGATCGGTGCTCCGGTCAACTTCTTCGTTCCCGCCATTACTTTGCCGATCCGCCACGGCCGTCAAGACGACCGTCTTGCCCTTGTTCGCGCGCTCGCCTGCCCTGCACAAGACGAACACGTGCGTGGTCGACGTTCGCACCGTGAAGACGATACCGTCGCAGAAGGCGCCCTTCGGGTCGTCGAGAAAGGCAACAACGCCGTTCAATTCGCCGGCATCCCGATCGACAACGGCACCGAACTCGATCGTTTCCCGGTTGTTCTTCCCGGCCAGCGTGCCCGCTGCCCCTGACAGGAGCAGCAACGCCACCAGCACGACCGCGACGGCAGATCGGGGCACGATCAGACTCCGACGAAGTCCCGTTCCCATCGGCTCTCTCCCGCTTCGGTTGTCGATCTCGGTCGGTTTCTACTCACCAGCGAGATGGCCAGAGGTCAATCCCCTGATAGCGCATCTTCCTGTCCCCGTTCGCGCAATCCCCGCACCGGCAACGTCCGTGTCAACCAATCATTCGGTGGAGAAGATCAGACAGATATCGGGTGGCGCGGCACATCCATTGCTTCGCTCCGGGCGGTACACTCCGTCCCGGAAGCGCGGCGGCGTTTGCCTGACGATCGGTCAGGGGAAAGGGGCAGCGCGGTGGCGGATGGAGCCGAAGTGGGAGCCAACCACAACCACAGGCACGTCGGGCTGGTCGGGCTGGCGGTGATGGGCGAGAACCTCGCCCGCAACATCGCCCGCAACGGCGTCCCCCTCGTCGTCTACAACCGGACCCTGGCCCGCACCGAGGAGTTCATGGGCGAGCACGGCACCGCCGCCGGCATCGCCGCCGCCGCCACGGTCGAGGAGCTGGTCGCGGCCCTGGAGCCGCCCCGCCGGATCATCCTGATGGTCAAGGCCGGTGCCCCGGTCGACGGCGTCATCGCCGAGCTGGCCCCCCTCCTCGAGGAGGGCGACGTCGTCGTCGACGGCGGCAACAGCCACTTCCCGGACACCGACCGCCGGGCCGCCGAGCTGGCGGCGCTCGGTTTTCGCTTCGTTGGGATGGGCGTCTCCGGCGGCGAGGAGGGGGCCCTCAAGGGCCCCAGCCTGATGCCCGGCGGCCCGCGCGAGGCGTACGACCTGCTGGAGCCGATGCTGGTCGCCATCTCGGCCAAGACCGAGGCCGGGCCGTGCGTCACCTACATCGGCCCCGGCGGCTCCGGCCACTACGTCAAGATGGTCCACAACGGGATCGAGTACGGCGACATGCAGTTGATCGCCGAGACCTACGACGTGATGCGCCGCGCCCTTGGCATGGACGCGAAGGAGATCGGCGAGGTCTTCCTCCGCTGGAACGAGGGCAAGCTCGCCTCCTTCCTGGTCGAGGTCACGGCCCACGCCCTAGCCCAGCCCGACCCCGAGACGATGAAGCCGCTGGTCGACGTCATCCTCGACGCGGCCGAGCAGAAGGGCACCGGCAAGTGGACGAGCATGACCGCGCTCGACCTCGCCACCCCGGTGCCGACCATCGACGCCGCCGTCACCGCCCGCATCATGTCGAGCATGAAGACCCAGCGCGTCGCCGCCGCCGAGATCCTCCACGGCCCGGACGGCGGTGGGGCGCACCCCGCCGCCGGCGACCGGGCCGGGCTGATCGCCGCCCTCGAGGACGCCCTCTACTTCGCCAAGATCTCCTCCTACGCCCAGGGGATGGCCCTCCTGCGGGCGGCCTCCGACGCCTATAGCTGGGGGCTGAACCTGAGCGAGCTGGCTCGGATCTGGAAGGGTGGCTGCATCATCCGGGCGAAGCTGCTCGACCCGATCCGGTTCGCCTTCGGCGAGGAGCCCGACCTGCCGAACCTCCTGCTGGCGCCCTCCATCGCCGAGCAGGTCAACGCCAACGCGGCGGGTTGCCGGACGGCGATCGCGGTCGCCCGCGCCGCCGGCCTCCCCTGCCCCGCCCTCTCGGCCAGCCTCGACTACTTCGACGCCTACCGCAGCCCCGCCCTGCCGGCCAACCTGATCCAGGCCCAGCGCGACTTCTTCGGCGCCCACACCTACAAGCGGGTCGACCGCGAGGGCATCTTTCACACCGAATGGCCCGCCCTCCAGGAGGCCGTCTAGCTTCGTCGTGCCCCCGGCCGGAAAGGGACCGACCATGACCGACACCGACACCCTCCGCCGGCCCGTCGCCCCCGGCGTCGCGGACGCCAACGGCCGCGCTCACGGCCCGGACCCGGTGGGGGACCGCCAGCCCTCACCGTTGGACCCATGGGGCTACGAGCTGGAGCAGCCCAACCCCCTCCGCGACGAGCGGGCCGAGCGGACCCCGGCCCCCTGCTCGATGGTCATCTTCGGCGTCAGCGGCGACCTCACCGCCCGCAAGCTGATGCCCGCCCTCTACGACCTCGCCGTCGGCCAGCCCCTGCCCGAGGGGTTCTCGATCGTCGGCGTCTCCCACCGCGACTGGGACGAGGCGACCTTCAAGGCCAAGATGCGGGAGGCGGTGGCCGCCCACGCCCGGACGCCGGTGACGGCCGAGAGCTGGGAGCCCTTCGCCCGCGGCCTCTTCTACGTCCGGGGCGAGTTCGACGACCCGGCCACCTTCGCCACCGTCGCCGCCGCCCTCGACCGGATCGACCGCGACCGGCGCACCCTCGGCAATCGCCTCTTCTATCTGGCGACGGCGCCCCAGTTCTTCTCCCCGATCGTCGGCGGACTCTCTGAGGCCGCCGCCCTGGAGCGGCAGGCCAACTACCAGGGCCCGACCGAAGGCTGGCACCGGCTGGTCATCGAGAAGCCGATCGGCCACGACCTGGCCAGCGCCCAGGAGCTGATCGCCGAGATGTCGCTGCTCCTGACGGAGCGCCAGATCTACCGGATCGACCACTACCTGGGCAAGGAGACGGTCCAGAACGTCCTCGCCTTCCGCTTCGCCAACAGCCTCTTCGACCCGGTCTGGAACCGCCAGTACGTCGACAACGTCCAGATCACCGCCGCCGAGGCGCTCGGCGTCGAGGGGCGCAGCGGCTACTACGAGCACGCCGGCGCCCTCCGCGACATGGTCGAGAGCCACCTCCTCCAGCTCCTGACCGTCGTCGCCATGGAGCCGCCCGCCTTCTTCAACGGCGACGCCGTCCGCGACGAGAAGGTCAAGGTGCTGCGCTCGACCGTGCCGCCGACCGGCGCCGCGGTCGCCGCCCATGCCGTCCGCGGCCAGTACGCCACCGGCTACTCCGGCGGCCGCCCGGTGCCGGCCTACCACGAGGAGAAGGGCGTCTCTCCGGACAGCCAGACCGAGACCTACGTCGCGCTCCGGCTCGGCATCGACAACTGGCGCTGGAGCGGCGTCCCCTTCTACCTGCGGACGGGCAAGCGGCTGCCGCGGCGGGTGACCGAGATCGCCGTCGAGTTCAAGCAGGTGCCGCACCAGATGTTCGGGTCGATCGGCCAGCTCGACCCGACGCCGAACGTGATCAGCCTGCGGATCCAGCCGGACGAGGGGATCGCCCTCCGCTTCGCCGCCAAGGTGCCCGGGGCGCGCACCCAGCTCCGCACCGTCCGCATGGACTTCCTCTACGGGGCGGCATTCGGCGAGGCGGGACCGGACGCCTACGAGCGGCTGCTGCTCGACGCCATGCTGGGCGACCCGACGCTCTTCACCCGGCGCGACGAGGTGGAGGCGGCCTGGTCGATCGTCCAGCCCGTCCTCGATGCCTGGGCCGAGCCCGGCGCGGCCGGTCCCGCCCCCTACGACGCGGGCACCTGGGGGCCAGACGTGGCCGACGCGATGATCGCCCGCGACGGACGGGCCTGGCGCCGCCCGTAAACGGGGTGATGGGGTCGTGGGATGATCGGGTGATT
Organism: uncultured Thermomicrobiales bacterium; assembly: GCA_902806345.1. GTDB lineage: Bacteria > Chloroflexota > Chloroflexia > Thermomicrobiales > UBA6265 > CADCWF01. The sequence goes on from CADCWF010000341.1 coordinate 9,269, forward strand.
GAGGTAAGAGGGCGAGCGTGGGGCGGCTGTTTTGGCGCTCCGCCCACCATCACCCGACCACCCCACGACCCCATCACCGACGAGTGGAGGGAGCACCGATGCCAGTTGCCCGAACCGGCGGCCGCGCGGCCCGACCGCCAGCTCGCCCCGTGCCCGGTGCCAGCCGGCAGGCCCATGTCCTGGACGCCGGGGCGATCACGGCGGAGCTGAACCGGCTCTGGGCCCAAGTCGTCGAACCCGGCTCGGCCAACGGGGCGGTGGTGGCGGACGACGCCCCGGTCGGCGTCCTCACCCGTGCCTCGACCCTGAACCTGACCGCGGTCGCCCGCTCCCGCCGCGACGCCGAGCGGGTCGAGAACGCCGTCGTCCGCCTCGGCGACCTCTACCCTTCACGGGCGACGATCCTGGTGGCCGACCCGGAGCATGCCGCCGGACCCGATCCCGGGCTCGACGTCCGGGTCGCCCTGCTTGAGCAGGACGCGGGCGCGGGCCACCCGGCGATCCGCTTCGAGTGCGTCACGGTCGAGGTCAATGCCGACGACGAGCAGCAGCTCGCCTCGATCGCCTCGCCGCTGCTGGTGGCCGACCTGCCCGACTTCCTCTGGTGGGCCGCCGACTCCGCGGTCGGCAGCGACCTCTTCGACGACCTGATCGAGGTCTCCGACCGCCTGATCGTCGACACGGCGGCCACCGCCATGCCCGCCGCCGAGCTGGTCCGTCTCGTCGCCCTGCTCGACGCGGGCGGTCACCCGCCGAAGCTGAGCGACTTCGCCTGGGCCCGGCTCGAGCCCTGGCGGAACCTGGTCGCCCTCTTCTTCGACCGGCCCGAGGTCCGCCCCGTCCTCGACGCCATCGACGAGGTCCAGATCGTCTACGGCACCGCCGGCGCCGACGGCCGGACGGGGCTGACCGGCGCCCTCCTCTTCGCCGGCTGGCTCGGCTCCCGCCTCGGTTGGCAGGCGCCGGGCGAGTTGGTCCGCGCCCGAGGCGAGCCAACCGGCTGGCGGGCGACGCTCCGCGCCGGCAGCCCCGACCGCCGCCGCGAGGTGCTGCTCACCCTGCGGCCGGCGCCAGACCCGGTCGCCGACTGCGGCCTGGCGACGGTGACCCTGCTCGCCGAGGGCGGCGCCTCCTTCCGGGTCGAGCGGTTCGACCCGGCGGAGTTGGCCACCTTCAGCCAGGTCGACGCGCTCCCGACCGGCCGCCGGATGGTCTATGCTCCGGTGCCGGACGACGCCGCCCTGCTGGCCGACGAACTGCGCGACTTCGGCCACGACGCGGTCTACGAGGCGGCGCTCCGCTTCGCGACGCCGCTCGCGCCGGGCTGACGCACGGCGAGGAGACGAGGAGAGGTGAAGAAGAGGGATCGGTGCATGTTGTTCTCTCTCGCCGCCTCGTCTCCTCGCCTTCTCGTCTCGGGAGCAAGCGCATGACCGAGCCGATCGAGCTTCCGGACGGACGCCGCCTCCTCGTCGTCGAGGACGGCGAGGCGTTGGCCGCCGCCGCCGCCGAGCGGTTCGTCGCCACCACGACCGCCGCCGTGGCCGCCCGCGGTCGCGCCATAGTCGCCCTCTCCGGCGGCTCGACACCGAAGAAGATGGGCGAACTGCTGGCCCGGCCGGAGTTCGCCGGTCGCGTCCCCTGGGGCGAGACGGACCTCTTCTGGGGCGACGAGCGCTGGGTGCCGCTGGCCAGCAGCGAGAGCAACGCCGGCGAGGCGAGGCGCGCCTTCCTCGACGCCGTGCCGGCGCCGCCGGAGCGAATCCACCCCGTCGCCACCGACCTCGCCTCGCCCGTACGTGCCGCCGAAGCCTACGAGGCCGAGATCCGCCGCGTCGCCGGGACCGCCGAGGGCATCCCCGTCTTCGACCTGGTCCTGCTCGGGATGGGCGACGACGGCCACACCGCGTCGCTCTTCCCCGGCACCGCCGCCCTCCACGAGCGCGACCGGCTCGTCGTCGAGAACTTCGTGCCGAAGCTCGGGGTGGACCGGATCACCTTCACGTACCCGCTGCTGGCCGCCGCCCGCGAGGTGCTCGTCCTCGTCGGCGGCGCCGGCAAGGCCGACACGCTGGCCAGGGTGCTGGAGGGACCGACCGAGCCCGAGGGGTTGCCGTCCCAAAGCGTCCGGGTCGAGAACGGCACGCTGACCTGGCTGGTCGACCGCGCCGCCGCTGGATCGCTGCGGTCCGCCGGCCAGTCGGGCTAGGCCTCACCTCCCCACCCGAGAGGCCGACGAGGAGGCCGATGGACACCGCCGAGCGCCTCCGCCGGATCGCCGTCGCCGCCGCCGCCGAGGTGCGCGACGGAATGCTCCTCGGTCTTGGCACCGGCTCGACCGCCGGCGCCGTGGTCCGCGAGCTGGGGTCGCGGGTCTCCGGCGGGTTGCGGATCGAGGGGGTGCCGACCTCGAGCGGCACCGCGGCGCTGGCGCGCGAGGTCGGCATCCCGCTGCGCTCGCTCGACGAGGTGGGGCGGCTCGACCTCGGGATCGACGGCGCCGACGAGATCGACCCCGGACTCAACCTGATCAAGGGGGGCGGCGCCGCGCTGCTGGTCGAGAAGCTGGTCGCCCTCGCCTGCGACGACTACCTGGTCGTCGCCGCCGCCGAGAAGCGCTCCCCCGCGCTCGGCACCCGCTTCAAGCTCCCGGTCGAGGTCGTCCCGGTCGGCTGGCGCCACACCGCCGACCGTTTGCGCCGGCTCGGCTTCGGGCTGGAACCGGCGCTGCGCGAGACCGGCGGCGAGGCGGTCCGCACCGACACCGGGCACCTCCTGCTCGACTGCGCCGTCGCCCCGATCGCCGACCCGATCGCCCTCGCGGCCGCCGTCGAGGCGGTCACCGGCGTCGTCGACCACGGCCTCTTCGTCGGGCTTGCCCGCCGCGTCCTCCTGGTCGAGCCGGATGGCACGCTCGTCCGCCTCGCCCGTCCCTGATCGGACGCCGGATCGGCGAGGCCGCGCCGCCCCAATCCAATGCCGCCGGGTCAACGGGATGCCGTCGACGAGGCGTCGAACGAGATGGATGGCGTCCGGCGCATGGCTCCCAACCCTCGGCAGTCGCTGGCCCGCTCCAACCGGTCCCGACGTCGCTGCCGTTCACCTTCGGCGTGCGGAGGCGGTTGCCCACGAAACGGTCACCGATGTCTCATCTCCTGCTCATGTGACAACAAGGAAAATGCGGTAAACAGGACCGAGGGCTGGACCTCCCGATCATTTCGCCGCACACGCTCCCCCCTCGGTGTCTTGGTCGGGGGCGTCGGGCGTCACGATGGCTTGCGTTGGCCCCGGTCGCCGCGAGCCGGTCCCCCGCAGGAGGAGTCCCGTGGTAGCCGCGCCCGTGCCCTCACCCGCATTCGCCAAACCCCACGTCCTGGTGATCGAGGACGACCTCCCCATCCTGAGGTTGTTTGGGCGGAGCCTGGAACACGCCGGCTTCCGGGTCACCTCCCGCGAGGCGCCGGACCTCGAACCGCCCGAGATCGCCGTCCTCGCCCCGGACGCCCTGGTGCTCGACCTCCTCTTCGACCCTCGCTGCCGCGGGTTTTCCGCGGCCGATCTCGGCGGCCCGTTCCTGGAGCGGCTGAAGGAAGACCCAGCGACGGCCGCCATCCCGGTCGGCCTCTGTTCGGCCGACGTGCCCCGGTTGCGCCGGCTCGGCGAGCGGATGGCGGGGTGCGGCGTGTCCACGCTCGCCAAGCCCTGCCGCCCGGCGGAACTGATCGACGCGGTCCGCTTGATGCTCGACCGGCTCGGGCCGGCGTTGCCGACGCGATGCACGCCCTTGACACCGTCCTGGCAAGACGTTGCCCTGCACGGTGCGGGTGCGGCCTAGCCCCGGATCGATCGGCTGCGGTCTCGCCACGCCGCGTCCGTTCCGCGTGTCCAGCGCCTGCATTGTTTACTTTGTCTACTAATCCGGTTGCAATTGCCGGTGGATCCGCTATCCTGTACCCAACAGGGGGAGTAGCGGCCGCCGCGCCCAACAAGCGGCGGATCCGCGGCCGTCATTACGCGCGCGAGCGCCGGCCGCGGGGGTGAGGGACCTTCTCACCGGGTAAGACCCTGGCTCATCCATCCGGATGCGGCCAGGGCTTTTTGTGCCCGGTCGCGGAGAAGGGAGTCAGCCCGTGATCGACGAGGTCCTCGAATCCCCCGAAACCACCAGGTCCAGCCAGAGACCTATAGGTCCGCTCCGCGGTTCCCCGCCCGGTTCCGAGGTCGGTCCTGCGCTCCTCCGCGATCTGCTCGCGCGGCAGGGAACCGCGGCCGACCACACCCCCGCCGCCAGCTCGCGACGCCGATGGCCGGTCGAAGGCGGCGGGGACCGTCGCTCCCGGCGCTCCGTCGACGGCAGATGGCAGGACGAACGGGGGCGCGGCAACGCACCGTGGCTGCGCCGCGATCCCAGCTGACGCAACCCGCACGACATCAACCGAACCTTCATCCGCCCGGGACGGATCACCGTACCCGACCCGGGAGGAACCTGCCGATAGCGCACGGCGGCGGTCCTTGACCGCCTTGATGGGGAAACGATGCTGACTGACCTTGTTCCCTGGATCGCCTTCCTCGCCCTCGTCGTCGGAATGCTGGCGCTCGACCTCGGCGTCTTCCACCGGGAGGCCCACGAGGTGTCTCGCCGCGAGGCGCTCACCTGGAGCGCCGTCTGGATCGGGCTGGCGCTGCTCTTCAACGGCGGCGTTTTCTGGCGGATGGGCAACGACGCCGGCGTCCAGTGGTTGACCGGCTACCTGGTCGAGAAGTCACTCGCGGTCGACAACGTCTTCGTCTTCCTGCTGATCTTCTCGGCCTTCGCGGTGCCAGCCAAATACCAGCACCGGGTGCTCTTCTGGGGGATCGTCGGCGCCCTCATCATGCGCGCCATCCTGATCGCCTTCGCCGGCGTCCTGCTCGGCACCTTCCACTGGATCATCTACGTCTTCGGCGCCTTCCTGATCCTGACCGGGATCCGCTTCCTGCGGGGTGGCCACGAAACGCCGTCACTGGAGGACAACAAGCTCGTCAAGCTGGCCAAGCGCTTCTACCCCGTCACGGAGGGGTACGAGGGCCAGCGTTTCTTCGTCGTCCGCAACGGCGTCCGCTACATGACGCCGCTCTTCCTGGTTCTGCTGCTGGTCGAGACGACGGACCTCGTCTTCGCGGTCGACTCGATCCCGGCCATCTACGCCATCACCGGCGACCCGTTCATCGTCTTCACCTCGAACATCATGGCCATCCTCGGCCTGCGGGCGCTCTACTTCGTGCTCGCCGGCTACCTGGCTGGGCTGCGCTACCTGAAACCGGGTCTGGCCGGGGTCCTGGTCTTCGTCGGGGCCAAGATGCTGCTGGTGGACGTCTACAAGATCCCGGCCCTGGTCAGCCTCGCCGTCATCGTCGCCATCCTCGGCATCGCCCTGGCGGCCTCGCTCCTCGCCGCCCGCCGCGAGGCGGCGCACGACCACCCCGACCCCCTCGCGCCGGCCTCCTCGACCGGCGCCTAAGCGAACGGAGCGCAAACCTTGCCTGGTCGCCGCACGCCCCGACTTGCCGTCGTCCACCGCGAATGCCGAAAGGCGTCACACGAAATCCGACGAGGGCCGCCGGCCTACCATTCGCTGAACGTCCCCGCCCCTCCCCACCCAGCGGTGGACCGTCGATCCAGTCCATCCGACAAGCCGAGCCGAGGGAAGCGATCGTGCGCTTGACCAACGAAGAGTCCGAACCCGCTATTGTCCCCACGGTCGCGGCCGCTCGCCGGTTCGGCACCGCTCGCCGCCACCGGTTCGACCAGGGCGGCAACAGACGATCGTCCGCCCGGCAGGGTCCGACCGCCGGATTGGTCGTCGCGCTCTGTGCGATCGCCGCGTCGGGGATCCTGACCGTCCCCGGCGCGGCGATCCCCGCGGCGGCCATGCCTTCGACCGGCGACCACGAGGAGGCGCGGCCGGCAGCCGTGGCCGGGGTGTTCTCGGAGACCGTCCCGACCCTGGCCCCGGCGCCAGTCCCCGTTGCCTCGGTTGTGGACATCCGGCAGGAACCCGACGCTCCGACGTTTGGCTGGGCCGGCCCCGCCGTCGTCGCGGGGATCGCGGGGCACGGCGGCGCGATGGCGCCGCCCGTCGGCCAGCCATCGAGCGGCGCGGCGTTGGCCGCGCCGGATGCGCAAGCAACGACGGGCTTGCCGGCGGTGGCGCAGCAATCGCCCGGTCTCCTGCCGGCCAACCGAATCCTGACCTACTACGGCCACCCGCACGATCCCAACATGGGCATCCTCGGTGAGTACCCGAAAGATGACCTGCTGGGGCTGCTGCGGGCGGAGGCGGCCAACTATGAGGCGGCCGACCCGTCTCGCCCGGTCATCCCGGCCTTCGAGGTGATCGCGACCGTCGCGCAGGCAGAGCCGACCCAGGGCGGCCAGTACCTGCTCGACACGGACACGGAGACGTTGGTCGAGTACGCCGACTTCGCCGAGGCGAACGGCATCCTCTTGTTCCTCGATCTCCAGATCGGCCGCAACACCGTGGCGGCCGAGATCGAGAAGGTCCGGCCGCTGCTGGAGCGGCCGCACGTCCACCTGGCGCTCGACCCCGAGTTCGCCGTCGCGCCCGGACAAGTGCCCGGCACGCACATCGGCGAACTGACCGCCGACCAGATCGGCACGGCCCAGGAGATGCTGGCCGGGATCGTCCGCGACGGCGGCCTGCCGCCGAAGATCCTGGTGGTCCACCAGTTCCGCGAAGACATGATCGTCGGCAAGGAGCGGCTGGCGCCGGAGCCCGGGGTGCAGTTGGTGATCGAGTCGGACGGGTTCGGTCCGCCGGAGCTGAAGACCGAGGTCTACGATATCCTGATCCGCGACCAGCCCGTCGAGTACGCCGGCGTCAAGCTCTTCTACAAGCAGGACGTCCCGCTGATGAGCCCCGGCGAGATCGTGTCGCTGGAGCCGTCGCCGCACCTGGTGATTTACCAGTAGCCAGTAGAGACGAGGAGACGAGGAGACGAGGAGACGAGGAAAGCATAGGCGTCTCGACCCCATGTCTCCTCGCCTCGGCAACCGGAGGGAATGCATGTCCGCCACGACCGCGGCCGGCCAGAACGTGCCCGCCGCAACCACGTTCGCCGTCACCCTGATCCCCGGCGATGGCGTCGGGCCGGAGGTGATCGCTTCGGCCCGGCAGGTGCTGGAGGCGGTCGGCGCACCCCTCGCTTGGGAAGAGCGGCCAGCGGGGGCCGCGATGTTCGAGGCGGGCATCCCCTCCGGGGTGCCCGCCGAGACGATCGAGTCGATCAAGCGGACCCGGCTGGTGCTCAAGGGCCCGCTCGAGACGCCGGTGGGGTTCGGCGAGAAGAGCGCCAACGTCACCCTGCGGAAGCTGTTCGAAACCTACGCCAACGTCCGGCCGGTGCGGGAGCTGCCCGGCGTGCCGACGCCCTTCTCCGGCCGGGGCATCGACCTGGTCGTGGTGCGCGAGAACGTCGAGGACCTCTACGCCGGGATCGAGCACATGCAGACCCCGGATGTCGCCCAGTGCCTGAAGCTGATCACCCGCCCCAGCTGCGAGCGGAT
>CADCWF010000342.1 GCA_902806345.1 uncultured Thermomicrobiales bacterium
ACGGCGCGGCGATGGCGCGTGGCGAGGCGGAGGCGGCGGTCGCGGCCGGCGCGGCCGTCGTCGAAGCGCGGCTGGACGACGGCATCGACCTCCTCGCCCTCGGCGAGATTGGCATCGGCAACACGACGGCGGCCGCGGCGGTTACCGCGGCGCTGCTGGGCGTCACTGCCGAGGCGACGGTCGGCCCAGGGACCGGCATCGACGACGCCGCCCTGGCAGGCAAGCGGCGCGTGGTCGCCGCGGCGCTTCAACGTCACCGTCCCGACCCGACCGACCCCATCGCCGTTCTGGCCGCCGTCGGCGGGCTGGAGCTCGCCGCGTTGGCGGGCGCGATGCTCCGCGCCGCGGCCGCCCGCGTGCCGGTTCTGCTCGATGGCTTCCCGACTGGCGCCGCGGCGCTGGTCGCCGCCGCGCTCGATCCCGCCGTGGTCCCCTACCTGATCGCCTCCCACCGCTCGCCGGAGCCCGGCCACCGCCTCGTGCTCGAATGGCTGGGGAAGGAACCGCTGCTCGAGCTCGGGATGCGGTTGGGTGAGGCGAGCGGAGCGCTGCTCGGACTGCAAGTCGTCGACGCCGCGCTTGCGGTCCACGCCGAGATGGCCACCTTTGCCGAGGCCGGCGTCGCCGGACCCGTTCAAACTCCTCCAAATGGGCCGAGCGCTTCCTCCGATGCGGCGGACGGAGGTCTGGAAGCCGGAGCTGGTGCCGCCACTCCGCCGAGCGCAGTTCCCAACCTCCGGCGAGATTCGCTCCTTGCTACGTTGACAAGCTCAGTCTCGTCCTCGCGGGACCAATCGGACCCGGAGCGACATCGGCCATCACCAGGACATGTCGATCGTGGGGCCTGAACGAGGAAACGATGCCGAAGGATCCTCGGGCTCGGCCTGGTGGGTGCCGCTGGCCGCCGCCCTGGCCTTCCTCTCCGTCCTGCCCGTCCCCCGGCACGACCGGCGCCCGGCCGACCTCGGCGCCGCCTCGGCGCACTTCCCGGCAGTCGGCGCCGCGCTCGGCACGGCGGTCGGGCTTCTCGGCCTCCTGCTCGACCGCTGGCTCCCGCCGACCACGGTCGCGGCGGTCCTCGTCAGCCTCGGTGCGCTCGCGACCGGCGGCCTCCACCTCGACGGCTTGATGGACACCGCCGACGGCGTCTTCGGCGGCCGCGACCGGGAGCTGCGGCTGGCCATCATGCGCGACAGCCGGGTCGGGGCTTTCGGGGTGGTCGCCGGCGGGCTGGCACTGCTGCTGCCCTTCGCCGCGCTCGTTGAGCTAACCGGGACCGAGCGCCTGCTCGGGTTGGCGCTCGCCTGGGGGCTCGGGCGCTGGGCGATGGTCCTGGCGATCCATGCTTTTCCATCCGCCCGAGCCGACGGCCTCGGCGCGGCCACCCGTGCCAGGGCCGGGCGTCTCCCGCTCGCGGTCGCGGCAACGTCGACGGTCGCCGGTAGTCTCGCCCTGGGCTCCCTCGGACTCGTCTCCTCGATCCTTGCGACCTCCATCGCGTTCGGCTGCGGGCGCTTCCTCGCGGTCCGCCTCGGCGGATTGACCGGCGACACCTACGGCGCGATTGCTGTCATTGCCGAGACCGCTGTGCTCTACGTCGCGGTAGGGTTCGACGGATCGGAGATCGGGGCGTGATCCGCCGCGGTCGCACTCGCACGATCCTCGTCGCCGATCGGCTGCTGACGCTGGCCGCCGCGGCGCTGCTCGATTGGCTGGTCGGAGAGCCGCCTCCGGCGATGCACCCGGTCGTCTGGATCGGCCGGTTTGCCAACGGGTGGATCCGGCATGCCCCCGTCCGCCCGCCCGTGGTCGAGTTCGCGTTCGGGTTGGTGGCGGTGACGACCACCGTCGGCCTGACCGCCACGATCGCCGCGACCGCCGCCCGCCTCGTCCAGCGGCTCCCCCTTGCCTGCCGGCTTCCGGTCGCCGCCCTTCTCCTCAAGCCGTCGTTCGCCCACCGCGAGCTGCTGCGGGCGGCCGAGCGCGTGCGCCTCCCGCTCGAACGCGGCGACCTCCCGGCGGCACGTACGGCGCTGTCCGATCTGGTCAGTCGCGACCCGTCCACGCTCGGCGCGTCCTCGATCGCGGCGGCGGCGATCCAGTCGCTGGCGGAAAACGCCGCCGATTCGGTGGTCGCCCCCTGGCTGGCCTTCATCGTGGGCGGCCTGCCCGGCGCCTACGCCTACCGCGCCGCCAACACGCTCGACGCGATGGTTGGCTACCGGGGCCGCTACGAACACCTCGGCAAGGCGGCCGCTCGGCTCGACGACCTCGTCAACCTCGCGCCCGCCCGTATTACGGCAGCGGGTTTCGCCGCCACGGCTGGCCCGATCCGAGGTCGTAACGCCCTCGCCGTCGCCCGCCGCGATCACGGCAGCACGCCGAGCCCGAACGGCGGCTGGCCGATGGCGGCGATGGCCGGTGCACTCGGCGTACGGCTCGAAAAGGTCGGGCACTACTCGTTGGGGGACGGCGGTCGGCCGCCTTCCGCTGACGACATCGCGGCGGCGCGACGCGCCGTGACGAAGCTGGTCTTGGGCGCGACGGTTGGGTGCGCCGTTGCCGGAGCGGGACTGCTGTATCGGGAACGGTTCGGAGGTGGGACGTGACGGTCCAGCCCAGTCCGCGCCTGGAACGACTCTCACCCGTCCCCCACGGCAGCATCTCCGACCGCGAACTGACCGCCCTCGGATTGCGGCGGGACGAGGTCGTCGACTTCAGCGTCAACGCCAACCCGCTCGGGCCGTCGCCGCTCGCCATCGCGGCGGCAGCCGCGGCGACCTGGAGCCATTACCCAGATGACTCTGCCACGAGTCTCCGGCACGCCCTGGCAGAGCGGGACGGCGTTTCGCAGGCCGAGGTCGTCGTCGGCAACGGGTCGGCGGAGCTGCTCTGGCTGCTCGCGCTCGCCTTCCTCGACCCCGGTGACGCCGCGCTGGTTGTCGGACCGACCTTCGGCGAGTACGCGCGCTGCGTCGCCATCGCCGGGGGCGTAACCCGCGAGCACCGAACGGAGCGGGCAGCTGGGTTCGCCGTCCACCCGCCGGGCCTGATCGCCACCGCCCGCGCGGCGGACGTCCGAGTCGCTTTCCTCTGCAACCCGAATAACCCGACCGGCACGCTGCTCCCCGTCCTGGCACTGCGGGACTTGGCGGTGGCGCTGCCCGCCACGCTGCTCGTCGTCGACGAGGCCTACCGCCAGTTCGTCGACGTCCCGCCGGCAACGGACTGCCTCCTCGCCCTCGGCAACGTCGTCCTCGTGCGGTCGCTCACGAAGGACTACGCGATGCCGGGGCTGCGCCTGGGTTACGCCCTCGCGCCGGAGTCGGTCCGACGCGCTCTGGATGCCGTCAGGCCACCGTGGAGCGTCAACGCCGTCGCCCAGGCGGCCGGGCAGGCGGCGCTGGGCGACGAGGCGCACCTGCTGGCGGCCCGGCGGGAGGTCCGTTGGGCCCGGGCCTACCTCACCGAAGCGCTGACCCGGCTCGGGCTCCACGTGCTGCCCGCGGCCGCCAACTTCCTGATGGTCGAGGTGGGGAGCGGCGAGCGCGTCCGCGCGGCGTTGCTGCGGCGCGGTCTGTGCGTCCGCGACTGCGCCTCGTTCGGCCTGCCCGCTTACGTCCGTATCGGCGTCCGGACCATGCCGGAGTGCGAACGGCTCGTCGCGGCACTGGCTGACCTTGCCGGGACGGAGGGAGTCGGATTCGTTGGAGGGGGATCGTGACGGCGCCCGTCCTCATGGTCCAGGGCACCGCGTCCGGCGTCGGCAAGAGCGTCGTCGTCGCCGGGCTCTGCCGCCTGCTCCGCCGGCGTGGCCTCCGCGTCGCTCCCTTCAAGGCGCAGAACATGTCCAACAACGCCGCGGTCACGGCCGACGGCGGCGAGATCGGCCGCTCGACCGCGGTGCAGGCGGCGGCGGCGGGCACCGAGCCGACGGTGGAGATGAACCCGATCCTGCTCAAGCCCGAGGCCGACGCCACGTCCCAACTGGTCGTGCTCGGCGTGGCCCATGGCTCCCGGAACGCGCGCGACTATCTCGCCCGGACCGACGAACTTTGGCCGGCGGTCGCCGGCTCGCTCGCCGCCCTCCGGACGCGCTTCGACGTCGTCGTGGCAGAAGGCGCCGGCAGCCCGGCCGAACTCAACCTTCGGGCGCGGGACATCGTCAACATGCGGGTCGCCCGCGAGGCAGACGCGGCGGTGCTCCTGGTCGGGGATATCGACCGTGGCGGCGTCTTCGCTCAGTTGCTGGGCACGCTCGACCTGCTGGAGCCGCCAGAGCGCGCGCGGGTCAAAGGGCTTATCGTCAACCGCTTCCGAGGCGACCCGTCGCTCTTCGCCGACGGCGGCCGCATCCTGGAGGAGCGATCCGGGCTTCCTCTCCTCGGCGTGGTGCCGATGGTGCCGAATTTCGACCTGCCGGAGGAGGACGGCGCGGCGCTGGAGCGCCGCCCCAAGGAGATGGGAACGCCCGGCCAACTCCGCGTCGTCGTCGTCCGGCTGCCCCGGATCGCCAACTTCGACGAATTCGCCCCGTTGGCCCGCGAGCCGGGGGTCGCGTTGGAGTACGCCGACCGGCCGGAGCGGATCGCGGGAGCCGATCTGGTCGTGCTGCCCGGAACCAAGGCCGCCGTCACCGACCTCGCGTTCGTCCGGGAGCGGGGGATCGCGGACGCCCTCGTTGCCGCGCGCTCCCACGGGACGCCGATCCTCGGGGTGTGCGGCGGGTACCAGATGCTCGGCCGCTGCATCCACGACCCGCACGGCATCGAGACCACCCCCGCCTCCGTCCTCGGGCTCGAGCTGCTCCCGCACGAGACGGTCTTTCGTTCGGAGAAGCGCGTTGCCCAGGTCCGCGCAACGGTTGTGGCGCGGCGCGGAATCTTCGCGTCCGCCCTCGGTCAAACCGTCGACGGCTACGAGATCCGCGTCGGGTGGCCAACGCACCCGGGTGAATCCGGCGCCGTGCTCCGAATTGAACCATCGGGCAGCGTCGCCGGCGACGACGAGGGCGCGGTCAGCGAAGACGGCTTGGTTACCGGCACCTCCGTCCATGGGCTGTTCGAAGACGCGGCGATGCGGCGGGCGGCTGTGTCCTGGATGCGGCAACGCCGCGTCCCGATCGGAAGCACGCCTCCAGACCCGGCCGCGGCCGGCAAGGCGGTCGATCTGATCGACCGCTGGGCGGACGTGCTGGCCCACTCGCTCGCCGTCGACCGGATCATCTCGATGCTCCGCCCACGTGGAGCACGCCAGTGAACACCGGCGTGGTGCTCGTCCTCGGCGGTGCCCGCAGCGGCAAGAGCGCCTGGGCCGAGCGGCAAGCGGCGATCTCCGGCCGACCCGTCCTGTTCGTGGCGACGGCTGTGCCCTCCGACGCGGAGATGGCGTTCCGGATTGCCGCGCATAAGGCGACGCGGCCATCCGGTTGGAGGACGGTCGAGGAGCCGCTCGATCTGGTCGGGGCGGTTGCGACCAACGCCCGTCCGAACGATCTCGTTCTCGTCGATTGCCTGACCGTCTGGCTCGGGAACCTGCTGCACGTTCGAACCGGCGGCGACCTTGCTGCCGTCGACCCGGAACGGTCAGAGCGGGTCGAGGCCGAAGCGGTCGAGACCATCCAGCGCCTCCTCGCGGCGGTGCCGGATCTCGATATCGAACTCGTGGTCGTCTCAAACGAGGTCGGGATGGGCTTGGTGCCACCCTATCCCGTCGGCCGGGTCTTCCGCGACGCCCTCGGTCGGGTCAACTGCGTGACGGCCGCCGGGGCCGGTTCGGTGGTGCTGATGGTGGCCGGGCTGCCGGTCGACGTGCGACGGCTCTCGCAAGCGGAGCCAGTTTCACTCGGTGCCGCCCCTAAGGTTGACCGGGATAGCCAAGCCGTCGACATTACGGACAGCCCCGTTCCCTGATCCCGATCTGGCGGCCGCACGGCGCTCTGTAATCACAGGCCGCCGATCTCTTACTAGCTATCCCTCTAGCAGTTGCCGCCCGGGAAGGTCTGCTGGCACCCCACTTGCAGCGGACCGCCCCGAGCGGCAACGAGTCGACGTTGGCGGGACGCCGCGACGCAGCGGACCACGCAAGGAGACGGGATGACAAATCACCTTCCAGGGAACGACCAAGCCAACCGGCCGCGGTCGACATCGCGCCGCAGTCTGATCGGCCGCCTCGCGGCCGCCGGCTTCTCGGCACCGGTCATCGCCTCCGTGCTGCGTGACTCGGCTTGGGCCCAGGATGCGACGCCCGACGCCACCCCAACCAGCGAGGGCGTTCTGGCCGGGCTCGGCAAGGACTCCCGGCTTATCGAGCAAGGCTCGACCACCTTTGAGACGCCGGCCGAATTGATGACCGAGTTCTTGACGCCGAACGACCAGTTCTTCATCCGCTCGAACGGCCCCGTCTCGATCGACATCCCGCGGGACGAGTGGCGGCTGGCCGTGACCGGTCTGGTCGAACGGGAGCTCGATCTCTCGTTCGCCGACCTGGAGGCGATGGAGCCGCGAACCATCACTGCCTTCCTCGCCTGCTCCGGGCAGTCCCGCGGCCGCTTCGGCAACGAGCCCGCGGCCGTCGAAGGCACCAAGTGGGGCAACGGCGCGATCGGCAACGCGGAGTGGACCGGCGTTTCCCTGATCGACATTCTGGACGAAGCCGGCGTCCAGCCGGGCGCGGTCGAGGTTGTCTCTCAGGGGGGCGACTTTCCGGAGATGCAGCGCGGCCTCCCGATCGAAATCGCGACCGACCCCGACGTGATGCTGGTCTGGCAGATGAACGGCGAAGACCTGCCGCCGCCGAATGGCGGCCCCGTCCGCCTCTTGGTCCCCGGCTGGGGCGGCATCGCCTCCACGAAGTGGGTCGTCGGGTTGGAGGTCATCGATCGTCCGTTTGCCGGCACCTACAACACCGAGTCCTACGTGATCATCGACGAGGTCGGCGCGGTCGTACGGCCGGTGCGGGAGATGCCCGTCAGCTCGGTCATCACCTCGCCCCTGCCGGATGCGGCGCTGCCCGCGGGTCCGGTCACGATCGGCGGCTTTGCCTGGTCCGGCTTCGGGGGCATCGAGCGGGTCGAAGTCAGCACTGACGACGGAGCCACCTGGGTCGAGGCCGCGATCGTCGAAGAGGCGGGACCGCTCTCCTGGGTTCGCTTTGAGGCGCCGTGGGAGGCGGCGAGCGGGACGGCCATGCTGCAGTCCCGCGCGTTCGACCAGCGCGGTCTTGGTCAGCCGGTCGAGACCGAATGGAACGCCAAGGGCTACCTGCAAAACTCGATCTACCGGGTTCCGGTGACGGTCGAGTAGCGGAACCTGGCGCCCGCTGCCGGTTGAACAGGGCGAACGAAGGCGGATCGGCGCTTCCGGTGCTTTCCGAGGGCGCCGTTCCGGCGCATTCACCCACGACCGGGCGGCGACGATCGGGCGCGGCCGAGTGGCGGCCGGTAGGATTCGCCCGAGAACGGGCACCGTGGGAACGGCTGCCAGGGAGGGAGCAGGCGCAGCGATGAAGATCACCCGCGCGACGACCTACATCGTCGGCAATCCCTGGAAGAATTGGCTCTTCGTCCGGCTGGACACCGACCAGCCCGGTCTCTACGGCGTCGGCGAAGGAACGCTCAACGCCTTCGCGAAGACGATCGAGGCGGCGATCCACGAGTTGGCGCCCCGCTACGAGGGGATGGACCCCTTCCAGATCGAGACGATCTACCAGCGGATGACGCGCGACATCTATTCCGAGGGTGCTCAGATCCACCTCAACGCGGTGGCCGCAATCGAGACCGCCTGCTGGGACATCATCGGCAAGGTGACCGGGCGGCCGATCTACGACCTGCTCGGGGGTCGCTACCACGAGTCCCTGCCGGCCTACGCCAATGGTTGGTACCAGGGGGAGCGCACTCCGGAGGACTTCGCCGCCAACGCCGCGAAGGTGATCGAGCGCGGCTACAAGGCGCTCAAGTTCGATCCCTTCGGCGCCAACTGGCGGGCGATGGTCCCGGCCGAGCGGCGGCTCTCGCTCGACATCGTCGCCGCCGTCCGCGAGACGGTCGGGCCGGACACCCAGATCATGATCGAGGGGCACCGCCGGTTCAGCGTCGCCGAGGCGGTCTGGTTCGGGCACGCCCTGGAGGAGTTCAACCCGACCTGGTTCGAGGAGCCGACCGACCACACCAAGATCGACGCCACCGCCGAGGTCGGCCGCAAGCTGGCGATCCCGGTTTCCGCTGGCGAGAGCTTCACCACCACCCACCAGTTCGCCGAACTGCTCAAGTACAACTCGGTCCACATCCTCCAGCCCGACCCCAGTTCCATGGGCGGCATCTGGCGGACCCGGATGGTCTGCGCGATGGCCGACGCCCACTACGCCGTCGTCGCCCCGCACCAGGCCCAGGGGCCGATCTCGACCGCGGTCTGCGTCCAGATCGGCGCCTGCACCCCGAACCTGCTCGTCCAGGAGCTGTTCGACGAGTTCAACGTCGACTGGGAGCGCGAAATCGTGACCAACCCTGTCGAGCAGGTCGACGGCCGGATCCAGATCCCGGCCGGACCCGGCCTCGGCACCGACCTCAACTTCGCCGAGCTCGAGAAGCACCCCTACCAGGTGACCAACTTCTTGCCCCTGTTCGCGCCGGGCTGGGAGCGGCGGGAGGGGTCCACCGAGAAGCCCGCACCCGGCTCCGCCGCGGTCGCGGCGGCCGACGAAACGGCACCGGAGACGGTCGGGGCCGGTGCCGCCGCGGGCGAGGAAGTTTGAAGTGCTCGAGCCGCTGGCATTGCACGGGTGCATCCCGATCCTCGCCACCCCCTTCGCCGACGACGGCGCCCTGGCCCCCGACGGGATCGACCGCCAGGTGGAATGGCTGCTCGGGGAGGGCGCGGCCGGCGTCGCCTGCAACGCCATCGCCTCCGAGGGCTACAAGCTGACCGAGGCGGAGCGCGACGCCGTTGTCGAGCGGACCGTCGCCGTGGTCAATGGCCGGGTGCCGGTCGTCGCGTCCGCCGACGGCACCGGCGTCGAACCGGCGATCGACCGCGCCCGCCGGGCGGCCTGTCTCGGTGCCGCGGCGCTGATGGTGCTCCCACCGTACTTCGTGAAGCCGGACGGTAACTCCTTGCTCGACTACTTCGAGCGCATCGGCGATGCGGCCGGCATCCCGCTGATCGTCCAGGACGCCCCCCAACTGACCGGGGTGGCGATGGCGCCGACGCTCTGGGCGCGGATGGCCGAGCGCATCCCGTCGTTCCGCTACATCAAGGTCGAAGGCACGCCGCAGGGCCACACGATCTCCGAAGCCCTCCGCCTCTGCGGCGACCGGCTCGGGGTCTTCTGCGGCTGGGGCGGCCTCTCGATCCTCGACGCGCTGGAGCGCGGCTCGATCGGCTCGATGCCGGCCGGCAACTTCACCCGCGAGTTCGCCGGGATCCAGGCGGCCTGGGAGGCCGGCGACTGGGCCGAGGCGGAGCACTTGTTCGACGCCGCCATCCCGTTCGTCCTCTGGACGATGCAGTCGATCGACTTCTCGGTGGCCACGACGAAGGAGGAGTTCCGCCGGCGCGGCATCTTCACCAGCAACCACCAGCGGGGCCTGGCGGTCCGCCTCGACGACGTGTCGCGCGGTCAGCTCACCCGATTCCTCGACGCCCGCCTCGGAGCAGCGTAGACCGCTCCTGGCTCATCGCGCGACGGCCACTGCCGACCGGTCGATCGGTGTCGGGGCGAGCGGGCCGAAGCGTGCTTCGAGTGATTAGCCGAATTGCAGTCGCGGCCCCCTGGGTCCCCTCACCCGCCTACCCCCCTCTCTCCTCGGGGACCCACTTCGGCAGGAAAGGGGGGCACCGGCTGATCGGGCCGGTGGTCACCCGATACTCGCACGACCCTATTCGGGGCAAACCGAACGGGGTCGATCGCGGGACAAACGGGATCCAGCACGCTCGGGGTCCGCCGCACGCGCGGGCGGCATCTGTGGTCAAATGGCAGCAAAGGGTAGCCGGAGCGGACGGCGACCCACGCTCCCGCCGTCTCCGTCTTCCGATCCGCGTCGATCCGCTCGTGGCCGCAGGGCCGCGGAGCGTGCTCGCGAAAGGGACCGGCGTGGACGGACCACGGTTCGATGCGATGACCCGGCGGTTGGCCGGGCGGTGGTCGCGGCGGACGGCGATCGGCCGCGGCGGGGTTGGTTTGGCGGCGCTCCTCGGCGGCATGGCCGGCTTCGGTGGCCGCGGCGAGGTTGCCGCCCGCCAGCCCGCCGGCGCCCGCTTCGTCATCGTCCGTACCTACCAGCCGAGCGGCTCCCTCGTCGACCTCCAACAGGCGCTCTCGCAGGGCTACGCTCCCCTGCTCGCCCAGCAACCCGGCTTCGTGGAGTACCTCGTCTTCGGCAACGGCAGCCTGGTCGTCTCCGTCACCGTCTTCGAAGACCAGCAATCGGAGGAGACCGCGGCGACCCAGGTCGCCGACTGGGTAAGCCAGAACCTCGCCCCGCTGCTGCCGAGCCCCGGCGAAACCCTGTCCGGGACGACCATCGCCCAGGTCGCCAACCCCGCTGCCTATTGCCCGGCGCCACCGGCCGACCCCACCGCCGTCCCGGTCGCCCCGACCGCGCCGCCGGTCGTGCCACCGACCCAGGCACCCCCGGCGCCGCCGACGGCGACCGCGGCGCCGGGCGAGCCGACCCCGACGCCGCTGCCGATCTGCTCCGACCCGGCCGAACCGGGGCGCGGCTGCCCCTGCCAGATTGGCACCCTCAACCCGTGCGGCGCCGATACCCTCGTCTGCTGTCCGAACGCGGCGAACCAACCGCCGGGCGGCCCCGGCACCTGCGTCCCCGACCGCCTCGGCTGCGACCCGACCGGGACCACCCCGACGCCGGCCCCGACCCGGCTCCCGGTGTGCACCGATCCCGCCCGCCCCGGCGTCGGCTGCGCCTGCTCAACGGGGACCGAAAACCCCTGCGGCGACACCACCCTCCTCTGCTGCGCCGACGACGCGGACGGCCCTCCCGGGGGTCCAGGCACCTGCACCCCGTCCTCGATCGGTTGTCAGCCGCTCGGACCGACGGCGACGCCCGACCCGACTCCTCCCTGTTCCGGGCAAGGCTGTCGCTGCAACGGCGGCGTCCAGGGTGCCTGCGACGACGCGCTGATCTGCTGCCCGGACAACCCCGGTCTCCCCGGCGGCCCCGGCCGCTGCGTCCCCGGCGACCAGTGCAACCCGCCCGAGGACTGCACGAGCGAGGGGTGCACGTGCCACACCGGCGTCGAGGGAGCCTGCGACGGCGGGCTCGTCTGCTGCGCCGACGACTCCTCGCAGCCGGGTGGGCCGGGACGGTGCGAAGCAGAGCAGGTCTGCTTCGCCAACCAGTGCCAGGCGACGACGAACCCCTGCCCGAGCTCCTGCACCGCCGGCGCCAACTGCACCGACTGCTGCTCCGGCTACTGCGGCGCCGACGGGTTCTGCGGCGCCGCGCGGTGCGGCGACCAGGGATGCGAGTGCACCACCGGCACCGAGAACCCCTGCAACAACGGACTCGTCTGTTGCCCGAACACCTCAGGGGTCGCGGGGGGGCCCGGCACCTGCGTCGCCGCGTCGGCGTGCGATGCCGGCGACGACAGCGCCGACACGGGAGACGCAGCCGGCACAATCGACGACGGCGGCTCGGCCGACGACGGCGGGACCGACGCGAGCGGCTCGGCCGACGCTGGTGGCTCGGCCGACGCCGCTACCGCGACGGACGCGGACGACGGCGCGATCGACGCGGGCGGCTCGGCCGACGATCCCGCTGGCGAAACGGGAAACCCGGCCACCGGGGGTAACGCGGCCGACGCCGGCGATGACGGCGCGAGCGACGCGGGAGATGCCGGCGACGCCAGCGGTGGCAGCACCGACGACACGGGCGCGATTGACCCGACGCCGGTCGAGTAACGGTTCGAGCGCCCGGGAGCGGGAGGGGGCAGGTGCCCCCTCCCGCTCCCGGGCGCTCGATTGCAGCGGCGGCTTCCGTTGGCGTTCCCGCCGTCCGCGCACGACCGCTCGTCGATCGTCCTCCCCAAGAGCGTCAATGTTCCGCTTTGAGGTACTCCTCCCGGACCGGCGTGAATGCTTCCAGCACCAAGACCCCTTCCGTTCCCGTCTCCCCACCGTGTTCGACCCCGCTCGGCGCGACATAGGAGCCGCCCGGCTCGATGCGGCGCGTCTCTCCCGCGATCGTCACCACGATCGCTCCTTCGAGGACGGTCCCGATCTGCTCGTGGGGGTGGCGATGGAGCGGCAGCGCCGTCTCCGGTGCGATCCTGATCCAGGCGACGTGGAGCCGGTCGCCGGCAATCGACTGGACCGAGATGCCGGGCTGCGGTTCCATCACGGGCAAGTCGCCACGGCGGGCCCATTGACTGCCTTCCCCACCGGCTTCGGCACCCGCTGTCCGGGCGATTTGCCCCCGAGGTGTACCCATGGTTCCTCCCCTCGCTGCTTCCGTCGCGGCGATCCCCGACAATTGGGTCGTGATGGTAGGGCATCGAGGTGAACGGGAGATGGACGGTCGGAACGCCCTCCGACCAGGCCGTGTCGGATCACATCGATGACCGAGCGGTCCGTGGCGGCCCGGGCGGCGGCGGCGCTGCGAGAGGCGAAGCGCGCCTTCGCCGCCAACGACTATCCGCTGGCGCTTGCGAGGATCTCCCAGGCCGTCGCCCTCAACCACCTCACGCTCGAAGTGGTGGAACTGTTCGATGTCCTCCTGGGAGCCGCCGACCCGGACGCCGCCGCGGCGCTCCTCGGCGACCTCCTCGATGACGCCTGGGGCGATTGGCCGCCAGATTTCCACGCCTCCCTCGCCGCCCGCCGCTTCGACGCCTTGCGTGCGCTCCCGGCAACGGGAGCCGAGGAACTGGCAGAGGCGGCGCTCGAAACCTTCGAGGCCGCCGCCGCGGGCGACGTGCGGGCATGGCGCCCGGTCGCCGATCCCGACCGCCGGGCGGCATTGCTTTCGGCGGTCGCCGCGCCGTCCGGTGCACTGCTCGCCCTGGAACAGCTCGCCTACGCGCCGGTTGCTGCCGGGCTGCGTGCCCACGCCGTCGCGCTGGCCGAGTCGTTCGGGCATGCCCACCTCGGCGAACCGGACCTGGCTCGTGCCGCCGAGCGCGTGCTCTTCCGCCTCGGCGCACCGGCCGCCGCCCACCGCGTCGAGTCCGGCCGCAAGGCGACTCGACCGCGTCCAGACTCTCGGCCGGCCGAGCCCGCGCCCCTCGATCTCGCCGGGCGGTTGCTCGTGATCGCGGGCGGGCACGACCGCCTCCGCGCCGCCGTCCGGGACGAACTGCGGGGCGCCGGCCTGAGGGGCCTGCGCGAAGTGCCTCCAACCTGGGAAGGCCAGCTCGGGGCGTCCCTCCAGGGGCTTGTCCAAGGTGCCGACCTCGTGCTCCTGGTCGTCCGCCAATTGGACCACTCCACCGGCGATGCGGTGGTGGCGGCCGCCGCTGCCGAGGCAGTCCCGGTCGTGCGGGTGCCGTCCGCCAGCGTCGCGGGTATTCGCTCCGCGGCCGTCGATGCGCTCGCCGGGAAGACCCGACCGTAAGGGTCCCTGCCGGAAATGGCGTCCTCCGTTGTCGGAGCGGTGCGGCGGTTCCCGAGGAGAACGCGGACACTGGTGCGGACGCATCACGGACCAACGGTCGCCGCGGCGGTTGGAGCCGCGGTCGCCTCGGGCGGGGCGGCTGGACTGCCGCCAGGACAATGAGGGTTTGGTGTCCGGGAACGGCCTGAAGCGCATCCTCGTCGTCAACGACACCTAGGAGATCCTGGCGCACTTCCGCGACATCCTCGAGAGCGAAGGGTGCGGGTCCACCTCTCCTCGTTCGCCTGCGACGACCTCGCCGTGGTCACGTTGATGCAACCGGACCTGGTCATCCTCGACCTCACCATCGGTAACGAGGACCACGGCCGGCAGCTCCTGCAGAAGCTGAACTCGGACCGGGCAACCGCCTCCCCCCGATCGTCGTCTGCTCGGCCGCGATGCGCCTGCAGCGCGAGATCGAAGGCCGGCTCGACGAGGAGAACGTCGGTGCGGTGCCGAAGCCGTTCGACGTCGCCGACCACCCGCGGGCGGTCGACGAAGCCTGGGAATCGCGCGGGGGCGCTCCCATAACGAAGATCCTGCGCGAGTCGGAGAGCCGCCCTTACAGCGGGTTGCGGAACAATCGGCCGCGCCGCCCCTCCGTCATCCCGAGCGGAGCCGGATGCACTCGTTCCGGACGACGAGACGACGAGACCCCTCGGCTCCGCTCGGGATGACGGAGGGGGCAGCTCTTCTACAACCCGCTGGAGGCATCAGTCCGAACGCCCGTTCTTGACACGGCCCCGCCGTCCCCCTAGCCTCCGTGTAGTGCAGGCGGATCGCCGGAGGGTCTGACCCAATGCCAGAGCGTCCCTCAGCGGTCAGCGTCGCGCTTCCCGGCCTCGGTGGGCAGAGGGCGTCGCGGCGCTCACGGGATGGCGTCACCACGGAGGAGCGGCAGCGACCGGTCGGGCAATCCGACGAAATGCTCCTCCTGGAGCGCGCGTACGCCGAGGACGAACCCGAGCAGCTCGTCCTCTTCGCGCCGGGTCCGGCCGGCAGCTTCGCCCCGCTCCTCGGCGGCCTCATCCCGCTCGAAGGGTCGAGCAGCCTCGGCTTGGCGCGAGCCTGGTACCGCCGCGAGTTGGAGCAGGCCAAACGCCCGCGCAACACCATCGAGAGCTATTGCTACGACCTCGCCGCGCTGGAGAAGAAGATAGGCCCGAAGCCGATCGACGCCATCGACCGCGGCGACATCGCCAACTTCCTCCAGGATGCTAGCGGCCGCTCGACCCGGAAGCGCCACCTGACCAGCCTGCGCCGGTTCTTCCGCTTCCTGATCGACGACGCCAGGGTCCTCCGATCGGACCCGACCGAGGGGTTTTTCCCGCACGCCATCCCGTTGCGGACGCCGGTCCCCCTCTTCCCCGCCGAGCGGACGGCCATCATCGCCGCCGCCGGCGACGACGAGCCGTGGAGCCTACCTGCGATCTGGCTGATGCTCAACCTCGGTCTCGCCCGCGGCGAACTCCTGGCGCTGCGGCGCGACCACGTGGATCTCGCCGACCCGGAGCGCCCCGTCGTCTACGTCTTCTACGACGACGCGGCGAAACGCGGCAAGGAGCGCAAGCTCGCGGCCGACGCCGAGTTCGCCAGGATCCACGGCGACTACCTGGACGCCGAGTCGCCGCCCGATCTCCTGTTCCCATTCGGCCCGGCGTCGGTGAACACGATGGTCGACCGGGTGCGGGAAGCGGCCGGCATCTCGAAGGCGGTCACGCCCCAAACGCTGCGCCACTCGTTCGCGGTCGAGCGGGCCCTCGCCGGCGCCACCGAAGACGACCTGCTGGCGGTGCTCGGTCTGGCGGACGACCCCCGGAACCGGGCCAGCGTCCGCCGCTACCTGAAGCTGGCAGAACCGCCGATGTGAGGCGGGACCGGTGGCGCATCCGAGGCCGGTGGCTTGGCGACGACCGGCGGCCGTGCCGGAGGCCGACGCTAGAGCACCGGGGCGAACGCGGGAAGCTGCCTCGACGGTCCAAATCGCGGACGGCTCGGCATGGCAACCGGCCGAGCATGGACCTCTCGGGATGATCGTCCGGTCAATCGGCCGATGGGCCTGACGGACGGGCCGAGATCAAGACTCGCTGATTGCAAGCAACCGTGCGGCGTGATCCTGGAGTTCCCGGCGGGGCTCGAGGAAGGCGAGCCATCGCTCGGGGAGAGCGGAGCTGCCCCAGTGGGCACCGGCCAAGGCCCCGGTGACCGCACCCGTCGTGTCGGCATCGGCACCGAAGCCGACCGCCGTGACGATCGCCTCCTCGGCCGAGGGCGCGTGGGCGACCGACCAGAACGCCGCCTGGATCGTCTCCAGCACGAACCCTCCTGCCCGGACGGACTCCTCCGGCACGGCTGCCGCCGCCAGGATCGTGGACCGCACCTCGGGCTCGTCGACCCCTTCGGTTGCGGCGGCCGGGAGGTCAGCGACGGTACCGCCGCCGAGCAGGTGGACGAGCCCTTGGTTGACGGCGACGGCCGCCCAGGCGGCGCGGGGCTCGGCGTGGGTGATCCTAGCCGAGGCGAGCGAAGCCTCGACGAGCCGCACCGGATCGCTTCGGAAGCGAAGCGCGACCGGAGCGCAGCGCATCACCGCCCCGTTCGCCGCACCAGCGCCCTTTGGCAATCCCGCCAATGCGTCCTCTCCGCTCCGTCGCCAGTCCGCACCGTTCGCTAGAGACAGCAGCGCCTGCCGCGTGGTGGTGCCGATGTCCTTGGGGTTGGAGCGGTACCAGGCGAGCATCTCGGCCGCGAGGAGGTCCATCTCGAGACCGCCATCGGTCAGCGACCGCGCCAGGGCCAGCGTCAACTGGGTGTCGTCCGTCACCTCGCCCGGTCGCAGATCGAGCCAGCCTCCCCCGACGAACTCGCGGACGCCGTCCGGGTAGGTCCGGGCGATCTCGCGCCTGGTGACGAACTCGACCGGGCCGCCGAGGGCGTCGCCGCAGGCCAGCCCGAGAAGGCAACCAGCGTAGCGGTCCTTGAGGGAGATGCCGCCGTCGACCACCGGCACACGTCCCTCCGAGCGCGAACGATCGCGGTGGGCGGTGGTACCCCAGGCAGGACTCGAACCCGCGGCCGGCCGCTTAGAAGGCGGCTGCTCTATCCGCTGAGCTACTGGGGCGCGGCCGGCCGCGGGTTCGAGTCCTGCCCGGGCCACCACCCGGCGGATCCTTCCCCCTCGGC
>CADCWF010000343.1 GCA_902806345.1 uncultured Thermomicrobiales bacterium
CGCTTCACCCGTGCCGAAGACGAGCAGCACAAGCGGCACCAGGGCGATCTTCGGGATGGCGTACACGGCTGACGCAATGGGGAGGAGTAGAGCTCGGGCCGGCCACCAGAGGCCCATTGCCAGGCCTAGTGCCACGGCCGGAATTGCTCCGATCAGAAACCCCACCAGGATTCGGACCAGACTGATCCGGACATCTTCCGCTAGCGAGCCGTCGGCGATCAGGTCTCCGGCCGCGGTGGCGAGGCTGGACGGCGGGGGCCAGAATCGGGCGTCGATCAGGTCGCATCGAGCCGCGATCTCCCAGATCGCGAACACGCCGACGGGAGCCGCTGCCGTGAGGACCGTTTCACGGGCGCGCCGGGTTGAGGGCCTCATCGCTGGACCGCCACGAGCCGCTCGTGTGGCGGCCGCGCCGCGCCCTGGAGGATGGTCCAGACTCGGTCGAACAGGGGGCCAGACGCGGGGTGGGACCGCACGCCAGCAAGGGTTCGCGGCCGGGAGAAGGGGACGCCGAGGTCGGCCTCGATCCTTCCCGGGTTGGCGCCGAAGACTACGATGCGGTCGCCGAGCAGGATCGCCTCGTCGATCGAGTGGGTGATGAAGAGGACGGTCTTGCCGGTGTGCTCCCAGATCGAAAGCAGCTCCTCCTGGAGGACGAAGCGCGTTTGCTCGTCGAGGGAGGCGAACGGTTCGTCCATGAGCAGGAGATCGGGATCAACCGCGAGCGCTCGGGCAATCGCTACCCGCTGCCGCATTCCTTCCGAGAGTTGGTGGGGATAGGCCTTGGCGAAGCGGGCCAGTCCGACGCGTTCCAGGAGATCGTCGGCGACCCTCATCCGGTGGGCGGCCGGTACACCTTGCGCCCGCAGACCGTAGGCGACATTGTCGCGAACGGTCGACCATGGAAAGACCGACCGTCCCTGGAACACCATCGCGTTGGAGGCGGCACTTCCGTCGGTGCGCTGGACTCGGACGGTTCCGGTTGTCGGACGGTCGAGACCGGCGATCAGGCGGAGAAAGGTTGTCTTGCCGCAGCCCGACGGGCCGACGATGACGCAAAACTCACCCGGTTCTACCGTCAGGTGGAGGTCGCGGAGCGCTTCCACTGGCCCGATTGCCCCGTCGAACGTATGGCCGATTCCCTGGGCTACGACCGAAGCTCCGGGTCGCCTTTGGGAGAACGACTCCGACGCCATCGAGCGGGCGACCGAAGGTCTCGGCCGTCCCAGCATCAGGTGCCCCGGGTGCCCGATAGCCAGCATTGTCTCCTCAGCCGCCGGTCTCCGACCCGCCGGTCGCCCGCTCGGCGTACGTGGGGTCGATGACCGTCACCGGGTCGATGTCGTTCTCGTACTCAAGCTGCCCTCGCTCCCGGAAGAAGGTCTGGAGTTTCGCCAACGACTCCGGCTCGACCACTCCATCTGGGGCGTATCTGGGGGGAACCGCGGCGGCGACGAGGTTCCCTGGGACGCCTGTGTACTCCTCGATGATCGCCTGCGTCTCGGGGTCCTGGAAGCCGCCGGCTTCGAGGTCGGCAGCGGCTCGCAGGTACGCCCGGACAAACCCGACCATGGCATCGCCGTTTGCGGTCGCCCAGTCCCGGTTGGCCATCAGCGCCGTCGGCATCACGTCCTGGACGGGAAAGTCGTCGGCCAACCGCACCGCGATGCCGTCTTGTTCCGCCTTCGTCGCCAGAGGTTCCCCGACCATCGCCGCGTCGACCGCACCGGCTTCCAGGGCAAAGACGGCGTCGGGGAAGGGGATCGTCCGGAGCGTGACGTCATCGAGGGTGAGGCCGCCGGTCGAGAGGGCCTGGGCGAGCCAGTACTCGGTGGCGCCGAGGGCGTTGACGCTGACATTCCCACCCTGGAGGTCGGCGACCGACGTGATCCTGCCCGATTCGCAAACCTCCCGTGAAATCATCAACGGGGTCGCGACGGGCGATCCCTCGAAGTGGCCGGGCGCTACCACCACCAGTGGCAGTCCGAGCGCTAATCCGTTCCAGAAGGCCGGACCGGCACCGGCCGCGGCGGCTTGGAGTTGCCCGCTGGCGGTAAGCGCCACCAGATCGGCGCCACCTGGAAGGGGTTCGAGATCGACCGCGAGGCCTTCTTCGGCGTAGTAGCCTTTCTCGGCCGCCACGAAGACCGGGGCGTAAATGGAGATTGGCACGAATCCGACCTTGAGGGCCACCGCATTGCCCGCCGGTGAGGCGTCGCGAGACGAGTCGACCAGTCCCGCTACCGGAGAAGAAATCGGCCGGACAGCGGGTTCGCACGAGAGGGCCGACGATGTCTGGGCGGCGGCGAGTCGACCACTTACACCAACGTGAAACAGCCCGACGAGGAGCACCAACAGCACACCGCCGATGGAGGCGAGTCGTCGAACGGGGCGCATCGAGCACACTCCAATCAGGTTACCCAAGGGCGTGGCTTGGAGCCCTGGGTTAGCCTTCGCTAACCGGCAATCACGCCGTTTCGGTATGGCGGCCACTCGTCGACCGCTTCGCCCCACTGAGCAACAGAAGTACCGCCAGAGCCGGCCCTAAACGCTCACCAACTTGAGCGTTGGCTTCGCCGGCTGGTACCGATCCAGTTCGCCCTCGTCGAAAATGCCGTTGCGCCGATCCTCGATGACCTGGTGAATCTCGGCCTTGAGCGCCTCGAGCATCTCCGCCTCGGCCACAGTCCGCACGATTTGTCCCTTGCGGAAGATGACGCCCTTGCCGTTACCGGCGGCGAGTCCGACATCCGCGTCTCGGGATTCGCCCGGTCCGTTGACGACGCACCCCATCACAGCGACCCGGATCGGGTCCTTCACCTCGCCCAGGAAGGTTTCGACCTGGTTCGCCAAGGTGAACAAATCGACCTCGACCCGGCCGCACGTCGGGCAGGCGATCAACACCGCGCCCTTCTGACGGAGCTCGAGGCTTTTCAGGATCTCGTACCCGACGAAGACCTCTTCGACCGGGTTGGTTGTCAACGAGACTCGGATCGTGTCTCCGATGCCGAGGGCCAGTAGCGTCCCGATCCCGCTGGCGGAGCGGATGATGCCCGTGCGTGGGGTACCGGCCTCGGTCACGCCGAGGTGGAGGGGGTAGTCGTTCGGCAGCGCGGCGAAGCGCCGGTAGGCCTCGAACAGGACCGGAAGCTCGAAGGCCTTCAACGACACCTTGGTCATCCCGAAGTCGAGGTCCTCCAGGATCCCGATGTGTCCCAGTGCCGAGCGGACGAGCCACTCGGCACGCAGTTCAACTTGCGACGCTCCCGACTCGGCCATCTCGTCAACGAACTCGCGGGGCATCGGGGCGACGGAGCCGAAGTTGACCCCGATCCGGATCGGCACGCCCCGCTCTCTTGCCTTGGTGACGACCTCGCGGACATCTTCGTGCTTCCGGATGTTGCCGGGATTCAGGCGGAGTCCGTGGATTCCGGCATCGAGCGCCTTCAACGCGAGGGTGTGCTCGAAATGGATGTCGGCGATGAGCGGCACCGGCGAGAACGGGACGATCTCGGGCAGTGCCACGGCCGCCCGCCGGTCCGGCACCGCAATGCGGACGATTTCGCAGCCGGCGTCGGCCAGCTCGGCGATCTGCTTGAGAGTCGCCGCCGGATCGCGGGTATCCGAGGTGGTCATCGACTGGACAACGATGGGGTGGTCGCCGCCGATGCGGACGCCACCGACGTCGAGGACGCGTGTCTTGCGGCGGTGGCCGATCAGGGACATGTTCGTCGACTCCTTGGAGTCCTCCCGCGCGCGGCGGGGAATGGGCTCGACCGATCTTGGAACTGGAATGAGCCGCCCTTGTCGGAGCAATCGTAGCCATGACGGACGCCGGCGGATGTCGCGACGCTACCTCAGGGGAGGAAAGAACGCCCGCCTAGCAGGCGGCCGACATCCAGGAAGGCGACGACGAACATCAGCCCGATCAGGATGACCATGCCGGCCAGGTGGACGACCCCTTCTCGCTCGGGCGGAATCCGTCGTCCGCCGCGGAGAACCTCGACCAGGACGAAGAATAGACGCCCACCGTCGAGCGCCGGCAGCGGGAGGAGATTGAGAATCGCCAGGTTGAGCGACAAGAGGATCGTGAGCTGGGCGAGCGTCACCCAGAGTGGGAGCGCGCTCGCCTCGACGATCTCGCTGGTGATCTGGCCCATGCCGATCGGGCCGGCGATCTGCGACAGCGGTGCCGCACCCGTGACGAGGTCACGCAGGCCGCCGAGCATCTGGGTCATCTGCGACCAAGCCATCCCGATCCCGCGCGGGATCACCTGGGCTGGAGCCACCTTCTCATAGACCGGCTGGAACTCGGCGCTCAGCCCGACCTCGGCGAAACCGTCGGCCGTGGCCGCCGTCGCAGGAACCGCCAGCGAAAATAGTCGTTCTTCGGCGCCTCGGTGGACCGTCAGCGGGACCGTTCCACCCGCACTGTCCGACAACTCTTCGGCGACGACGAAGTAGTCGGTCGCATCCCGCCCGTTGATCTCGACCAACGTGTCCCCGGCGAGGAGCCCGCTAGCCGCTACAGCGGAACCAGGAGCGACCCCGGTAACCGTGACCGTCGTCCTGAAAGGAGCCGCCAGCAGGACTCCCGTCGGTCCTTCGCCCTCCGGCGGATTCTGGCGAGGGACGACCGTGGTCTCGGTCGTCTCACCATCACGCTCGAAGACGATGCTCATCGGTCTGCCGGCGAATTCTCGGGTCCGGCTCCCGACGTCCTCGGCGCCAACGATCGGGACGCCGCCGAGCTCAAGAACCCGGTCCCCCGCCTCCAGTCCCGCCTGCTCGGCAGGAGAGCCGGGCTGCACCTGTTCGACGTAGACGCTGCTCGTCGGGATGCCCTGGACGCCGACGATCACGATCATCAGCACGGCGGCGAGGAGCAGATTCATCGCCGATCCGGCGGCGAGGAAGAAGGCCCGCTGGAGCGGTGACTTGGCGTTCATGGACCCCCGGTCCATGTTCTTGCCGTCCTCCCCGAGGACCCGTACGAAGCCACCGAAGGGGATCCAGTTGATCGACCACAGGACATCCCGGTAGACCCACCCCTTCAATCGAGGCGGGATACCGATGCCGAACTCTTCGACCTTCGCGCCAACGGCACGGGCGGCGAAAAAATGACCGAACTCGTGGACGAGGATGAGGACGGCCAGAACGGGCACGATGTAAAGGGCGTTGAGGAGTCCTTCGGGCACGGTGGCGATGCTCCGCACGGGCAACTCCGCCACCCCGGCGGACCAGCTGCGTGGACTGACGAAACAGCCGAATGGTACTACGTCGGCCGGCCACTGTTCGGGTGCTGGCGACGAAAATCCGCGAGTTATGGTGAGTATGCTAGACTGCGCCACCGTTTGGACCGTGGGGATCCGGGTAGCGTCGCGGCGGGGGCTGGGGCGAATGATCGTCGGCGTGCCGAAAGAGGTGAAGGACTCGGAACGGCGCGTTTCGACGACCCCCGGCGGTGTGGCCGAGTACAAGGGCCATGGGCACGACGTGGTGGTCGAACGCGGAGCTGGTCAGGGCTCGGGTTTCGCCGACCGCGAGTACGAAGGCGCCGGCGCCCTGCTCGTCGATCTGGCCGACGAGGTGTTCGCCCGGGCGGACATGATCGTCAAGGTCAAGGAACCGGTTGCGGCCGAGTATGTCCTCCTGCGCCCAGGCCAGATCCTCTTCACCTACCTCCACCTCGCCGCGGCCGAAGCGCTGACCAACGCCTTGGTCGAGCGGCGAGTTCAGGCGGTTGCTTACGAAACTGTCCAGCTCGACAACGGGGCTTTGCCCCTGCTAACGCCCATGAGCGAAGTGGCCGGGCGGATGGCGGTCCAGGTGGGAGCTCATTACCTGGAGGCGACCCACGGCGGCGGCGGTCGCCTCCTCGGCGGGGTGCCGGGGGTTCTCCCGAGCAACGTGGTGGTGATCGGCGGGGGCGTCGTCGGTATCAACGCCGCCGCGATCGCCCTCGGCATGGGTGCCAACGTCACGGTGGTGGATCGAAACGTCGAGCGACTACGAGCCTTGGACGTCCAGCTCCATGGTCGACTCCACACGCTGGCGTCCAACCGCGAGAACGTGGCCGCGGTTGTGCGGGAGGCCGATCTCGTTATCGGTGGTGTATTGATCGCGGGAGCGAAGGCGCCGAAGCTGGTCACCGCTGAGATGGTTGCCTCGATGCGGCCCGGGTCGGTCGCCGTAGACGTGGCAATCGACCAGGGCGGCTGCATCGAAACCTCCCGTCCCACGTCTCACTCCGACCCCGTGTTCTTCGTCGAGGGCGTCCTCCACTACTGCGTCACCAACATGCCGGGTGCGGTGCCCCGGACGAGCACGCTGGCGCTCTCCAACGCGACGCTCCCGTACGGTTTGGAGCTGGCCGATCACGGACTCCGAGGGGCATCGCGCCGTGACCCGGCGCTCGCCCGAGGGGTGAACGTGCTCGACGGCACGGTCGTTCATCGGGCGGTCGCCGAGGCGTTCGGTTTGCCGGTGCCGAACGGTGGGGCGCTCGTCGGGTAGGCATGTAGGTCTGGCGTGCAGTCGGTACTGCGGTTCCGGTCGGCTCACGTCTCCGCCGAACCGCAAACCGCTCGGGAGAGGGCATGCGAGAAGAGATCGACCGGTTCCTCGATGCGATCAGGTTGGAGCGGCGGTTTTCTCACAACACGGTCGTTGCCTATCGGAGTGACCTGAATCAGTTCGTCGCATACCTCGAGGAGGGATGCGCGGTTGAAGAGGATCCTTCGCTCGGAGATCGGTCAGGATCGGATCGTTCGGGGGTGTGGCAGGAACTAACGGAGGGTCGGCTGAACGACTACCTGCGGACCCTGCACGACCGACCCTATGCCACCTCGACGGTGGCGCGGAAGACCGCGGCCATCAAGTCGTTCTTCCAGTTCCTGTACCGGGCGGGGTTGATGGGGGAGGATCCGTCCCTCCGGATGGTGCCGCCACGGGTCGACAAATACCCGCCTCGGGCGATCACCCCAGGCGAGGTTGACCGGTTGCTGGAACAACCATGCCGAATCCGCGGTGATCGGGCATTGCGGCCCGAGGCGCTGCGTGACCGCGCCATGCTCGAAACGCTCTACTCGACGGGAATGCGCGTAAGCGAATTGGTATCGCTCGACCTCACGGATCTTGGTAACGGTTGGGTCAGATGTGCTGGACAGTCGAGCCGAGTGCGGCGAGTGCCCCTTCGCGAGCGGGCGGTGCAGGCAATCGAGAGCTACCTGGACGACGCGAGGCCGCATCTTGGTGGGCGGGAGGCCGACGCGCTCTTCCTGAATCATCGGGGGCGACGGCTCACCCGTCAGGGGTTCTGGTTGATCCTCAAATCGTACGCGGAGCAGGCCGAGATTGCGGACGTCACGCCGCAGACGCTGCGCCACACGTTCGCCACCCACGCGATCCGAGAGGGAACCGAACTGCGTGATGTCCAGCACCTGCTCGGTCATGTCAGTATCTCGACGACCCAGGTGTACCGGCGTCTCGCCGGCGTACCGGTGGGGGGCGAAACCAACGGGCCGGCTCATTGGGGGCAGGAGTTCGACTCAGAATGACTGCCACCCCAAAGCAGGTCTTCGATAGCGTGGAGCGAACCCAGGAGAGCTTCGAACCCATGACGGAGACGACCCGGGCGGTGACGATGGACAAGATCGCCGCGTTGTCCAAGCGGCGGGGGATCGTCTATCCCGGCTCGGACATCTACGGGGGGCTTGCCAACACCTGGGACTATGGCCCCCTTGGCGCGGAGTTGAAGCGCAACGTCAAAAACCTGTGGTGGAGCACCTTCGTCCACCGGCGACGGAACATCGTCGGACTGGACGCCGGCATCCTCATGCATCCGCGGGTTTGGGAAGCCTCGGGCCACGTGCAGAACTTCAACGACCCGCTCGTCGACTGCAAGACGTGCCGATCGCGATTCCGGGCCGATCACCTCATCGAAGAGCGCCTGGGCCAGAAGGCGGAGGGAAAGTCACCGACCGAGATGTCGGCGATCCTGCGGGAGGCGAACCTCCGCTGTCCGAACTGCGGCAACCCGACGCTGACTGATGCCCGCCAGTTCAACATGATGTTCCGAACCATGATCGGGCCGCTCGAGGAGACGGGCACGGAGGTCTTCCTGCGACCGGAGACGGCGCAGGCGATGTTCGTCCAGTACAAGAACGTGGTGGCAACTGGGCGCGTCAAGGTCCCGTTCGGGATCGCCCAGATCGGCAAGGCGTTTCGCAACGAAATAACCCCGGGAAACTTCATCTTTCGGTTGCTTGAGTTCGAGCAGATGGAGATCGAGTACTTCGTCAAGCCCGAGGAGGGGGATTCGGCGTTCGAGGCGTGGCTGAGCGACATGCGCGGCTGGCTGCGTATGATCGGGGTCGGCGAGGACCACGTCCGGATCCGCGAGCACGACCGCGACGAACTGTCCCACTACTCGAGCCGGACCGTTGACTTCGAGTACGAGTTCCCCGGCTCCATGGGCTGGCGGGAACTCTACGGGCTGGCGAACCGGACCGACTTCGACCTGGGCCAGCACCAGCAGTTCAGCGGCGAGGATCTCACGTATTTCGACCAGGCGGAGGACCGGCGGTACCTGCCGCACGTGATCGAGCCCACGTTCGGGGTCGATCGGACGTGCCTGGTTCTGCTGATCGACGCCTACGACGAAGAGCAGACCGTCGACGTCAACGGCAAGCCGGACACCCGTGTTGTGCTCCGGCTCCACCCCCGCGTTGCCCCGTACAAGGCGGCCATCCTCCCGTTGATGAAAAAGCCGGAACTGGCCGAGGTCGCCCGCCGGCTCTTCGACCGGTTGGGCGAGGAGATCGAGGTCCTGGTCGACTACGACGAGAGCGGCAACATCGGGCGCCGCTACCGGCGGCAGGACGAGGTGGGGACGCCGTTCTGCATCACGGTCGACTTCGACTCGCTCGAGGACCACAGCGTGACGGTCCGTCATCGGGACGACATGCGGCAGGAACGACTGCGGATCGCCGACGTTCCTGAATGGCTGGCCGAACAGCTCCGCTAGCGATCCGCCCAACCCGGGTCGTAACCACCGGGGCGATCGGAAGGTCGCGCTTGTCCTGCTCGATTCAGTTGCCTTGCTTCCGTTCAGTTGAGGGTCGAGCGGTCATCTCGAAGGTGGCTCCTGCGTCATCCGCGGAGCGGTTTCCCCCGACCACCAAAACCCACCGGAGCACGAAGCCGCCGAAGAGCGTAGACGACAGAGCGACGGCGCTGGCGGTGATCCGCAACTTCGGTGGAAGATGCGGTGCCAGGGCCCCGAGCACCGCAGGCACCGCCAGGCCCAGCCCCGCGACGCCGTGATGTACCCACAAGGCCAGCGGTCCCGAGGCCAAGGGCAGTCCGGCCCGTCCGAGTCGGCCAAGCCACGCCGCCATCAAGAGGGTCTCGGCGAGTAGCGTAAGTCGCTCGAATCGCCGGAGCGGCGCCCATCCACGATGCCTCTGCCCGGTTGCGATGGCCGTTGCATCGATCGCGGCGGCCGCCGTCGAGAGTGCCGAAGCGAGGAAGAGCGGACCGAGGAGTAGGCCCCGCTTCGTCCATAGCGGTACCGCCGTCGCGGCGAGGAGCACACCGGTGTAGCCGGCGAGGCCCAGTCCGAGCGGAAGGCCGGTCACCGCCGTCAGGGGAGACCACCAGCCGCGGCGGCGAGTCAACATCCCTCTAGGCAGGATGTGATCGGCGGCCGCTTGATCGAGGGTGGCGAGGGCCGCTACGCCTCCGAATGCGACGAGCGTCCAGGAGCCAACGGACATCGGCGACCGCAGTTTCACCACCCGCAACATGTGGAGAAACCGTTCTGGGCGACCAAGGTCCAGGATCAGCAGGGGAGGGCAGGGGAGGAACGCGGCGAAGGAGACGTAGCGGGCGAGCCTGGCAACGCCAGCGCTCTTCTTGCCTCCCACGAGTGCCGCGAGTGCCGCGATGACCTGCGCCCCGCCGGCGATCCCGCCGAGGAAGAAATAGGCGACAACGAGCCATCCCCAGTGGGAGCGGTGGATCGGCGGCGCATGCGGCCGCGGCGAATCGCGGATACGGTCGTCGAGCGGTTTCTTCGGCATCCGCCCTAGTCCTCCCCGCGCTTGGTTGCCCGGAACGCTGCGGCTCCCAGGAGGGCAAAGCAGGCCCCGCTCAGCAGGGTCGCCAGAAAGGCCGGTCCTGTCGTTCGCTGTGGCAGGGAGGGTGCGGCCGGGAGGTTGAACAACTCAGGTTCGTCGTTCAGGACGAACATGGCGTTGAGGCCACCGATACCGTTCGTCCCTCCCAGGCTGGTATCCCCGTAGAGCGATGCCTTCTGCACCCCGCGCTCCTTTAGCGATTCCACCCGGCTGCGGCCTATCGAGCGGAGTTCGGTCACCGGACCAAACAGGATCGAGTCGGTTGGGCAGGCTGTGGCACAGGCAGGCTGGAGCCCCCCTCGGAGACGGTCGTAGCAGAGGGTGCACTTGTGCACCCGGCCGTCGTCCTGGTCAAGCTGGGGGACACCGAACGGGCAGGCGGGGACGCAGTAGCCGCACCCGTTGCAGATATCCGGCTGGATGAAGATGGAGTCGAACTCGGTGCGCACGATCGCACCGGTCGGGCAGGCTTCCATGCAGCCCGCATGCACGCAGTGTTTACAGACATCGCTGAGCATCAGCCAGGCGAACGGCGCCTCATCGGTCGCTACGCGCTCGATGAAGGCGACGTGGCGCCAGGTCGTCGCCCCCAGGTCGCCCGTGTTGTCGTAGGAGCGGGCGGAGAGCGCAGCGTCGCCGTCCGCAGGAAGCTCGTTCCACTGTTTGCAGGCGACCTCGCACGCCTTGCAGCCGATGCAGAGCGTGGCATCGGTCAAGAAGCCCATGGCGCCCGGGTGCTCGTGGCCGAACGACCTAGTCATCTATCGCCCTTCGTTCCAGTCGCGAGTACCGTCCATCGCCACGCGCGTTGCCGAAAACGATGCGCGGCGCACCGAACACGTCATCGCCTTCCCTTCGTGGATCAGCGAGTTCGGATCTTCGACCAGGGAGGTCAGATCGTTGGCGATGGCGCCGGTGGCGATCCCGCCAAAGCCGAAGTGCCAGGGCAGACCCACCTGATGGATCGTACGGCCGCCGATGGAAAGGGGTTGGAGGCGGTCGGTGACGAGCGCTCGGGTCACGATCTCGCCGCGCGGTGTGGAGATCGCGATCCAGCCGCCATTGTCGATGCCGACGCGGTCCGCCAGTACCGAATCAAGTTCGGCAAAACCCTCCGGTTGGAGCTCGGCGAGCCACGGCACGAATCGAGACATGCCGCCCGCCGTGTGGTGCTCGGTTAGCCGATAGGTGGTGAGCACGTGCGGAAAGCGAGGGTCCTGGAGCGGCTGGTAGGGGTTCCCTGGGTCGCTCAGTTCCCGTGCCACGGGGTTGCGAAGCTGATCGGGGTAGAGCTCGTTTGCGACCGGGGATTCCCAGGGCTCGTAATGGGTCGGCAATGGTCCGTCGCGCAGGGCCGAGGCAACGAAGAGCTGGGCGCGACCGTCGGCAAGCATGAGGAACGGCGCGTCGCCGCGGTGCGCGGTGACCCCGGTAGCCCCAGCTCCGGGTCTGTATTCGGGCGGCTTGGCGCTCGGGAAATCGGGGATATCGTGGCCGATCCAGCGTCCCCGCTCGATGTCCCACCAGATCCAAGCCTTCCGCTCCGACCACGGCGTTCCGTCGGGCCTCGCCGAGGCGCGGTTGTAGAGGATCCTCCGGTCGGCGGGCCAGGCGTAGCCCCAACCAAGCGAGGCCCGGCCGGAGGCAGCCCGTTCGCGAGCGCGATTGCGGTCGGTCGCGGGCATGATTCCTGAGTAGATCCAGCAGCCGCAGGCAGTCGAGCCGTCGTCTCGGAGCTCGCCGAAACCTGTCACAGGTTGTCCGCTCGCCAGGTGGACGCCGTTGATCTCCAGGAGGACGCGCTCGAGATTCGGTTCGCCGTCGGGGAGGGTCGGGTAGGTCCATTCGAGGGCCTGGAGTTGGGCCGCTCTCGGCGAATCATCGTCTGCGTACCGCTCGCGGAGCAACCGCGCAAGGCGATGCACGAACCAGGCTTCGCTGGTTGCTTCACCCGGGGGCGGCACCGCCCGGTCGTGCCACTGGATCAGGCGCTGGGTGTTCGTGTAAGAGCCGTCCTTCTCGGCGGTCAGCGCGGCCGGCAGGAGAAAGACCTCGGTCGGGATCTCCTCCGGGCGGAGGGAGCCCTCGGCGACCTCTGGACCGTCTTTCCAGAAGTTGGCCGACTCGATCTCGAAGGCGTCTCGGACGACCAGCCAGCGGAGGCGGGAAAGACCCCGCCGGGCGAGCTTGGCGTTCAGCCCTCCGACTGCCGGGTTCTGCCCCATGCAGAAGAGCCCCTGGATGACGCCACGGTCCATCATCAGCGTCATCTGCTGGAACGAGTAGTCTCCTTCAATCTGAGGCAACCATCCGTAACCAAATCCATTGTTTGGAGTCGCCCGCTCGCCGTAGTAGGCCTTGAGGAGGCTGACCATGTAGGCGGGCGCGTGGTGCCACCAGCCCGTCTCGGTCGTCACGTCGGCGAGGTAGTTGGCGAGCGAGGCGTGGGGACGGTCCGCCGCAGGCA
This sequence comes from uncultured Thermomicrobiales bacterium, assembly GCA_902806345.1. GTDB lineage: Bacteria > Chloroflexota > Chloroflexia > Thermomicrobiales > UBA6265 > CADCWF01. Next base: position 12,610 of record CADCWF010000343.1, read on the forward strand.
TCGGCAGGTAGCCGGGGAGTAGGTTGAAGAGCGTCGGGATGTCGGTGCTGCCCTGGATCGTGGCGTGTCCCCGCAACGCCATGATGCCGCCACCGGGACGCCCGATATTGCCGAGCAGCAACTGGAGGATGGCGCACGCCCCGATCATCTGGGTGCCGGTCGTGTGTTGGGTCCATGCCACGGAGTAGCAGAAGGTCGTGGTCCGCTCCGGCGTGGAGTTGGCGGTGATCGCCGAGAGGAGCCGCTCGAACTGGTCGGGGTCGATGCCGCAGACGCGCTGAACGCTCTCCGGCGTATAGCGGGCAAAGTGCCGTCGAAGCACCTGGAAGACGCAGCGCAGGTGGGTCAGCGACGGATCCTCTTCGACATTCGTTTCGCCTGCACGCTGCTCGTACGACTCCGCGTCGATCGCCTGCGAGTGACCGGACCCGCGGTTGCCCGCGAGTGCCCAAGACGAGGTGTCGTAGGCGCGTTCACCCTCACGGTAGCCCGAGAAAAGCCCATGGAGGTCGTCCGTGTCCTGGAAGGCGTCGCCGACCAGGGCCGCCGCGTTGGTGTAGTGGAGGACGTACTCCCGGTTGAAGAGCCCGCGCTCGATGACGGCGGAGATCAAGGCGCCGAGCAGGACGAGGTCGCTGCCGGCTCGGATCGGGAGATGGAGATCGGCCAGGGCCGAGGTTCGGGTGAAGCGCGGATCGACGTGGACGACGGTCCCACCGCGCTCGCGGGCTTCGACCACGAAGCGGAACCCGACCGGATGGTTCTCGGCCATGTTTGAGCCCATCACCACCACGCAGTCGCTTTCGGCGAGATTCTGGAGGAAGGTCGTCGCCCCGCCGCGGCCGAGTCGGGCGCCCAGACCGGGCACCGTCGAGGAGTGTCATATCCGGGCCTGGTTCTCGACGGCGACGATCCCCAGACCGGCGGTGAAGAGCTTCTTAATCAGGTAGTTCTCTTCGTTGTCCAACGTCGCACCGCCGAGGTGGCCGATGCCCAGCGTCCGGTTGACCCGGCGGCCCTGCTCGTCCCGCTCCTGCCAGGTGTTGTCGCGCGTCTCCTTGACGAGGTCGGCGATCCGATCCATTGCCCAAGCCAGCGGCTTGTGTTCCCAAGCCGTTCCGAAGGGCCGCCGATAGAGTAATTCGGCGATCCGGAGCGGACTCTGGAGGAGCCCGCGGGTGGCGGCGCCTTTGGGGCAGAGGGTGCCGGCGTTGATCGGGCTGGCAGGGTTGCCCTCGACATCGATCACGCGCCCCTGTTTCGTGTAGACCAATTGGGAACAACCGACCGCGCAGTAGGGGCAGACGCTGACGGTGACATCGGCACCTGTGGTTCGAGGAACGATTGCACGCGACCGGGCGGAGATGGGGTTGGGGTTGAACCCAACATGTCGGCGGAATAGGCGGAGGACTCGTGGTTGCATGGGCCCGTGTGCTCCGGCGTTCGAATACGAGGGTGCCGCTTCGTGCCCGACGAGTTCGTTGCGGCCACGTGGTGAGGATTTGTCGGTTGGTCATTCGGGGGCGAACTGCGCCAACCGACAACCCTAATCGGGCAGGCTTACACGTGCCGTGCCAGCATCGCCCGCGTCATACGAGGCGGGTTCTTCGGCAACGAGCGCGAGCCCATCCCGGGCCAGACCGTCGACAACCGATTTCAGCCAGGGCACATCGGCGTCCGAGAACCCCTCCCGCACCTGTGGGCCGAGCCGACGCAGCTCGATGCCACTCCCTTCTTGCGATGGAACCGAACGGAGGGCTTTGAGCACCTGGCCGCGGTAGTACCTGTTCGACCCCTGGAATGCCCCCTCGTTCTTCTTCCGCACCCCGCGCGGGAGCGACGCGACGATGGCCTGGATCGTGGGGAAGGCGCGACAGGATCGTTGGAGCGGGCAGACGACGCATGCCGGCTTGCGAGCGGTGCAGTGGAGGGCACCGAATTCGATCAGCGCCTGATTCCATTGCCAGCCGTTCCCGGGCGGCACCAACCGCCCGGCCAGGTCGAGAACGGAGCGTTCCGAGGCAATCGGTTCCGGTAGGTCCGGGCCGAACCAGAGGCGATGGACGACCCGGCGCATGTTTGTGTCGACGAAGGCCACGTCCTGCTCGAACGCGAAACAGGCAACCGCCCCGGCGGTGTAGGGTCCGATCCCGGGCAGGTTCCGCAACCCGTCCGGGTCGCTCGGCCAGCCCCCCCGCTCGATCACGGCCTGGGCCGTTCGCTGCAGGTTCACCGCCCGCCGGTTGTAGCCGAGGCCGGCCCAGAGGCGGATGACATCGGACGTTGGACCGGCAGCCAGCGATTCAACCGTCGGAAACCGGTCGAGGAACGCCTCGTAGTAGGGGATGACGCGGTCCACCTGCGTTTGCTGGAGCATAACCTCCGAGACCAGGACGCGGTATGGGTCGCGGGTGCGCCGCCACGGGAGTTCGCGGGCATTGTCGCGGAACCACCTCAGCAGGCCAAGCCGAACTGACTCCACCCATTCATCGGTGGGAAGAGCCGACCTCTCGGGCGGAGGTGCCTCGCCGCCAGCCGCCGATTGCCCGTTCATTCCTTGCGGGGGCGCTTGATCTCGTGGAGATAGGGGCGCAGTCGGGCGGTTCGGACGAACTCGTGGAAAAAGTCCACCGCTTCGTCGGCTGGGGCGCTCGGGAGCATCCGGAGATAGGACGCCGTGCCGTCGGGGAACACAATGGTCGGGGTGCCGAACGCACCGTGCTCGTCCCGCCCCCGAGCGTAGTCGGCCCCGATCTCGGACAAGAGCGAGCGGTCGGCGATGTCGCGCTCGAATCGATCGAGGTCGAGTTCGCCGCGCTTTGCGGCCTCCAGCACGGTCGAGCGCTTGCCGTGGTCCTTCCCCTCGTCGTGGCGGAGACCGAGCATGGCGTAGTGGTATCGCTCGAAGGCATCGGCTCCTTGTTGGCGAGCGGCGAGTGCTCCGCGGAAGGCTGGCAATCCCTTGCTGCGGAAGCCGTCGGGCTGTTCCCACAACTTCCACTCGGGACCGTTGGCCGAGTTGATCTGCTCCAGTGGGAAAAAGCGCCAGGTGATGTCCATCCGATCGCCCAGGCTCCGCTTGACGTCCCGGAGCCAGATCGCGGCACCGTTGACGTAGGGGCAGCCGTAATCGAAGTACACGTCGAACTCAAATACCTCGTCCAACACCCTCAACCTTTCCGCGTTTCCGCTACTGCGCTCTGCTGCGCTTCGTGTCTCAACTCGTGCTCTCGGATGGCCGCTCCAAGGGCAGTACCGACCTGGATGCGTGTGTCCGTGATCGGTCCGTCATTGTCGATCGTCCGGTCGGCACGAGCCAGCTTCATGGCTACCGGCGGCTGCGAGGAGATCCGCTTCCGAGCGCCCTCGAGATCGAGCCCGTTCCGGGCCATGAGCCGCGCCAGTTGCGTCTCTGGACCACACCTGACCACCCAGACTTCGTTGCACCGGTCCGCGAGTCCGCTCTCGATCAGCTTGATCGCGTCGATGGCGACGATCTTGGAACCGGCCGCTTCGGCTCTCCGCAGGATCTCGGAGACCACCGGCGGCCGCACGATCCGATCCAGGGAGGCGAGCGCCGCGGGGTCCGAGAAGACGATTCCGGCGAGAGCCCGGCGGTCGAGCGCTCCGTCCGTGGTCATGACGGACCGGCCGAACTCGCTGGCGATGCGGTCGAGCAGGGGCGAGCCGGGAACCACGAGTGAGGCATAGACACCGTCGGCGTCGATCGTCGCCGCCCCCGCCTCGCCGAGCATGGCGAGCACGGCGCTCTTGCCGCAGGCGATGTTGCCGGTGATGCCGATCCAGAGCGGCGTGCCGCGTCCGCCCTCGGTCGGAGGGGACGGCCCCTGAGGCAACCGCCCGTCGACGACGCTCACGAACCCCCCGCGACCAGCTCGAATTGGGAACTCACTTCTTCCCACCGGGCGTAGGCCCCTTCGAGCTCATCCTGGAGGCGGCTGTACTCCCCACCCAGTCGCTCCATCGCCCCCACGTCGGCGTCGATGCTGGCGATGGCGAGGGCATCCGAGAGCTCGTTCAGCCGCCCTTCCAGCTTGGCGATTTCGCGCTCGACCTGGGTCAACGATTTCTGGACTGGACCCTCACCGGACCGGCGCCGCGGACGTTCCGGAGCGGCCTTCGACGTCTCGATTCGGGCGACGGCTGCGGACTCGGACGGTTCGGTTTTCTTGCTCGCCTGCCGTTGATAGTCGGTGTAGTTGCCAAGGTAGGCACGGACTGCACCGTCGCTGATGACCCAGGTCCGGGTGGCGACGCGGTCGATGAAAAAGCGGTCGTGCGAGACGAACAGGACGGTGCCGTCAAAGGCGCGGAGCATCTCCTCCAGCGTTTCCCGTGTGTGGATATCAAGGTGGTTGGTCGGCTCGTCCAGGATGAGGAAGTTGGCCTGCCGCAGGAGCAGGCAGGCGAGAGCGAGTCGCGAGCGTTCGCCGCCGGAGAGGGAACCGACCCGTTTGAAGACGTCGTCGTCCGAGAACAGGAACCGGCCGAGGTAGGTGCGGGCCGCCTCTTCGCCCATCGGCTGGGTGTCGAGCACGACCCCGAGCGGGGTTCCGTCGTCGGGAAGCCGCTCGTGGCCCTGTGCGTAGTAGCCCGTCTTCACGTTCGTGCCGAACGACGAGCGCCCCTTGAGGGGCGGGATCTCGCCGATCAAGGTCCGCAGGAGCGTCGATTTGCCGCTGCCGTTCGGACCGACGAGGGCAACACGGTCGCCCCGCTCGATCATCAACTCCGGCGTCGACAGGAGCTGGTGCGCCCCGTCAGCCCCGACGTACCCCGCCCGCAGCGGCGAGATCGAGAGCACTTCGCGACCGCTGCGCAGCGCCTGGTTGAGCCGGAGGTTGAGCCCTTCGTGTTCCTGCGGCCGCTCGATGCGATCGATCCGCTCCAGCCGTGTCTGCCGGCCTCGAGCCTCGCGAGACCGCTGACCCGCCTTGTAGCGACGAATGAATTCCTCGGTCCGGGCGATATACGCCTGCTGTTCTTCGTACTCCTGCAGCCGGCGAGACATCCGCTCTTCCCGCAGGTCCAGGTAGCGCGTATACGGGGCGGGATAGTCCTCCAGTCGACCGAACGAAAGATCGAGTGTCCGGCTCGTTACCCGATCGAGGAAGTACCGATCGTGCGAGACCACCAGACTTGCCCCGGACCAGCTCTGGAGGAACTCTTCGAGCCACTCCACCATCGCCAGGTCGAGGTGGTTCGTCGGTTCGTCCAGGAGGAGGAGGTCGGGCGCGGTGAGCAAGGCTTTCGCGAGCGCGACCCTCGTCTTCTGGCCACCGCTGAGCTGGTTGACCGGGTGCCCGAACTGCTCGGACGTGAACCCCAGTCCGAGCAACACCTGGTCGGTGCGATGCTCAATGTCGTAGCCGCCCGCGGTTTCGAAACGCAGCGAGAGACGGTCGTACTCAGCGAGCAATGCGTCGAGGTCGTCGCCCGCCAGGTCGCCCATCCGCTGCTCAATCTCGCGCATCCGTTCGCCGGCGGCGAGGGCGTCGGCGAACCCGAGCCGCGCCTCGTCGCGGAGGCTCCGGTCGCTGGTGAAGCGCGCCTCCTGAGGGAGGTAGGTGAGACGGGCGCCGTTCGCCAGCGAGATGGTTCCGGTTCGGGGGTGATCGACACCGACGATGATCCGGAGGAGGGTGGACTTGCCGGCGCCGTTGACCCCGACGAGAGCGGCGCGCTCCTTTTCGGCGAGTTGAAAGCCGACGCCTTCGAAGACCAACTCCGACCCGAAGGCCATGGCGAGGTCGGTCACAGTGAGGAGGACGGAGGATGGCATCGGAGCTTAATCGCCTTGCAGAAAATCCACTCGCGCAGGGACTGCCGGACCGAACCGGCGGCTCGTCCAGTATAGACTGCGGTTCGATCGTCATCCGTGTGGGGAGTAAGGCAGCAGGAAACTGTTTGCACAGACACTTTAGTGTACGTACACTTACCGGCCCGGTCCCACGCGACCGGGAGGCAGCAGAGGATGCCCATGCCCTGGCCCGAGACGACGAGCCGAAGCGACGCCGGTGAACTCCATCTCGGCGGTGTTGGTACGGTTTCGTTGGCCGCCGAGTTCGGGACCCCGCTCTATGTCTACGACGAGACCACACTGCGGTCGTTGGCACGCGTGTTTCGCTCGACGTTCGAGGCTGCCTACCCGAGGTCTCGTGTCGTCTATGCCGCCAAGGCCTACCTATCCCCGGCCATCGTCTCTCTCCTCTGGGAGGAGGGAATCGGGCTTGACGTGGTTTCCGGGGGCGAGATCGAGGCGGGCCTTTTCGCCGGTGTTCCGGCAAACGCCATGACTTTCCATGGCAACAACAAGGGCGAGGACGAACTCCGTCTCGCCATCGACAAAGGGGTCGGACTCATCGCGCTCGATAATGACCTTGAGATCGAGATGCTCTCGACGTTGGCCGAAGCCGCGGGGCGTCGGCCGCAAGTACTCGTTCGCCTTAACCCCGGGCTCAGCGCCGAAACGCACCACAAGATGTTGACCGGGGCCGTCGACTCCAAGTTCGGGTTTCCGATCCAGACCGGCGCTGCCAGAGAGGCGGTCGACCGGTTGGTCGAGCACGACGCCCTGGATCTGGTGGGCTACCACGCCCATATCGGCTCCCAAGTCTTCGATCCCTTGCTGGTCAGGGAGACCGTCGTCCGGCTCATGCGGTTTGCGGCGGACGTCTACGGCCGGCACGGAATCGCTCCCCGGACGATCATTCCAGGTGGCGGTTTTGGCGTTCCCGACGATGGCTCAGACGAAGGCGTCTCGCTGACTGCGTGGGCCGGGGCCGCCGCCGCCGCGATGCGCGAGGAATCAGCCCGGATTGGCGTTCCGTTGCCCGAGTTGATCGTGGAGCCCGGGCGGGCCATTGTTGGACCGGCCGGCGTGGCCCTCTATCGGGTTGGAGCGCGGAAACGCATCCCGGACGCGCGAACCTACGTTTCGGTCGACGGCGGCATGGCAGATAACATCCGCCCCTCCCTCTACGGCGCGGGCTATTCCGCCCAAATCGCGAACCGGGCGCACGTCGGACCGTCGGAGCGCGTGACGATCGCTGGCAAGTACTGTGAGTCCGGGGACATCCTGATCCCCGAGATCAGCCTGCCCTCATTGGCAGCGGGAGATCTCCTCGCTGTCCCGATGGCTGGCGCTTACTGTCTGGCGATGGCAAGCAACTACAACATGGCACCCCGCCCGGCCGTGGTGATGGTGGCCGACGGGAAAGCCAGGTTGATCCGTCGCCGCGAGAGCGTGGCCGACATGCTGGCGATGGAAACCTTCCAGTTTCCGATCGACCGGCGGGTGGTCTCAAATGGGTAGTTGCCATCCTAGTGGGGGGCGGTGTAGCGTTCGCCGTCGCCGCCAACGAGGTGTCAACGGACGCCTGCGCCATTTCAACTTGCGGTCCGAGAGGGGCAATGCCCGCGCCTCGACCGTCATCCTCCACGGGAGCGCAGGTGGGGTTTGAACCGGCAGACGAGGGACGCTGATGCCGAGGGCGACTAACCCAGCATCCAACTGGCCGGAGCCGGATCGGCGGAATGATGCTGCGGAGGAACCAAAGACAGGCGACGATCCGAAGATGAACAGCGCCGACGAAATGCCGGGCGCGTCGGCGGGGGCCGAGGCGGAGGAGTGGTCGAGCGGGACCGGGCACGGCTGGCTCTCTGCGAAATCGGAGGAGGACGTGGACTTGGAGACCTCCGTCGTGGGTGAGCCGACACTAGACCTTGAATCGCTCGACATGCCGCCTCTGCCGCTGACGGACGAAGGCGCGACCATCGTCGAGGTCCTGGTCGAAATGTCCGTCGAGGTGGTTGCCGATCCGGAACGGCAGGGACAGGGGGCGCTCGACGGGATCGCCGCCCTTCTTGCCTCGCCGCCCTCGATCGATCCTGCCGATATTGATCCAGACGACCAACCCGATGCGCTCGACCTCCAGTCGCCAAACTTCGACATCGGCGGGATAAGCCTCGACGACCCGGTTCGGATGTACCTGCGGGAAATCGGCCGAGTGCCCTTGCTGACGGGCGGGCGGGAGGTCGAACTTTCGAAACGGATGGAGCGCGGAGAGTATCTGGTCCTCAAGCAGGCCCAGCTTCGTGACGACCGCGAAGAGCCGCCGGAGGCCGATGTCCTCGGCCGGGCGATCTACCACGCCTTCCGGGCCGGTTGGCCGCACGTCGTCGAGCTTGTCCGCGAAGTCAGCCCCGAAGAGCAGTTGCCGCCGAAATCGGTCTGCCTCGGTCGGACCCTTCCCCTGACCCGGCTCCCTGAGGCGGCCGTGGCGTCCGTCTGCGACCGTCTTGGCCTTGCGGTCGACGAGCTGGAGGAGTCGTTGCGGCTGCGAACGGTCGAATGGGACCTGCTGCCGACTGCGATCCAGGCGATGATCCGGGACACTGAGGAGTGGCCCGACGACGCGCAGGTCGACCGGGTATTCCGCGACCAAGCCGACCGCCTCCGGCGACGCTGGAACGATCAGATCGAGAAGGGACGCCAGGCCAAGGTTGCCCTGACCGAGGCAAACCTGCGGTTGGTAGTCTCCGTTGCCAAAAAGTACGTCGGACGTGGGATGTCGATGCTGGACTTGATCCAGGAGGGCAACCTCGGGCTGATCCGGGCGGTGGAGAAGTTCCAACACCACAAGGGCTACAAGTTCAGCACCTATGCCACGTGGTGGATCCGTCAGGCAATCACCCGAGCGATCGCCGACCAGGCACGGACGATCCGCATCCCCGTCCACATGGTCGAAACGATCAACCGCCTGATCCGGACGTCGCGCAAGCTCCAGCAGGATCTTGGGCGGGAGCCGACCTCGGAGGAGATCGGGGTCGAGATGCAGTTGGAACCGGAGCGGGTCCGCGAGATCCTGAAGATCTCGCAGGAGCCGGTCTCGCTCGAGATGCCGATCGGGGAGGAAGAGGACAGCAACCTCGGCGACTTCATCGAGGACCACAAGATCTTGGCGCCAGCGGACGCCGCCTCCCGCCAGATGTTGAAGGAGCAGATGGACGACGTCCTCGGGACGCTGTCCGACCGCGAGCGCCAGGTGTTGGCGATGAGGTTCGGGCTCGAGGACGGGCGAAGCCGCACCCTCGAAGAGGTCGGCAAGGAGTTCGGCGTTACTCGTGAGCGGATCCGGCAGATCGAGGCCAAGGCGCTTCGCAAGCTTCGCCACCCGAGCCGCTCCAAGATGCTGAAGGACTACCTCGACTAGCCAGCACCACGGCGATGCGACGAGCGACCTCTGTCGCGACGCCGCGGCTTCGACGGCACGCCGGGAGCGCCCTATCCCGTGAAAGGGAGCCATGCTCATCGATCGCGCCCGCATCTTCATCCGGTCCGGTAACGGCGGCAACGGCTCGGCTTCGTTCCGGCGAGAGAAGTACGTACCGCGCGGCGGTCCGGACGGCGGCGACGGAGGTCGTGGCGGCGATGTCCAGCTCCGAGCGAGGACCAACATCAACTCCCTGCTGCCGTTCCAGTTCAACGAGAAGTTCGCGGCCGAGCACGGTGGACCGGGCCGCAGTCAACGGCGTCACGGCAAAGCCGGGAGCACGTTGACCATCGACGTCCCGGTCGGGACGGTCGTCTGGGACGACGAGACGGGTGAGCTCATCGCCGACCTCACCGAAGCGGATGCTCCAGTCGTGATCGCCCGCGGCGGTCGAGGCGGACTCGGCAACGTCCATTTCAAGACCTCCGTGCGCCAGGCTCCCCGGATGGCAGAACTGGGCGAGCCGGGCCAGGAGCGATGGTTGCGAATGGAGCTCCGCCTGATCGCCGATGTCGGGCTCGTCGGGCTCCCGAATGCCGGCAAGTCCACGTTGTTGTCGGCGGCATCCGCTGCCCGACCCAAGGTGGCCGACTACCCGTTCACGACGCTGGAACCGCACCTCGGTGTCGTCGAGATCGGCGGACCCGGCGGCCAGGTCTTCGTCGTGGCCGATATTCCGGGGCTGATCGAGGGCGCGGCCGAGGGCGCCGGTCTTGGCCATGAATTCTTGCGCCACGTGACCCGGACCCTGGTCCTGGTCCACGTCCTCGACGTTTCCGGCGGCCTTGAGGGACGAGACCCGCTCGCCGATTTCGACGTCATCAACGCCGAGCTGGCCGCTTACGACGAGGCCATGGTCGAGAAGCCAATGCTCGTTGCGCTGAACAAGGTCGACCTGCCGGAGGCGAGGGAACACCTGGAGGCGGTGCGACGACGAGTGGAGGAACTCGGTTACCCGTCGTTTCCCATCTCCGGCGTCACCGGCGAGGGGGTTTCGGCGCTCATGAACGCCGTCGGAGCGGCTCTAAGGGATGTTCGGGATCGGGAGCAGGAGCAGGCCACGACCGAGGAGCGGAAACGCTTCACCCTGCCGCGTCAGGACGAGCGCGCGTGGGAAGTGACGATGCTTTCGCCGCATCACTTCGCGGTCACCGGCACGGGCATCGAGCGATTCACCCGGATGACCGACTTCGCCAACGACGAGGCGGTTGAACGCTTCCAGCGGACGTTGGAAGCAAGCGGAATCAGCGCCGAGCTGAACCGTCTGGGAATCGAAACCGGCGATACGGTTCATCTTGCCGACCATGAACTGGTCTGGGGGGAGGAGTACGACCTTCTGGAAGCCGAATCGGAGGCGGGGAGGCGGCGACGTCGGTAGCTTCGGCGGAGTCAGGACTGGTAGGATGTCGGCAAGAGCTTCGCCAGTTCTGCCATGATCCGGTCGGTTGCGTCTTTCGATGAAAGCCGGCGGCCCTCGACCGACTCGGGCAAGACGAACGGCGACCCGAAGTGGATTGCCGTGGCGCGACGTCGGCGGACTGAGGGCCCGCGCGTGCCCCCGTTGCCTGGAAGCGATTCCGTCCCGGTGATCGTGACCGGGAGGATCGGGGCACGCGACCGGAGGGCGATCAGGCCGACCCCCGGTTGCCCAACACCGAGCGTGCCGGTCGGCGAGCGGGTACCCTCGGGGAACATCGCGACGGCCTCACCGAGGGTCAGCGCGGCCTCGGCGAGCCGGATGGCGTTCCGGTCCGCCTTGCCCCGGTCCACCGGGAACGCCCCGGCGACGGTCAGGATGATCGCCATCCATCTGCGCTCGAACAGTTCGCGCTTCGCCATGACGTAGAGCGCCCGGGGAAAGGCGATCGCGAGGAGTACGGGATCGGCGTTGTGCAGGTGGTTCGCGACGACGACGACGGGGCCGGAGATGGGAACGTGCTGCAACCCGTCGATCCGTAGGCCCGTCAACCCGCGCGCAAGTCGGACCAGGAGCCAGCGGACAACGGCCCTGGGAAAGCCGCGCAGTGTCCCTCGCCGGATGTCTCGGGCGTCGGCCAGGCCGTGAGGCTGATTCATCCGCGGGTGGGAGGCGCGACCTGTTGGCGTCCGATGTTTGCCAGCCTGGCCTGGCGCATGATCTCAACGACCACCTGCTCGATCCCAAGATCGTCGGTGTCGACCATCAGGGCGTCGTCGGCGGGCCTGAGCGGGGCGATCGCCCGCGTCTCGTCGATCGCGTCCCGCCGACGCAAATCAGCCAGGACCTCGTCGAAGGTCATCCGTCCACCGCGAGCAAGGTGTTCGTCGTGGCGACGGCGCGCCCGCTCTTGCTCGCTTGCGACCAGGAACACCTTCAAACCGGCGTCGGGGACGACGACCGTCCCAATGTCGCGCCCGACCATCACCACAGGACCGCTCGCGGCTACGCGCCGCTGGTGGGGTAGCAGCGCTTTCCTGACCTGGGGATGGGCGGCCACCCTGGAGACCCACTGCTCGACCGGAGGCGAGCGCAGCTCCCAGGTAACGTCCTCATCGTTGAGGAAGACCGAGTAGAGCCGGCCGTCCGCGCGCAAACCAGGACGAACCTCGATCTCGGTCTCGTTTGCCAGCCCGGCTAGGCTGGGGCCATCGTCCGGGGAAACCCCGCCTCGGCGGGCGGCGAGGGTGAGCGCACGGTAAAGAGAGCCCGTGTCGAACAGCAATGCACCGAGGCGAGCGGCGACTAGGCGAGCGACGGTCGATTTTCCGGCCGCAGCCGGTCCGTCGATCGCGATCACGTGCCGGTGGTCGTCAGGTCCGAACGTCATGGAAGATCGCCCGTCCCGCCATCCTTCAACGAAAGGTCGAGGGAATCATCGGCGACTCGGACGTCATTACGGGGAGCGCGACGAGGTCGTCGAGGTGGGTCCACGGTCCCCTTGTCATTGCCTCGACTGCCGCGACGCTGGGACGGACCGGCACGTAGGTCATCGCCGCCCGGTGCAGCGGCCCGCTGACTTCGGCGACCGCCCGGTTCGTCCTGGCCACCCGAAGATTTCGTCCTTGGCTCGACGTCCCGAACCGAGCGCCGGGGGCCTTGCACACCGGTGTTTGATCTCGGGCGTGGCGATCGGGCGGGTGGTCGCAGCGGCCCGCCGCGGGTGACGGGGCGGGGCGACGTGGACCCGACGTCGCGGTCGAGCCGCAGCGCCTGGAGCAGGGAGGTCAACTCTCCCGGCGAGAGGTCGCGGAACGTCCCAGGGGCAATGTTGCCGAGGTCCAGCGGTCCGATCCGCACCCGTCGCAGGCGCGTCACCGGGATCCCAGCCTCGTCCATGATCCTGCGAACGAGGCGATTCAGGCCCTCATGGACGGTGATCGTCAGGAGCACGCCGTCGCGGGTCTCCCGGAAGAGGCGGAACTCTTCGGGCACGACCTTGCGACCCTCGACGATCATGCCCTGGCGGACCCTCGCGAGCACCGACTCCGACGGTTTAGCCGGCGTCAGGACGGTGTACTCCTTGGCCAGTGCGTACCGGGGGTGCGTCACGCGGTGCGCCACTTCTCCGTCGTTGGTCAGCAGGAGCAGCCCCTCGGTTTCCCGATCCAGGCGACCGACCGGATAGAGACGCTCCCGCACCGGAACGAGTTCCATCACCGTTCGTCGGTCCCGCTCATCGGACACGGTCGTGATGTAGCCCGTTGGTTTGTTGAGCATGACATACCGCATCGCCTGCGGGCGGAGGGCACGCCCGTCGACGCGGATCTCGGCGGCCCGCGGATCGACCTTGGTACCAAGTTCGGTGACAACCGAGCCGTCGACGACAACCCTGCCTGCCCGGATCATCTCCTCCGCCTGACGGCGAGAGGCGATGCCCCGGGAGGCCATCACGCGTTGCAACCGCTCGAGCCCGTCGATCGCGGTTCGCTCCTTCCGGGTCGTGTCGGCGGTCAGGCCGCGAGCGCCAACTGATGGAGCGCCATCACGTCGCCGGTGGCGGTGGTGGCAAATCCCGCCTGGACGACTGGCTGTTCCGTCAGCACCTCGCTTCCAAGCAAGAATAGTACCGTTCCTACGGGCGCCCCAGGTTCGGCTGGTGCTCCGAGAACGAGTCGGTAACCCAGCTCGCCGGCGCGGCCGCGCGGCACCGGAACGCGCCCCGAGCCGTTCAGGGAGGCGCCCCACGCCGAAAGTTCCTCTGGTAAACCTGGGACTGCCTCTGCTGCGGAGGGGTCGACCCAGTCATACCGCTCGGGGAGGACCGCGATGAGATCGCGTGTGTCCGCATAACGAGCCGGGCTTGAGAAGCTCCCGTCATCGGCGTAGGTTAGGTCTGCCCCGAGGATCACCGCCACGATTCGGTTTTCTCCCTGGAGAGTGACCGTGACGAGGCAACCCCCTGCTTGGTCGGTGGTGCCCGTCTTCCCGGCGACGGCCGATCCATCCAGCACCATGTCGTGCGTGGTGTTGACCAGGTACCCGTCGGGATTCACGCTCGACGGGAGCGTCGCCGAGGCGGTGCCCATGATCTCGGCGAGCGTCGGGTTCTCGATCGCTTCGGCCGTGAGCAGCGCCAGATCGCGGGCGCTCGCAACGTGCTGGTCGCCGTCGATGCCGCTGGGATTCGAGAACCGCGTGTTTGTCAACCCACGGTCGGCGACGAGACGGTTCATTTCCGCAACAAACCGGTTTACCGGGTCGGCATTTTCGGCCACCGCAAGTTCGGACCCGACGTGTCGGGCAAGGGCGAGGGCGGCATCGTTGCCCGAGGGCACGAGAAGCCCAACCAGGAGATCGCGAACGGACAAGGTGTCTCCTTCGACGAGTTCCGCGCGAGATTGCGTCTCGTCGACGATGTCTTCCGGTTGGATCGTTACGGTTTCGTCCAGTGCAGCGTGCTCGACCACGACGAGCGCTGTCACGATCTTTGTCAGACTTGCCGGAGCTCGCTGTGCGTCGGCATCCTTGGCGAACAAGGGCACCTTTGCCGTAGCGTCGTAGACGTAGACGGAGGCGGCAGACAACTGTGGGGGCGTCGGGGGTTCGAATCCCGACCGCGGCGACGCCATAGCCGGCGAGGCCGAAACCAGGGCTAGTGCCAAGACCCAATAGAACGCCGTCACTGCCTTCCGGACGCGTCCCCAGGACACCTTCGCAACGATTTCTGGCACGCTCCCTATCTCCCCAAGCTCGGTTCGTTTCCCTCGGCCCTCGCCCCGGTCGACCATCGGTGGCGCAATGTCCGAGTCCGTCACGGGTACACTTGCCCTATGCTTTACCCAGCCGACCGACACCCGATTGTACAGGTATCCCGGCCGGCGGACGTTCGTCTGGCCGCGATCGGCGATCTCCACCTGCGCGACCGGGAGCCCAATGCGGTACCGGCGCTTCTGGACGGACTGGCTGGCCGTGCCGACCTGCTCGTGGTTGCCGGCGACATCACCGAGAACGGCCGCGTCGCCGAGGCTTCGCTAGCTGCCCAAATCCTCGGCGGGGTTGGTCTGCCGGTCGTCGCCGTACTCGGAAACCACGATCTCCGCGGCCTGCGTCGTCGAGCCTTCCGGGAAGCGCTCGAGAGCGAAGGCGTGCGCCTCCTCGATGGTGATGCGGTCGTCATTGAACTGGGCGGCGGGCGACGGATCGGGGTCGCTGGAGTCGCCGGGTCCGGCGGTGGTTTCTGGCGCGAAGAGCACGCTGTCGCGCCATACGGACGAGCGTTCAAAGCCGTGGCCATCAAGGTTCGCCGGGAAGCCGAACGACTTGATGCGGCGCTCCGCGACCTCGACGCCCCTCTGACGGTGGTCGTCACCCACTTTGCGCCGACCGTGACGACCCTCGGCGCCGAACCGGTGGCAAAGTGGTGGATGCTCGGCAATGCCGAGTTGGGGCGGGTGATCGATAACCATCGGGTCGACCTCGTCGTCCACGGCCACGCCCACCTCGGTATCTCGCTCGGCCACACCGCGGGTGGCACGCCGGTCCACAACGCCGCGCTTCCCGTCAACGGAGGGGTGGTCGTGATCGGTCTCGGTTCGAAAATGGACGTTGGGCAGCCAGCCGACCGAGGGTCGGGCGCATGACGCCGCCGGTCGGCCGCTCCGCAGCGAGGAAACCTCTGGTTCTCGACGACCAGATCGTCCGACTCGACGGTCTCGCGAACCCGTACGGGCCGTCGCTGGCGGTCGGCGAAGCGCTGGCGGAGGACAGCGGGCGGCCGGAATCCTCTGGATCTCGACTTAGGGAGCTTCGTGCTCGGGTCGGGGCGCATCTCCGGATCGACCCGTCGTGGATCATCCTCGGCAACGGCGCCGAAGAGTTGCTCTGGACTGCCGCCAATGCGCTTGGCCCGGACTTGCCTCGGCTCGTCTTCCCCCCTGCCGCCCCCCACGAACTCCTGTTGCCCGATCGCAATCAGGGGAAAACCATCGTCCTCCGTCGCGACAGCCAGTTTCAACCCGACATTGATCTGGAAAGCGCCTCCGAACTGCCTCCTGGGGCCGTCGCCGTGGTCGGCTCCCCGAGCGACCCAACTGGAACGCTGCTTCCCGTCGTCGAGTGCGTTCGTCTCTGCCGAGCATGCCGCCTTGTCGTAATCGACGAGCGACACGGCGGATACGGGGCGCGGTCGCTCCTGCCCATCGTTCGAGAGTTCGACAACGTCGTCGTGATCCAGTCGCTTGAGACCTGGGGAGGGCTGGGCGCATTCCCGATCGGCTGGGCGATCGCTCATCCGAAACTCCTCGGCCGTCTGGCCGAGGTGCCAAACCGCGCTCCGGCGGCGGGGTCGGTAATCGCGGCCCTGGCGACGTTCGACGATCTCCAATGGGTATTGGCTACGGTTCGGAGGGTCCGTGAAGAGCGGTCGCGTTTGTACCGGATGCTCAGAAAACTCAATCTCGTCCAGCCGCTCCCATCGTGGGCGGGATTCCTGCTTGCTCGAGTCGAACGAGGGGATCCAGAATTCGTAACGGCCACGCTGGCCGAGCGTGGGATCATCGTCGCGCGTCCCGAATCGTCGGCGCTCTCGGACTATCTCCGGATCAGCGCGGGTCGTCCCGAAGACACCGACTCCCTCCGCCGGGCACTGATCGAGATCGCGTTGCTGGTCTAGCCGGCGCGAGTGCCCTTCTTCGCGGCCTCGGAGACGGTGCTCCCTCGACCGCTCGGCGATCACCCCCGCCCACCCGCGGAGAGGATCGCGGCGTCCTGGTGTTCCTGCAGTTGGCGGATGCCGCGTTCGGCCAGGGCCAGCATCTCTGCAAGCGCTTCTGGTGAAAAGGGACGCCCCTCGGCCGTCGTCTGGATCTCGACAAACTCGCCAGCGGTCGTCATCACGACGTTGCCATCCACCTCCGCCGCCGAGTCCTCTTCGTAGGCCGGGTCGAGGATCGGCACGCCGTTCCATATTGCAACGCTGACCGCCGCAACGCCGGTCTTGATGGGCCGCCTCTTCAGCACCCCTTGCCGCACCAGACCGTCGATCGCGATCACCAGTGCCACGTACGATCCGGTGATCGCCGCGCAGCGGGTTCCCGCGTCGGCCTGGATCACATCACAATCGAGGATGATCTGCCGTTCGCCCAGACCCTTAAGGTCGATTACCGCCCGCAAGGAGCGGCCGATCAGGCGCTGGATCTCGATCGTCCGGCCACCCTGCTTACCGAGCACCGCCTCCCGTTCGCTCCGCCGCGGCGTCGCCCGCGGCAGCATTCCGTACTCCGCGGTGACCCAACCTTTACCTTGTCCGACGAGCCACCTCGGTACTCGCTGGTCGACCGTGGCCGTACACCATACCTGGGTCTTTCCATGCCGGATGAGGGCCGATCCTTCGGCAAAGGGGGCCTCTCCCACCACGATCTCCACGGGGCGGAGCGCATCTGCGGCGCGCCCGTCCGGTCGGCGGTTGCGCTCGGTCATGACCCGCCCGTCCCCTCGCTCACCCGGTCAACTGTCCGGATCGTTTCCAGCCGCCGTCGCAACTCGGATTCGAAGCCGCGGTCCGATGGGTCGTAGTAGCGGCGGCCTGCGAGGTTATCGGGAAGGTTCTGTTGGGCGACGATGGCTCCATCGAAATCGTGGGCATACTTGTAACCCTGGCCGAATCCTGCATCGCGCATCAGCGCCGTCGGGGCGTTGCGGAGGTGGAGCGGGACCGGGTCGTTCCGAGTGGTGACGACATCGGCCAGGGCCGCCTTGTAGCCGACGTAGACGGCGTTGCTCTTCGGGGCGAGCGCGAGGTAGGTGACGAGTTCGGCCAAGGCCAGGGACCCTTCCGGCATGCCGATGAAGTGGACGGCCTGCTGGGCGGCCACCGCCATAAGGAGCGCCTGAGGATCGGCCAGTCCGATGTCCTCGCTCGCGAAGCGGACCAGACGGCGCGCGACGTACAGCGGTTCGTCGCCGTGCTCCAGCATCCTCGCCAACCAGTACAGAGCGGCATCGGGGTCGGAGCCGCGCAGGCTCTTGTGCAGCGCAGATATGGCGTCGAAGTGGGCGTCGCCTCCCTTGTCGTACGTCGAAGCCCGGCGTTGCGCGGCCATTTGGGCGGTGGCAGCGGTGATGGTGCCTCCACGCTCTGTGGTAAGCGACGCCCACTCGAGCGTGTTGAGTGCCCACCGGGCGTCGCCGTTGGCGAAGTTCGCGAGAAAGGCCAAGGCCTCCTCGTCGATCGTCAACCGCTCCTCGCCCAGTCCTCGATCGGGGTCCGCCAGCGCCCGTCGCAGGATCCTGTCGACTGCCGCGTCGTCCAAAGACTGCAGGATGACCACCCGGGCCCGCGAGAGGAGGGGAGCGTTGACCTCGAAGGAAGGGTTTTCGGTCGTCGCCCCGATCAGGACAAGCGTGCCGTCCTCGACGTGCGGCAACAGGGCGTCCTGCTGGCCCTTGTTGAATCTGTGGATCTCGTCGACGAACAGCACCGTCCGCTGCCCGTGCATCCCGAGCCGCTCCTTCGCCTCCTTGATCCCGGCGCGGATATCGGCAACTCCGGAGGTGACCGCGCTGAGCGGCACAAAGTGGCCCTTGGTCGTCGCCGCGATGATCTTGGCGAGGGTGGTCTTGCCGGAGCCGGGCGGTCCCCAGAGGATGAGCGATGAGAGACGATCCGCTTCGATTGCCTTGCGCAGCAGCGTCCCTGGTCCGACGATCTCTTCCTGCCCGACAAGGTCATCGAGCGTCCGCGGCCGCATCCGCGCCGCCAGCGGAGCTTTGCGTACGAGTTGCTCTTCGCGGTTCGCGACGAAGAGGTCGAGCGACTCCATCAGGGCTCCTGCTGCGGTGACTCTCCCGTGATCTGGCTCACCTCGTCGTGGACCTCGGCCAGCCGCCGCTCGATTTCCTCCCGCGAGTTTACCCCTAGGTCATCCATCTCTTCGATCAGCTCTTCCAGTCGATCGAGCTCTTCCAGGAGCGGGTAGAGCCCCGCCGGGTTGCCCTCGGCGCTTGGTGATTCCGGCACGGTCGTCTCCTACGCTGTGATGGCGAGAATCGCCAGGGCAACAAAACCGACCAGACCAAACTCGACGAGATCCCGCGAGCGGATGGACGAGCGCTGGGTGGCGGCGAGCAGGACCCCGCCCGCCAGGTAAAAGCAGACAAGCAGGACCGCGCCACCGGTCCAACCATGCGTCAGCCACCAGTTGAGGGCGATCGTTGCTTGGGCCATTGCCAGCGACCCGAGCAGGGCGTAGACGACCCGCCGAGACCGGTTGGCGGAGCCGCGCTCGAGCGTTTCGAGGATCAGGAGACCGCCGAACATCGCGACCAGTGTGGCCGAGACCGGCGTCGGAAGCTTGTTGAGATAGACGGCACTGAGGGCCAGGAACGCGACAGAGTGGACCACCAGGGTGTGGATGACCGTCGCCGAGTGCTGTGAGGAGTCGGCCGCGTCATCCAGAAGATCGCGCGAGAGCAATGCACCGGCGTTACCGAGGAATGCGACCAGCGGCCCGACCGCCATCATCAAGGCGTTGTGGAACGTGGCCACGAGGAGCACCGCCGAGGCGGTGGCGATCGACGGTACGATCCAGGCCGTCGCCAGGGTCGACTCCGTGCGGCCGATTCCGGAACCGATCCCCCTGGAAGCGACACGCTCCGCATACTGGGCGCCGACGCCCGCACCGACCACGGCGAGCGCGGCGACGAACCAATAAACGCCGTTCGTGGTCTGGAGGAGCGGCGTCCGATTCGCCGTCGCCTGCCCCGATGCGTAGATAGCCAGGACGAAGACCACCAGCGACACGGCAACGCTTACGACCAGCCCCAAACCGGAACCGGCCTGGTCTACCGGTTGCGCCCCCGCACCAGGGGGTCCGAGATCCGGGCGGATCGGAACTCCGGCCGCGGTCTCGGTGGGCGAGGGAGAAGAGGTGGCGGGTTCCACTTGGACGACTGTCGGGGCGGAATCGGTGGCCGCCTCCACGTCCCGTTCTCGCCTGCCGCCGGGAGAAAATCGAGACGTACCCACCCGCACCCCCTGCCTCGAACGCGGCTATCGTACCCCATCCGAACGGAGCGACCGGACAGCTCTGGATCGGAACTTCGTCCATGCCGCGCGGAGCACATCTCCGGAGATCTCTCCTTCGCGCACGATGTTGAGTTCCGTTCCGTTGATGGAGACGACCGTGGAGGCGACGCCTCCCGTGCAGGGACCGGCGTCCAGGATCACGTCGACCGCCGGTCCGATTGCGGCGGTCGCTTCGGCACCGGTACAGGCCGGGTTCTCGCCGCTCCGGTTCGCGCTCGTCACGGCAAGAGCACCGCCGCACCGGTCGATGATCTCCACTGCCAGGGGAAGAGCGGGGAGCCGTACACCCACGGTCCGCCGTCCCCAAGCATCGTGTCCGACCACCTGAACGGGCAACCCTCGTCGAGCCGGGACGACAAGAGTCAGGGCTCCAGGCCAAAACTTGGCGGCAAACTCCACGATCTGCCAGTCGCCGTCGGCCACCAGGCCGCCAAGGTGGGCCGGCGACGAAACGAGCACTGGGAGCGGTTTGCTGGCCGGCCGGCCCTTGAGCGCGAAGAGGCGATCGAGCGCTGGTGGTCGATCGAGAGCGGCCGCGACGCCATAGACGGTGTCCGTCGGGATGACCGCAACCAAACCGTCTCGAAGGGCCGCGACCGCCTTGGCGACGGCTCGCGAGGAGGATGGATCGAGGATCAGCGGTGGCGCGGGAAGGCTCGGAATTGCGGCGCTCCTTCCTCCGCCCGCAGACTCCCCGTCGACCATTGCTACAGCGCCGACTTGATCTGGTCGGCAAGCGTTGACGTGATCCCGGGCACCGTCGTGAGATCCTCAGGCGACGCTTCCCGGATCGCCTTCACCGACCCGAACTGCTTGAGGAGGGCTTGCCGCCGCTTCGGACCGATTCCGGGTACCTCGTCCAACTTGGAGTGGAGGGTGCTCTTTGTCCGGCGCTCCCGGTGGAAGGTGACCGCGAACCGGTGAGCTTCGTCTCGGATCCGTTGGACGAGGAAAAGCGCCTGGGAGTCACGCGGGAGGATGATCGGGTCGGACCGGCCAGGCACGAAGAGTTCCTCATTCTCCTTGGCCAGGGCGGCGATCGGTTGGTCCGTCCATCCAACCTCGGACAATGCCGCAACTGCCGCGCCGAGCTGTCCCTTGCCGCCGTCGACGATGACGACATCCGGCAGCGCCGACCACTTCGCGTCCGAGGCGTCGTCGCCGTTCGCAGTCGCCTCCGCAGCGCGCTTGAACCGCCGCCGGATCACCTCGGCCATCATCGCGAAGTCGTTGCTGCCTTCGACCGTCTTGATCGCGAATCGCCGGTACTCCTTCTTGGCCGGACGAGCGTCCTCGAAGACCACCATGCTGGCCACGGGATTGGTGCCGTGCAGGTTCGAGATGTCGAAACACTCGATCCGGCGTGGCATCCTCAGCAAACCGAGCGCTTCGGCAAGTTCGGTCATCGCCGCCGTCATCCGTTGCTCGTCGGAAAGGAACTTGAGCCGGCTCTGTTCCAAGTTCTCGGCGGCACTCTTGGCAACCATCTCGACGAGTTTGCGCTTGTTGCCGCGTTTCGGCACGCTCAACTCGACCTTGGCGTTGCGCCTGGACTGGAGCCATTCCAGGAGGACCGTGGATTCCTCGGCTGGAACCGGATGCTGGAGCATGATGGAGGGCGGCACCGTCGCGGCATCGGCGTAGAACTGCCCGAGGAAGCCGGTCAGGATCTGAGCGGGGCCGTCCTCCACTCGGGCCTGCATGCGGAAGAACTCAGAGCCAAGGAGCTTGCCACTGCGGAGGAAGCCGACCTGAACGCCGGCGTCCCCGCCGGCACCTTGGGCGACCGCAATGATGTCGGCGCTTGTGCCACCGGGGCTGACGATCTTTTGCTTCTCGACGACGTGCTTCACTGCCGCGATGCGGTCGCGAAGCTCGGCCGCCCGTTCGAAGTTCCAAGCATCGGCCGCCTGGTCCATCTCCATTTCCAGGGGCCCGATAATCTGCTCCGCCTGACCGTTGAGAAAGAGCGTCGTCTGCTCGATGGCCCGCATGTAAGTAGGCCGGTCGACGGCCGAGATGCAGGGCGCGGTGCACTGCTGGAGGTGATAGTAGAGACAGAGATCGTCGTGCCCCGTGATCTTCTTGTCGCACTTCCGATACGGAAAGAGCCGGTTGAGCAGGTTGAGGGTTCGGTAGGCCGACCCGGCCGAGGTGTACGGACCAAAGTAGGCACCGCCGTCATCGAGAATCAGTCGAGTCAGGACGACCCTCGGCCACTCCTCGTTGGTGATCTTAAGGTAGGGATAGGTCTTGTTGTCCTTGAGCATGACGTTGTACTTCGGCTGGTACCGCTTGATGAGTTCGTTCTCAAGGATCAAAGCCTCGGTCGCCGAATCGGTCCGGATCACCTCGAAATCGGCTACGTGGCTCACAAGTTCCCGCGTCTTGGGGTCGTGCCCCCGCGGCGACTGGAAATAGGAGCGCACCCGGTCGCGGAGACGGATCGCCTTGCCAACGTAGATGACATCCCCGCGCTCGTTCTTCATGAGATAGACGCCAGGGGACGGGGCAAGCGCGCGTAGTCGTTCGCCGAAGTCGGGTCGGGGCGAGTGCTTCATGAGGCCAAGTATAGGGGCTTTCCGCCGCCCCGATGCCGCCTTGGGGCTGCTCCTCGGGCGACCGCAGATGCCGTTGCGCCACGCCCGGTGACGAGGATACTCGCCACTACGGCCGGCATCCGTACCTCCCCGGTCCCTTCCCGTTCTGGTCGTGTGAAAGCCCGAGATGACGGAGGGCGACCCCGATCCAGGAATGGGTTGCGGTTGTCTGCTCGCCCTCCAGAATGACCTACAGGTATGACGAAGCTCGGGCACCGAGACCCATTTCCGACGCCCGATGAACGGAGGATATCTGCCACGCGACTACCGCATCCGGGATTGGTGAACCGCTCGCAAGCCAAACGATTTCGGCCGCGACCACGTCGTCCGTCGTGGCCACCACCGGAGTGCCCCAGACCCTGCCGACCAGGATGAATCGGGCCGGGCAGAGTGCCGCGGCCAGTTTCGCCTCGGCACCGTCTTGGTTAAGTCGAGCCGTCAACCGTTGGCGAGCCATCGCAGACGCGGCCAACGTGGCGAGCGGAGATCGCCGTGACCGCTTGCCGGACATCCTGGCCGAACGGCGGGGAGGGCAGGAGCAGCCACCTCTGCCGCTCGAGGTTGGCGCCCTCGACACCGTCAAGGGCTACTTCGAAGGCGGTCGCCGGCTTATCCGCCGCCGCTACAACGATCTGCCCCATGCTCTTCAGCCACACCCTCCGCTGGTGCCTCGACACTCCAACCCAGCGGAAGACCATTCTTTCTACGATGCCACCAGTTTGATGCTCCGGTTGGTTCTGTCGAATGCCGGGTCCTGAACGCCGGTAGGCCGTGACAGAGAGGAGGGCCCCCTCGCGGACCCCGCAGGGGGCGAGCCCGCAGAGCCGTCGCTCGAGGCGTCGCTCCTGGTGGGCCAGCCCGGTGAGCGGGGCGGTACCGTAGATCCGCCGGAGTGGTACGGTAACAGGAAGCGGTTGGACCGACTTTTCGTCTGTGGATATTCATCAAAGTACTTCGACAAGTCATCGGGGAACAGGCCAGGACACCCGTGGCGGGGAGATGGAGCGACGAGATCCTGATGGTCGAACCAGTCCGAACCGGCCCCGCCGGCCCGAATCCATCGTGAGAGTCGGCATCGGCGCTGGGGAGGTGCATGCGGGTCTCGACAACGGTGTCGATCCGACACGTCGTGCACTTCCGCTCGGTGACGAGCTCCCGTT
The DNA here is from genome assembly GCA_902806345.1 of uncultured Thermomicrobiales bacterium. GTDB lineage: Bacteria > Chloroflexota > Chloroflexia > Thermomicrobiales > UBA6265 > CADCWF01. Next base: position 36,171 of record CADCWF010000343.1, read on the forward strand.
CTCGATGACGGAGACCTTCGCCCCGGTCGCTTGGTCGGCCGGTCGCTGGCCGAACGAGGATTGGATCGACGGCCGATTCTGGTGGGTGGGGCGGGAGGCGGATCGCACGGTCTGGCGGTGCTTGGCGAGGACGGGGGTGGCCCAGGCGTTGCTCTGCTGGGGGGACGCTTCAATCGACCGCGATACGGAGTGGTTCGCTCGAATCTGCAGGCCGTTCTCATGGGTAGAGGAGGGCATTGCCGATCCCGAGATTCTCCGGCTTCGCCGGCGCTACCCAGGGACTCGGACCTTCTGCTACGGCACGCTCTTCGACGGCGTGGTGGCCTCCATCGTCGGGCAATCAATCTCGCTTGCGTCGGCGGGGGTCACCGCCGGCCGATTGGCGTCGCTGTTCCATCCAGGGGTACGACTGGCCGGGCGGACCTTCCGGCCGCTCCCGTCGCCGACGGATCTGGCCGACGCGCCTCCCGCAATGATCCGGCAGAGTGGGGTGACCTCGAAACGGGCGCAAGCGCTTTGCGCGGTCGGCAAACTCTTCGCTGACCTCAGCCTGCCCGACGTGCCGGACGCCGCGACCCTTTCGGATGTCGAATCAGCGCTGCTCGAGGTACCGGGGATTGGTCCGTGGACCGTCGCGTCTTCGATGCTCTGGGGCATCGGCCGCCCGGACGCGTTCCCCCGCGGGGACGTTGCCCTGCTGCGGGCCGCTCGAAGCGTTTATCGCATCGACGACCTCGACATGAATGGACTCGTTCGCCTCTCCGAGGCATGGCGCCCCCATCGCGGGGAGGCGTCTCGGCTGCTCTGGCTCGACCTGCTCGGTCCGGCGCCGGAGTCCAAGGCATGACCGACCAGACGCCTCGGCCAGACTTTCCGATCGACGCCGTTCTCGGCTCGGTCCGCGCGGCGGTGAAGCCGTTTCCCCCGGCCGTCATGTTCGAGCTGGCCGATCGGGGCTTCTCGTCCCTGTTCCATCAACTGATCGCCTGCATCGTTTCCGTCCGGACGCGGGAAGAAGAGACGCTTCCAATCTGTCTCCGTCTGTTCGGGACTGCGCCCGATGCGGCCACGCTGGCCGCGTTGGCCGAATCCGAGATCGACCGGTTGATCCGGCCGTCGACGTTCCACGAGCAGAAAGCCGGGCGGATCCGCGAGATCGCCAGGATCGCGATGACCGGCTACGGCGATGGGATGCCGTGCGACCGGAATGTAGTCATGGCCCTTCCAGGGGTCGGTCCGAAGTGCGCCAATCTGGCGCTCGGAATCGCCTGCGGGTTACCCCTCATCGGCGTCGATATCCACGTCCATCGGATCGTCAACCGGTGGGGTTACGTTCGCGCGTCGACGCCGGAGCGGACGCTGGAGGCGCTCGGCGAGGTGCTGCCGGAGCGGTACAGGGTGGAGATCAACCGCCTGCTGGTGCCGTTCGGGAAGCAGGTCTGCACCGGAGCTCGTCCGTGGTGCTCCCGGTGCCCGGTGCGGGCGGAGTGTTGGCGGGTCGGCGTTACCGAAGCGCGCTAGCGATCCTCGTCGAACCCGCGGACGACCCCTTGCAGCAACTGGCCGGACTCCGCCATGACGTACCGGAGGCTGTCGAGGTAGACGAGCACCTCGAGCAACTCCGGCCCCTCGAGCGCCTCGACGGCTTCCGCGAGATCGCCGCATTCACGGAGGGCGGCGACGAGGTTGCCTCGCGCCTGGCTACCCCTGGCGGCGATCGCGTCGAACGCTGCGTCGTCCATTTGTTCAGACCTCCGATCGAAGCGCGGGCAAGACATGCTCGCTCCAGCCGGCGTTCTGCTCGTACGCCAAACCAATCGAGAAGAGAGAGAGCTCGTCCCCATCTCGACCGGCGATCTGGAGGCCAACCGGCAGTCCGTCTTCGGCGAAGCCGCACGGAACCGAGAGGACCGGCTGGCCCGTGGCGTTGAATGGCATGGTCAACCGCGTGAAGCCGCTTCCGACCGGCTCCTCCCGCGCCCCGTCCCTGATGACGGGATCGTCGGCAAGGACGGCGGTAGCAGGGAGCGTCGGGGTGATGATGGCATCCAGCCGATTGGCGACAAGGTAGGCCGACATCGAGTCCTGGATTCGCTCCCGCACCGCCAGCGCCTCCAGGTACAGCACCGCTGGAACGAGCCGTCCTCCAATCACACGGACCTGCAGATCCGGGTGGAACTTCCCGAGCATGTCGCGGCTGGTCGAAACCAGCGGCCAGAGGCTCCGCGCCGTTTCGACCCGGTTCAGAACGAAGGCGCAGGCGCGAGCCACGGCCGCGTCGTCCCAGTCGATCTCGACCAACATCGCACCGAGAGTGCGAAGCTTCTCGAGAGCGTCGCCGAATACCGCTTCCACCCCGGTCTGCAGCCGATCCCGGAAGTGGCCCCTTGGCACGCCAAGCCGGACCCCGGAGAGACTGGAGGGTCGGCCGGATTGGACCGGAACCCCCCGCAGGACCGCGTAGGCGACCGCGACATCATCGACCGTACGCCCGAGCAGTCCGAGCGTGTCGAGTGACGGGGCCAGCGGGTGGACGCCGTGGACACTGAACCAACCGTAGGTGGGCTTGAACCCGGCCACACCGACGGCCGCGGCGGGAATGCGGATACTCCCACCGGTATCGCTCCCCAGCGCCATCAGACTGGCCCCGGTCGCCACCGCGACGGCGGACCCGCCGGAACTGCCGCCGGGAGAGCGGGAAGTGTCCCAGGGATTCCGCGCTGGCGGTGTGAGAACGCCGGCGGCGAACTCCTGGGTTGCCGTCTTGCCGAGAATGACGGCGCCCGCGGCCCGGACGCGGGAGACGATCGGGGCGTCGTACACCGAGGGAGGCGTATCGGCGAGGATGCGAGAGCCGCACCGCGTCGGGAACCCTGCCACGTCGATGATGTCCTTGATGGCGACAGGGATGCCCTGGAGGAGTCCGCGATCAATCCCGTGACGAAGTTCCTCCCGAGCACGTCTTGCCTCGGCGATCGCACCTGCATCGTCCACCGCCACCCATGAGCGGAGCACCGCGTCTGTATTGGAGATTCTGTCGAGACATGCCGCGGTGATCTCGACAGGGTCGAGCAATCCGTTTCGAAACCCCGCCGCGGCTTCGCGGATCGTCAGTCCAGGTAGGGATAGGCTTCCGCTCAAGACGCGCCCTCGTCGTCGCACTCGAACACTATCGGCTCATTCGCTGGCTGCCACTCGTCGATCAGCATGGCCGCATCCGCAATCTCATCGAGGTACTGATGGAGTGCTTCGAGGTCGACCGCATATCCAGCAGGATTGGCAAATCGCATGAGGTCATCGGTAACGAGGTTGAGAGCAGAGGATCCATTTCTCATGCAAGAACCTTTGAATGGCTACGAGCGAAGGTATAGAGCAAATCCACGGTCGCGAGCAGATCGCGTTCGTCGACGGTCTCGATCGGGGAGTGGGTGTAGCGAGTCGGGTAGGTGAGCAATGCCGTTTCGACGCCCCGTCGGAGCAAGGCGGCACCGTCGCTCCCGTAGAACTGGAAGACCGCCCGCTGGACGGGCACCGCCGCTCGCCGGGCAGCGTCGACGAGCTCGTCCGAGAGCCGGCGGGAATAGTGGCAGCTCGCGTCCTGGTAGACGACGGTGGGTCCAGCCCCGAGTTTGGACGGGAAGTCCTTCGGGTCGGGGCCGGGGTGGTCTCCGGTCAACCCGACGTCGACGGCGATTGCCCGATCGAACGCGACCTCGTCGGCGAGACTGGAAGCCCCGATCAGCCCGTTCTCTTCCTGGACGGTCGATCCGACCCAAAGCTCGTAGGCAAGCGATTCCTCCCCGGTTAGACGCTCGGCAGCGGCCGTCACGATCGCGAGCGCGGCGCGGTCATCCATCGCCTTGCCGACGATGTTGCGACCCAGTCGGCGTGTGGTTGGGTTCCAGATAACGCGGGCCCCCGCGAAGATGCCCAGGCTTTCGACCTCGTCCCGCGACCGGGCTCCAACGTCGACGAACCAGTCGTTCCATTCGGTCTTCTCTTTGTCGCGCAGGCGGCCGCCGGTCACGTGACCGCTCGCCTTGGCGAACACACCATCGACGGTGCCGGTCGAAGTTACCACCAGCGCCGGTTGGTAGACCGGAGAGAACCATTTCGGAGGATAGCCGGTCGCATCGCGCCCGTAGTGCCAGAGGTGCAGGAAGCCGTCGTCGGTCACGCTCTTGACGACGAGGCAGATCTCGTCGGCGTGGGCGAAGAGGAGGAGACGCGGGCCGCTGCCCCCGATCCGAGCCAGCAGGTTGCCGACGCGGGTGTGTCGGACTTCACCGGCAAAGGCTCCCCAGCGTCTGGAGAGCCACTCCTGAACCGCATCCTCGTGGCCTACGGGTCCCGTCAGCTCCGTCAGCGTCTTCACAAGGTCGAACAGCCCATCTCCGTCGGACGGCCTCATTCCCATCCTCCGTCTGCCTCAGGTCCGTAGCGGATCGGAGCATAGGGGCGAGCGACTCGGCTGTAAACGACGCATCGGAGCTGACCGGCGCAACCGCGTCGAAAGCCATGCAACATATCCAAATAGACTCTTTACCACGATCTTTGGGTAGCAATCAGACCTATCGGACCACAAAGGACCCGGCAGGTCCTTTCGTCCAACCCGATGCGGAGAGATCCGCCCGCACCCGCAATTTGCGGGCAATCGGACTTATCCGCAAATTGCAGTTGCCCCGATGTCTCTGGGGTCGGTCACTCCGGGATGGACACGACCAGCGGCGTTGCTACCTCGGGTGCCCCTCGCTCACCCAGCACGAGCCCCCCACCGAACCTCAATCCGCGGACGAACGCCGATCCTTCGCTCGGTTTCCGGCCGGCGAGCTGGACAACCTCCAACGAGAGCGCGTTCGTTCCACACACGACCACCGGGGATGGTTCCTGGTCCACCAGCGTTCCCGGCTTGGAAGCTCCGACGGGTTCCGGAACGACGCGTGCCCGATGGACCTGGAGCTGATCGTCGCCGAGCGTCGTCCAGGCTCGCGGCCACGACCACATCGCCCGCACCTGTCGCTCGAGGTCGGTCGCGGAACGCGTCCACTGGAGCCAGCCGTCCGCCTTGCTGATCAGGCGAGTCAGGCTCGCTCCGCGTGCCGGCTGCGGCCGTGCTGCCCGACGCCCAGCAATGTAGTGTGGAAGCTCGTCGCCAACCAGCGTTGCCGCGCTCTGTGCCAACCGAAGGGAGAGCGAGTCGGTGGTGTCGTCCGCGAGGATGGCTTCCTCGATCTCGGCGATCACCCCTCCGGTGTCCAGTCCCGCGTCCATCTCCATCATCGTAACCCCGGTCATCGTCTCGCCCGAGAGGATGGCGGCCAGAATCGGACTTGCGCCTCGGTAGCGAGGCAGGAGCGACGCGTGCAGGTTGACGCAGCCGACCCGCGGGATGGCGAGAGTGGCGCGACCGAAGATGAGCCCGAACGCGGCCACGACAAACACGTCCGCCTCGGTCGCGACCAGAGGAGCCCGGTCCTCGGCCGACCTCAGCGTGGTCGGTTGATAAAGCGGCACCCCGAGTCCGCGGGCCGCAACCGCCACCGGCGACGACCCGACGACCCGCCCTCGCCCCGCTGGCCGATCTGGCCGAGACACCACCAGCCGCACGTCGAACCGGTCGTCCGCGGCCAAAGATTCCAGCGCCGGTACGGCGAAGTCCGGAGTGCCGAAGTACACGACACGCACCGGCTTCCCTCCCTGGTCGACCCAACGGCTCCCCCGCCCCTAGAATCGCCACCATGATGGCATGCTCGGGCTCCCGATTCCCGGCACATCGACTGGACACGAGCGAGGCGCCGGTATTTTTTCTAGCGACCCGTTCCTTGCATATTAGGCTTGGAAGTCGGGCTGGCATCGAGCCTCCTTCCAGGAGGCTCCCGATCCCGTCCCTCATCCCGACACCGGCGGTCGATTGATGTCCCAACTGATCACTATCCGAGAGCTGCACTTGCAGTGGGATAAGGTCGTGGGCGCGGTAAAGCGCGGAGCACGGGCCGTACGGACCGTGCTCCCCCCTCGTCCGTGCTTGCTGCCGACCAGGTTGCCGTTCGTCGTGCTGCTTCTTGCCACCCTAGCGGCACCCGGGGTTGTTGTCGCCGGCGTCGAGATGCCGCGCCTAGCCGCCGCGGGATTCGCGCCTGGGACAACTTCCTCGCTTGCGGAGCGCTGGCTCCAAGAGCTACCCCGGCAGCGTGCTGGTGGGCGGATCGAGCCGACCGACCGGGCCGAATCTGACGGGCTGATGAGGTGGGCGATTTCGCGCCCATGGCTACCTTCTCGGCAGCCGGTCGGTCAATCCCTGCTATTCGATCGACCCGTAGGCGAGTTGCCGGTTGTGGGTGACGCGCGGTGGAGTGCGCCGCTGACTGGAGCGACGTTCGGGGCGGTCGCCGTCTGGATTGTCCTCCTGGCCGCGCTCCAGGCCGCCGGACTGCCGCTTGCGCGGCTCCTCCTGCGCGGCTTCGACGACGAGGGCTCGGGTTTCGCCCGCCTAATCGCGCTGCTGGCCGCAGGGTATCTCGTCTGGATCGGGTCGAGCCTTGAGTTGGTGGCGTTTCGCGCCGTCTGGTGCGCGATGGCCCTCGGGGTGGTGGCCGTCATCGGATTGTTGGCGTTGCGACGAACGGCTCCGAGGTCGCCAAGGCGGCATATGCGCTGGCCCGTGGTCGTCGGTGCCGAAACAACGTTCTGGGGTGTGTTTGGCATATTTCTGCTCTTCAGATTCCTCAACCCCGACGGCTGGCACCCGATCTGGGGCGGCGAGAAACCGATGGAATTCGCCCACCTGAACGCGACTCTCCGAAGCGCCCACTTTCCGCCCTATGACCCGTGGTTCGCCGACGGCTACCTGAACTACTACTACTACGGGACCTACCTGGTCGCGTTTCTCCTGAAGCTCACCGGGATCCCCTCGGAGTTGGGCTTCAACCTCGCCCAACCAACCATGATGGCCCTCCTCGCCAGCGGCGTCTTCTCGCTCGCGGCAACGATCGGGCGTGGGCTGAGCCGGCGCGGAGCAATGCTTGCCGGAACGGTGGCAGTCCTCCTCGCGGTCTTGGTCGGGAACCTGACGACCGCGCATCGGCTCTTCCTCGCGATCGTCTCGTCCGTGCCGCCACGCTTCGACTCGTTCCTCGATTGGACTTGGGCGGGGAGCCGGGCGATCGAGGGGACGATCACGGAATTTCCGTTCTTCACCGGACTCTATGCCGACCTCCACGCTCACGTTGTCGCGCTCCCGATCACGGTGCTCGCCATTGCCCTGGCCTATGCGCTCGTGCTCGAGCCGATCGGGTCCTCCCTGGACCGACGTCCCACTACCTTGCTCCGCCTGGTTGGATTAGCTCTCGTCCTCGGCACGCTCGGCGCCACGAATGCCTGGGACGTTCCGGTCTACGCGATGCTCGCGGTTGCGGCGCTCTGGATGGCGAGTCGAGCCGAGCTGCATTGGTGGCGAAGACTCGTGGTCTTCGCGGTCGGTGCTCTTGCGATGGCGATCGCCGCCTACGCGCTCTTCCTTCCGTTCCACTCCCAGTTCGTCGCACTCTTCGGGTCGCTTGCCCCGGTCCAGGCTCCGACGAGCCTTTCGGAATGGGGCTTCCACGCCGGAGGACTCGTCGCCATAGCCGCCTCGGCGCTGGTGACGCTGCTGCTCCCTCGATCGGAGCGGTGGTGGTTCGGTTGGATCCGGCCAAGCGTGCTTCTGTTGTTCGTGGGGTTGGCGACGTTCCTGTCATCGCTTGCCTTGGTTGTGTTTGACACCGAGCCGTTGATACCGGGCGCGACGGCCGCGGCCGTGGCGGCAGCGTTTGTCCTCGCGGCCGGTTGGCAGGTCCCGAACTCGTCCGATCGGCTCGACCGCGTTCCCGTCTTCGTCGGCGCTCTGGTCGCCCTCGCCGCATTCGCTTCCGACCGGGCCGTCCTCGGTCTGGCCGTCGCCGGTCTCGCGGCCGCCGGTTCCGGCTGGCTCAACGCGCCGTCGATTCCGGTCCGGTTCTGGTGTCTCCTCGTGGCGGCGGCGACAGGAGTCATCGCCGGGGCCGAGCTGGTGGTCGTCGCCGACGACTTGATCGGGACCAGCGCCTACCGGATGAACACCGTGTTCAAGTTCTACAACCAGGTCTGGATCTTGCTCGCCATCGCGGCTGGCACCGGGGTCGCGGCAATGGCGACGGTCGCGGCCACTCGTCGAAGCCGTCGTCGGGCCTCGACGTCGTCAGCCGCCTCATTCACCAGAGCCCCCGTAGCCTCTCGCATTTCCAGTGACTCGAGTCTAGGACCTTCCCCCCTACCCGAGAACAAACGGGCCTTGATCCCTGCGACTTTGCGGCGCAGCTGGGCGCGGTTCGGACTCGCGGTTGCGCTCCTCGTTGGGGCGGCATCCCTCCTCTATCCCGTATTCGCCGTCGGTCCGCGACTGGCCCAACGCATTGCCGAAGCCCCATCACTGGGCACCCTTGATGCGCTCGCCTGGATGGAATACGGGTCGGTGCCCGCGGCGGGAGGAGCGCTCGGCAGAATCCAGTTCGCGGGCGATCGGGCGGCGATCGACTGGTTCAATCGCGAGGTGCCCGGCTCCCCAGTCATCGCCGAGGCAAGCATCGGGCCGTACCGCTGCAATGGCTCGCGCATTTCGAACGCAACAGGACTCCCTACCGTGATCGGCTGGGAGCGACACCAGACTCAGCAGCGGCTCGCTACCGAACTGCCATCGAGGGTGGCGGACGTAGAACGCCTCTACCGGTCTCCCAATCCGGCGGAAAAGGAACGCATTCTGCGGCGCTACAACATCGCCTACGTGGTCGTCGGTGACATCGAGCGCTCGAACATCCGGATCGACGGCAACGATTGCATCGCTGATCCGAGACCGGCAGGCATCGCCGCGTTCGAGGAGATGGTTGGTGAGACGATCGAGGTCGCGTTCGAAGAGCAGGGAACCGTCGTCTACCACGTGCTCTCGAATGATCTCCGCAGGGGTTGAGGAAATGTAGCCGGGTCTCCGCCGTCCGGTTTGGGCTTTCCAAGACGAACGAGCGAAATTGACACGCATTCGCCCCGGTTCCTATACTCGCCTCCGAGATCGGGGTGTGGCGCAGCCGGTAGCGCGCGGCGTTTGGGACGCTGAGGTCGGAGGTTCGAGTCCTCTCACCCCGACCACGGTATCCGTCATGCTTTGAAGACGATTCACCCAGTCGTCCCCTCCCGGCGGGAGTCTCCCTCGATGAGCCAACCCGACGGAGGTCGGTTCGCCGCCGAGGTCACCGACCCTCGCCGCCACGTCGTCGCCGACTTCTCGTCCGAGAGCGAGACCCTGCTGGTCGTGTTCGGCGGCATCGCCGGTGGCGTGAGCATGCCGGTCTATGAGTTCTTTCGGATCAGCGACGGGTATCCGGTCAAGCGCCTCTTCCTCCGGGACCCCGTCCGCTCCTGGTACCTGCGGGGACTCCCCGGCATCGGCAACGAAGCTTTGACCGTGCGCGATGCCCTCGACCAAGCTATCGCGGATAGTGGAGCCACCCGTGTGGTACTTGCCGGGGCATCGGCTGGGGGCTTTGCCGCGCTCCTTTTCGGTGCCTGGCTAAGGGCAGACGCGGTCGTCGCATTCTCTCCCCAGTCGTTCCTTGGCGGGGCCGACCGGCGAGAGGCGGGTGACGACCGCTGGCCGGACCAGATCGCGTCGCTGCATGCGGCGCTCGGGGCAGAGCATCCCCACTACGACGTGCTACCGCATCTTGAGGCGACGCCGCCGAGCTCGATCGAGATTCACGTCAGCGGTCACGACCATCTCGATCTCGCCCATGCTCGTCGCCTCGCCGTCGTCTCGGGTGCCTCCGTGCGCGAGCACGGCAACGGGGGGCACCGCCTGGTCAAGGCGCTCCGTGACTCGGGGGCGCTTCGACCCATCCTGCTGCGCTCGCTCGGGCTCGGAGATGAGCCGCTCGCGATCGATCGCGAGCGGCTCACGGCACCCTCCCGACGTCGCCGGAGCCCACGGCCTGGGGGCTGTTGAAGGGGGGCCTTTCGAGGAGTAGACTGAACAACCGCGCGGGGGTAACTCAGTTGGTAGAGTTCCTGCCTTCCAAGCAGGCTGTCGCGGGTTCGAGTCCCGTCCCCCGCTCCACCCCCACCGGGTCAGGACTTATTGCTCGCCAGTTCTCAGTTCACGTCGGTTGCCGGCTTGACCTCGCGAAACGAGCCGTGCGCGAACCGGCGACCATGCGTAGAATAGTCCCCACTCGGGGCCTGTAGCTCAGTGGCAGAGCACGGGGCTCATAACCCCAGGGTCGCAGGTTCGATCCCTGCCGGGCCCACCCGGTAGCGGGATCCCCGCCGACGCATCCAGGGACTGGAAGCCGCTTGGCGATCAGCGAGTGCTTCAGGAGCATCCCCATAGAGACCAGCGCGCAGGCGGACCACTCGGTCGACGGCAGTCTCGACCGGCAGCTCGGACGGGAGCTTGCCCTCGCCATCGCCGACACGATCAGCGATACGCCCGCCAGCAACACCCTCGTCCTCGATATCCACGAAGCGTCGGCATTCGCCGACTACTTCGTCATCTGCTCGGGCGAGAACGAGCGGCAGTTGCGGGCCATCCATCGCGGGATCACGGACGACCTGGCAATCCGTGGGATTCGGCCGCATCGAACAGAAGGTTCGGCCCTGTCCGGCTGGGTGCTCCTGGATTTCGGCGACGTCATCGTCCACATCTTCGCCGCCGAGCAACGCTCCTTCTACCGGCTCGAGGATCTGTGGGCCGATGCCCAAACACTGCTTGCGATCCAGTAGCAGCGCGAGCGGAGGGAACGACAAGGTGGGGCGGAAGCCGCGTCGACCGGAAGAGCTCGAGGTTCGCCGTGCGAGTTCCGACGACGAAAGGGTCGCCGGTCCACGCTCCGGAGTCGGCGCGTTCCTCCTCGGTACCGCGGTCGGCGGGATTGCTGGTGCGGTCGCGGGCGCACTCCTCAGCAACGCTACCCGATCGCTGGTGGTTGGCCTCCTCCAGGTCTTCGGCCGTCGTCTTTCAGAGGCGGAACGGGAAGAACTCCGGTTCGAGCTGCTCCTCCAATAGGTTGCCGCAGCCGATGAATCAACGGGTGCCGTCTAGACGAGGTTCGGCAAGGGAAACCGGGACGTCAAGTGACAAACCTCGTCGGCTATTCGGGTCCGGAGCGCGTCGTCTTCGGGTGCCTGGAGCACCTCAACGACCATCCGCGCCGCCTGCCGTGATTCCTCGACCCCGAACCCTCGCGTTGTGATCGCCGGCGACCCGAGGCGGATCCCGCTGGCCTTCGACGCGGGCCGCGTGTCACCGGGGATCGTGTTCTTGTTGCAGGTGATGCCGACCCCGTCGAGCAGTTGCTCAGCTTGCTGCCCGCTCAGCCCGATCGCGCCGACATCCACCAGCATCAGGTGGGTGTCGGTGCCTCCAGAAACCACCGGCACCCCTGTCCGGACCAGCTCGTCTGCCATCGCCCGAGCGTTGTCGACCACGGACTGGGCGTAGTCGCGGAATGCCGGCCCGAGCGCCTCCCCAAAGGCGACCGCCTTGCCGGCGATGACGTGCATAAGCGGCCCCCCCTGAAGTCCGGGGAAGATCCCACGGTCGATCGCCTTGGCCATGTCGCTGCCACAGAGAATCATCCCGCCGCGTGGGCCGCGCAGCGTCTTGTGAGTCGTCGTCGTGGTCACGTGGGCGTGGCCGATCGGACTCGGGTGCAGGCCGGCAGCGACGAGCCCGGCCGGATGGGCGATGTCGGCCACGAGGTAGGCGCCCACGTCCTCGGCGACCTCGCGGAACTGGGCGAAGTCGATCAAGCGGCTATAGGCACTGGCGCCGGCAATGATCGCTTTCGGTCGGACCTCTCGCGCCCGATCCCGTACCTCGTCCAGGTCAATCAACCCGGACTTCGGATCGACCCCGTAGAAGTGCGGCTCGAACAGCCGCCCCGAGAAATTGACGTTGTGGCCGTGGGTCAGGTGTCCGCCTTCGGCAAGGCTCAGGCCAAGGATTCGGTCTCCCGGCTCAAGAAGCGTCAACAGGACTCCCAGGTTGGCGTTGGCGCCGGAGTGCGGCTGCACGTTGGCGTGCTCGGCGCCGAAGAGCTGCTTCGCCCGCTCGATCGCCAGCAGCTCGACCTCGTCGACGAACTCGCAGCCGCCGTAGTACCGCTTGCCGGGATAGCCCTCGGCGTACTTGTTGGTGAGGACGCTGCCGACCGCCTCAAGCACGGCCGAGCTGACGAAGTTCTCGGAGGCGATCAGTTCGATGCCATCCCGCTGCCGTCGTTGTTCCCGTCCGATCGCATCGAACACCGGGGCATCAACGGCCGGCGTAACCGAGACACTGACCATCCGAGCCTCCTGTCGAGGGCAGCCGGCAAGCGGCGAATGGGTTGAGAGGAGGCCGCCGCGAGTGACTCGAGTGTACCATGAGGTTTACGCCCGACCGTCGGGTTTGAAGCAGCGGGAGGCGACAGGCGGATGCGGATCCTGGTGACGGGCGGCGCGGGCTATATTGGCAGCGTCGCGGTCGATCGCCTCGTCGCGCGGGGTGACGAGGTCGCGGTCCTCGACAGTCTCTGGCGGGGCCACCGCTCGGCAATTGCCAAGGGTGCGGAGTTTTATGCCGCCGACCTCCGCGACGCAGCCCGGGTCGAGGCCGTCGTCCGCGACGTCAATCCCGACGCGGTCCTCCACTTCGCCGCGGCTACCCTGGTCCCGGAATCGGTGCGAGAGCCATCGTTGTACTTCTCGATCAACACCTCGGGCTCGCTCAACCTGCTCATGGCGATGCTCGAGGCCGGGGTCGAACGGATCGTCTTCTCGTCCACGGCGGCGGTCTACGGCGTTCCGCAGAGCATGCCCGTGCGGGAGGACGACCCGACGCAGCCGATCAACCCGTACGGCCAGTCGAAGCGGATGGTCGAGCAGATCCTGGAAGCGTTCTCTCTCGCTTACGGTCTCCGCTACGCGGCCCTCCGCTACTTCAACGTGGCGGGGGCCACCGAATACCTCGGCGAGGACCACGATCCGGAGACCCACGTCATCCCCGTGGCGATCCAGGTGGCAATGGGGTTACGCGATGCCTTCGGCATTTACGGCACCGATTATCCAACCCCGGACGGCACCGCGATCCGCGACTACGTGCATGTCCTCGACCTTGTCGACGCCCACCTGCGCGCCCTGGACCGTCTGGACGAAACGCTCGGGGCCATCAACCTCGGCACCCGAGACGGGGTTTCGGTCCGGCAGATCGTCGACGCCGTCGAGCAAGTGACGGAGCGCGAGTTGCCGGTCCGGCTCGAAGCCAGACGCGAGGGCGACCCGCCGAGTCTTGTCGCAGACTCGACCAAGGCGTCCGACGTGCTCGGTTGGACTCCGACGCATTCGAACCTGCCCGAGATGGTCAGCAGCGCCTGGGACTGGTGGCAGCGCCACCCAGCAGGGTACTCCAGATCCAGGGCAGAAGTTCCGAGCGCCGTCGGGCGCTAGATCGTCGGGCTTCCGATCCGCCGCTCGGTGCCCGAGAGCAGCCGCCGGATATTGCCCTGGTGCTGGAAGACGATGATGCCAGTCATCGCCAGCACCCCAAGGGCCACGCTCCACTGGACAAGACCGGCGACCCCCAGGCCGACGAGGGCGAAGCTGACCAGCAGACTCCCGAGCAGCGATCCAAGCGAGACGTACCTGGTGAGCCAGACGATGCCGAAGATCACCGGCAAGATCAGGAGCACGGGCGGATACATTGCCGCCGCTGCTCCGGCCCCGGTCGCCATCCCCTTGCCGCCCCGAAACCCGATCATCGGGGACCAACAGTGGCCGACGACCGCGGTGACGGCGATCGCCGCGGTCCACCAACCATTCAGCCCGACGAGCCGGGCGACGACGACGGGCAGGAGGCCTTTCAGCACATCGAGCGCGAACACGGCCAGCGAGACGCGCCAGCCCAGAGTCCGCAGGGCGTTGGTCGCGCCGGTACCGCCGCTGCCGTGCTCGCGCAAGTCGATATTGCCGAACCACCGGCCCAGGACGTAGCCCCAGGGAAGAGCCCCGGCCGCATAGGCCACGGCAAGAAGCAGCGGACCTAGCGCCCAGCCCGGCATGTCATCGTCCGTCCTCGCGTCCGCGGAAGCTAAGCCGGATCGGCGACCCGGTGTACCCGAACTGCCCCCGCAGCTGGTTCTCGAGGTAGCGTTTGTAAGAAAAGTGGAGTTGGACTGGATCGTTGCAAAAGAAGATGAACGTCGGCGGCGCCACGTCGGCCTGGGTCGCGTAATAGAACTTCAGCCACTTGCCGGGCTTGCTTGGCGGCGGGTGCGCAGCCACGGACTCCCGCAAGAGCGTGTTCAGGGCCGCTGTCGGAACCCGCTTCTGCCGCTCGGCAACGACCATCAATGCAGTATCGAGTACCTGGTGGACCCGTTGGCCAAACTTGGCAGAGACGAAGACCAACGGGGCATACGGCACGAAATCGAGTTGCTCTCGCGCCCGCGCCTTGTACTCGTCCATCGTCTTCGCGTCTTTCTCGATCAGGTCCCACTTGTTGATGACGACGACGATCCCCTTCTTCTGCTCCTCGATGTAGCCAGCGATATGGAGATCCTGCGCGGTGAACTCTTCCGTCGCGTCGACGACGAGGAGGACCACGTCGCTCCGGTCGATCGCCCGCATCGAGCGGATCACGCTGAACTGCTCGACACCTTGCTCGATCCTCCCCCGGCGCCGGATGCCGGCGGTGTCGATCAAGGTCAGCGGCTGACCAGCCCAGGTGAGCTCCGTGTCGATGCTGTCCCGGGTGGTACCAGGAACGTCGCTGACGATCGATCGCTCTTGCCCGAGCAGCGCGTTGAGCAGGCGGCTCTTGCCGACGTTCGGGCGCCCCACGATCGCGATCGCCGGACCATCGGTTTCCTCCACTTGTTCGGCTTCGGGCAGACTCTCGACCACCTTGTCGAGCAAGTCGCCGGTTCCGGTGCCGTGGTAGGCCGAGATCGCCATAGGATCACCAAGGCCTAGTTCGTAGAACTCGAAGACACCATCCCGCCGGACCGCGCTCTCGGCCTTGTTGGCCACGAGGATCGTCGGCTTGTCGGCCCGCCGCAGCAAGTCGGCCACCTCGTGATCACCCGAGGTCGGACCGGAGCGGGCGTCGACGAGGAATACGATGACATCGGCCTCGTCGATCGCTGCTTTCGCCTGGTTCTTCGTATTCCGGGCGATCTCGGTTAGTGACTCGGCGTCGATCTCGCGATCGTCCTGAAGCCCGCCCGTATCGATCAGGGTGAACTCGACGCCGCCCCAATCGGTCGTCCCATAGACACGGTCGCGGGTCGTCCCGGGGATGTCCTGGACGATCGCCCGGCGCTCGCCGACGAGGCGGTTGAAGAGCGTCGACTTGCCAACGTTCGGTCGGCCAACGACGGCAACGATCGGTTTCGGCACGATAGCTCCGATGGACGACGACGCGGTTAGGCCACAGGGCTGCGTCAAGTGGACCGGCCGGCCATGCAAACGAGGCCGGGTCTGCCCTGAAGGTGCTCCGAAAGCGATCCGGGCACGTGAGTTTGGGAAGTATAGCAAAGCCCGATTGTGCAACCGGTGATCAGGTCCCGAGACTCTCCTCGAACCTGTGATTAGATAGTGGGCAGCGCCGCCACGAACCGGTCGAGCGCGCTCCGGTCGTGGACTTCCGTTGCGCAGACGAGGAGATCACGGTCCAGCTTGGCATCGAAGCGACCCAACTCCAAGCCGCCAATGATCCCCGCCTCCCGCAGGTGCCCGTTCACCTCGGAAGCCGGCAGCGGAGAACGCACGACGAACTCGTGGAAGAACGGAGCGGCCAACGGCAGCTCATAGCCGGGTAGCCGCGCGATGCAGTCGGCCAGGTAGTGGGCGTTCTGGTAACTGCGGAGGGCGACCTCGCGGAATCCCGCTGGTCCAAGCGTGGCCATGTAGACCGTCGCCGCCGTCGCCATTAAGCCCTGGTTGGTGCAGATGTTGCTGGTCGCCTTTTCGCGCCGGATGTGCTGCTCGCGGGTTTGCAGCGTCAGCACGAAACCGCGCTTGCCGGTGGCATCGGCGGTCATTCCGGCGAGTCGTCCCGGCAGTTGACGAACGTATCGCTGGCGGGTACCTAGCAGACCCACGTAGGGACCGCCGTAGGACTGGGCGATCCCCAGCGCCTGCCCTTCGGCCGCAACGACATCGGCCCCCAGCGCCCCGGGAGAACGCAGCAATCCCAGCGGGACGGGATAGGTTGCTGCCACCAGCAAGCCGCCAGCCTCGTGCGCCGCGTCCGCCAATCCACGGAGGTCTTCGATGGCCCCGAAGAAGTTCGGATACTGAACCACGAGGCAGGCGAGGTCGTCGCTGAGTGCCCCGCGGACATCCTCGATCTCCGTGATGAACCCTTTCTCCGGGAGCGGCAGCTCAACCAGCTCGACCGGGGG
>CADCWF010000344.1 GCA_902806345.1 uncultured Thermomicrobiales bacterium
CGCCCCCCGGCGCGGGCGCAACGGCAGCAGCCGGGCGGCGTGGCGCCGGGGACCGCTCCGGCCGGGGGCACCGGACCGGCCGTCCCCCGCCGGATCGCTCCCCGCTCACGCCGTCGGGGTGGCCGCTGCCGCCGGGGCGCCGAGGGCGCCGATCTGGTCGAGGACGGCGTAGAGGTCGAAGTAGTCGGCGCTGCGCCGGACCAGCCCGCCGTCGAGCTCGAAGATGGCGGCGAACGGGACCGAGAAGGCCGCCTCCCCGCTCCGGCCCGAGAAGTCGCCCTCGAGCACCGCCCACCCCTCGGCCCGAAACCCGGACCGCGGCGTGGCCGCGATGTCGGCGAACGAGGCGTGGGTGGCGTCGAAGAAGGCCCGGATCTCCCCGTGGCCACGGGCGACGGTCCCGGTCGGGACCTCCTCGTAGACGGCGTCGGGGGCGTAGAGGGCGACGAGCCGGCCAGCGTCGCGCGCCGTCCAGGCGGCCGCCCACTCGGCGAGGATCGGCGGGATCCCGGCCGGAGGCACGGCGGGCGAGGCGTCCTGGGCCGCGGCGGCCGGGCGCCTGACCGCGATCGCGAGGCCGAGGCCGGCGGCGCCGAGCCGGACGACTGCGGCGCGGCGGGAGACGACGGGGATGGGGGTGTTCACGACGGTCTTCCTCCCTCTTGGGGACTGCCCTCGACGCGGCCGGGAGCCGCGCACGGTCGCCGCGGACGCCGCCCTAGCGGCCCGCGAGCGGGCGGGGGCGGGCGACCCCGAACCAGGACCACCCGAGCCCGAACCGGGGACGCCTGGTCAGCCAACACGCGGGGTCGACCGCGCGTGGCCGCTCGTCCGTTTCGTCGGAGCTGGCGGTCGCGGTGGCGAGGAGCGGGCCGAACCGGTCCGCACGCTGCCCGGCGAGGCGCCGCTCGGCGGCGGCGGCGGCGAAGAGGGTGTCGGCGTCCTGGAACATCCCGGGCCTCCCGCGGTTCCGGCCGGCTTCCCCGGCTTTCGTCCCTCCCGGTGCTTCCGGGGGATGTCCACAGGATGCCCGCGGCGGGGCGTCCCTGGATCGTCCAAGGTACGTAACCGCCGTACGTAGTTCGCAGGCGATCCTGGGGCCGGCCGACTACGTACGGCCGACGCCCCCTCAGGCGAGCCCCTCGCGGGCGGCCAGGGCCGCCGCCTCGGTCCGGTTGGCGACGCCGAGCTTGGCGAAGAGGTTGGAGGTGTGGGTGGTCACGGTGCGGCGGGACAGGAACAGGGCATCCGCGATCTCCCGGTCCGTGCGGCCCGCCGCCAGCAGGGCAAGCACCTCCCGCTCCCGCGCCGTCAGGTCGCGGCGGTTCTCCTTCCCGGCCCACCCCGCCCGCTCCCCGTTTCCCTCCAACAGGGAGGAGGCCTCGGTGACGACCTCCTCCCACGGCGCCTTCGTCCCGGCGTCCCAAGCCGCTTCGAACGCGGCCGCACCGAGCGCCGAGCGCAGGGCGGCAACCTCGCGGTCGTGCACGGCGGACACCGAGGGCCGTAGCGGGACGCCGACGGCCAACCGGCTGCCGGCCGCGGCGGCGTAGAGGCGGGCGGCCGCAAGCCGGTCGCCGTCGATCGCGGCGAGGCGGGCGCACCCTTTGACGCCCCAGGCCAGCCACCACGGGTCGCGCAGCCGCCGCGCCAGCGCCAACTGCTCGGCGTAGCAGGCGCGTGCCCGGCCCCGGTCGCCCAGGTTGAGGGCCGTCCAGGCGACGTTGCCCAGCAGCTGGCAGACGAGGGTCGCGTCGTTGGTCGCGCGGGCCAGCGCCAGCGCCTCATCCCAGCGGGCGGCGGCCAGCGGGAAGTCGAGGCCGGCGCCGGCGACGTTGCCCGACTGGTTGGCCGCCAGCGCCTCTAGCCAGCCGTCCCCGGTCGCCCGGGCGGCGGCGCGGGCTTCCTCGGCCAGCGCCTCCGCCCGGGTCGCCTCGCCGCCGTCGAGGACCACGTCGGACAGCCCGCTCAGGGCCAGCGCCTCGCCCCACCGGTCACCCGCCGCCCGAAACAGATCCAGCGCCTCGGCGTACAGCGCCGCCGCCCGACCCCGGTCCTGCCGCCACCGCGCGAGCTGCCCGGCGGCGGCAAGCGCCGCCGCCCGGATCTCCGGATCGCCGCTGCCCGCCGGGTCATCGAGGAGGGCCGCGAGGCGCCCGAAGCCCTCGGCGAAGCGGCCGCGACGGTGCCAGAACCACTTGAGGGCCGTCGCCAGCCGCAACCCCTCGTCGATCCTGCCGGATGCGCCGAGGTGGTCGAGCGCGGCGCGCAGATTGGGCACCTCGGCATCGAGCCGGTCCAGCCAGGCGACCTGGTCCGGGCCGGTCAACCGGGGCTCGGCGCGGGCGGCGAGGGCCACGAAGTGGGCCGCGTGGTGGTTGCGCGCGGCCTCCGCCTCGCCTGCCGTCGCCAGCTGCTCGAACGCGAACTCCCGGACTGTCTCCAGCATGAAGAACCGCGGGTCCTCCTCGGCGCCTCCCACGTGGTGTAGGAGCCCCTTGTCCGCGAGCGAGGTCACCGCGTCGAGCGGGTCGATCCCGGGGCCGCCCCCCGTCGGGACGACCGCCTCGGCCGCCTCTAGGTCGAACCCGCCCACGAAGGTTGCCAACCGCCGGAAGACCGCCCGCTCCGCCTCGGGCAGGAGGTCGTGGCTCCAGGCGATTGCGTCGCGGATGGTGCGCTGGCGGGCAGGAAGGTCGCGCGCACCGCAGGTCAGCACGCGCAGCGAGGCGTCGAGGCGGGGCAGCAGCGCGTGGGGCGGGAGGACGCGGGCCCGGGCCGCGGCGAGCTCGATGGCCAGGGGGAGGCCGTCCAGACGCCGGACGATCGCCGCCACGGAGCCGGCGTTGCCATCGGAGAGGGCGAACGACGGGTCGGCGGCCCGCGCCCGGCGGGCGAACAGCTCGACCGCCGGGTTGGCCGCCAGGTTGCCGGGGGTGTCCAGGTTGCCTGGTTCGGGGACCGGCAGCGGGGCGACCGGGAACACCTGCTCGGCGGACAGCCGCAGCGGCTCGCGGCTGGTGGCGAGCACACGAAGGCCAGGACAGGCGGCCAGCAGCCGGGCGACGAGCGGCGCGGCGTCCAGGACCTGCTCGAAGTTGTCGAGGACCAAGAGCAGCCGCCGGTCCACGAGGAGCGTGCCGAGGCGGTCGGCGAGGGTGGCGTCCCCGGCCTCGCGGACGCCGAGGGCGGCGGCGAGGGCGGCCGGGACGAGCGCCGGGTCGCGGACCGGGGACAGGTCGACGAAGGCGGAGCCGTCGGCGAAGTCGGGGCCGAACCCCGCAGCGACGGCGAGCGCCAGGCGCGTCTTGCCAACGCCGCCGGGGCCGGTCAGGCTAACCAGCCGAACGCCTTGGTCGCGCAGCAGGGTGGCGACGGCCGCGATTTCGTCTGATCGCCCGACCAGCGGGGTAGGCGGAGCCGGCAGGCGTGGGAGGGGGATCGGGTCGGCGTCGTCGGCGCCCATGGCGGCCCTCACGGGGTCGGTACCTCCCGATGATCGCGAACGCCCAAGTGGTCGTCAACCAGGCCAGCGATCGGGGACGGGGGACACGGGAATGAACGGAGGTCCGGCTGGTCGAGCTGGACCGGTTGGAGGTGCGCTTTGTCTACGGTTCCCCGAGCATTCCGTGCAGCTTGTTGCTGCGTCTGCCCAATCGTGTTGATGGACGACCAGGAAATCGTCGACGATGTGGATTCCCTGGTGCA
The DNA here is from genome assembly GCA_902806345.1 of uncultured Thermomicrobiales bacterium. Lineage (GTDB taxonomy): Bacteria > Chloroflexota > Chloroflexia > Thermomicrobiales > UBA6265 > CADCWF01. The sequence goes on from CADCWF010000344.1 coordinate 3,709, forward strand.
GTTCTGGACTGATCCAATTCAAGGCACCCTGAAGGTGAGCGTGTTCCTGGACAAGACTTGGTCGATCAAAGATGGGTTCATGGTGCATCACTCGATTGCGGAGAATTCGAACGTCGTTGAATCTCTGGTGGATGTCGTGAAGGGTCGTACCCGCTCGGAAGAGGAACGCTCGATCGACAAGGATGAACCGCTTGTAACGCCAGAGCTTTGGCTCATTCGGGTGGCTAAGAATAGTTGTCCAAACGCCACCGTTTCGTGATGCAACCAGACGAGCGAGGGTACTCGGGGGGCTGTACTCATTCTGGTTGGCGACGTCGATACCAACGATGGCATCGTGCTGTTTCGGTCCCAATACATAGGGCTGATGCCACCATTGTTGCGTGCCGTAGCGGTTCGAGAGCGTAGCGTGGATCGTGTTGTGAAGCCCTACCTCGACCGCGGGGAGACTCGGAAAGAGTGTCTCCGCCAAGTCCATGTTCCAGAAGTAGTTGGCGAGCATGTGAAGGTTCGGGCCATCGTTGGTACGGTAGCGTTCCAGTCCGGGTGCCGAGAGCGGCGTCCGCAAAGCCTGGACGAACGCGTCGCCACTCCCCGACCTCACTCGCCCGGGTCTTGCCGCCGGCGACAAAGGGTGAAAGACCATTGACCTTCCCATGCATGAAACTAACTATTGAGCTGTATTGCCCGCGTTCCCACTGGCCGCTCCGCTGGGGCGGTGTATGGCCCGGGGTTCCGCTTGCCCCGTAGCCCACGGTGAGGTTGGTTTGGTTTTGCGCGAGCGTACGTCGAAGCAGAACGAGCATCCGGACTCCGGTCGGAAGGCACGTTCTCTCTTAATGTATGGGTCTTGTTTACGAGGGCGTGGTTGCCGGTGCTCATGGGTCCGGTCAGCTCGGGGATCTTGAACGTTCGTCAGGACTTCAGTCCGGTGCATGAACACCGAGCGAGCCTGCGACGCCGACGGTCCTCAACGTATCCCACACCGGCCTCCGCCTCACCCGGTCATCCGGTAGAACCGGAAGAAGTCGTGCGCGATCGGCAGGGTCTCGACCGCGGCGAACCCGGCCTCGGCGGCGTAGCGGCGCATCGTCGACTCCCGGATCACGGTGCCGGTCGCCGCCGACGGCTGCTCGGTCATCCCGACCGGGAGGCAGTGGAGGACGCTGAAGCCGTACATGTAGCGCTCGACGTCGTCGCCCGGCGCGACGAAGCGGTCGGCCACCTTCTCGTCGACGATCAGGACCGTTCCCCCGGCGCCGACAAGTCGCCGCATCGCGCCGAGGACGGCGACGGGGTTCGGCATGTCGTGGATGCACTCGATGGCGAGCGCGAGGTCGTAGCGGCCGGCGAGGTCGGGGTCGCCGGCGTCGCGAACCTGGAAGGCGACCCGGTCGGCGACACCGGCGGCGGTGGCGTTGGCCCGCGCCGCCGCGACCGACGCCTCGTCGAGGTCGAAGCCGTCGACGCGGACCTTGGGGTAGGCGGTCGCGATGGCGATGCTCGACCAGCCCAGCCCCATCCCGATGTCGGCCACCCGCGCCAGCGGCTCGGCCAGGAGGCGGGCGTGGACGTCGGTCATCGCCGGCAGCCACTCCTGGCCGAGCTGGTGGCGGAACTGGGGCCGGGTGGTGCCGGCCTGGCCCTCGGCGAGGTCGTCCCCGTACTCCTCGTAGGGGACGCCGCCGCCGCTCCGAAACGCCGCCAGGATCTGGGGGAGCGGCTTGACGCAGCCGGCGACGATCTGGGCCATCGGTGCCGCCGCGGTCGGGCTGTCGGGGTCGACGAGGACCGCCTCGTAGCCGGCCGGCAAGCGGAAGCGACGGTCGCCCGCCGCGGCCTCCGGGTTGTCGCACCCCAGGATGCCGGTGACGGCCTGCTGCTCGAGCCACTCGCGGGCGTAGCGCTCGGCCGTGCCGGTCCGCTCCGCCAGCTCGGTGGCGGTGGCGGGACCGCCCTCGGCGAGCGCCCGGTAGTAGCCGAGGCGGTCGCCGAGGTGGACGGCGAAGAGGTCCAGGGCGGCGACGGTGGCGCCGAACAGGCGCTGGCCGAGCGCCTCGGGGGAGGCGGGGGCCACGGGGTCGATCGCCTGCACGGGGCACCTCCGGGAGCGGGTTGCGGGTTGTTCGTCGGTTGTAGGGCATCCTGCGGGATTGTCAAGACCTTCGTGGTCGTCCGCTAGCCGATCCGCCCTCTCTTGCCCCCCGGAACAGTTCGAGGCGCCGGGGGAGGCCGGTTCGTCGACTGATTCGACTGGATCCGTGGACACGGGCACTCGTTGCCACCCCCGCCCGCCAGAGCTGCCCGCCGTGGCCGGGGTATGCCCAGCCCCGACCGAAACCGCCACGGGTCGTTCTCGACACAGTGGGCCGGTTGTGGTGCGCCGTTGGACGGACCGAGACGGGTCGGGACCGGATGGAGGCGAGGGCAGTGGTAAGGGGCGGGGCCATCTCCCTCGCGGCCGTCGCGAGCTCCCAGGCGGTAGGTTCCGGACTGGGTTGTGGTCGGATTGCCCGGCCCGCGGGGGTTGGTCCTCACCAGCCCGCCCTTCTGGGCGGCCCAAGTGGCGTTCCCATGTTCTCCCCCATGGGGTATCCGTTGCCACGGCCTGCCTACCCCTGACCGCACGGTACGGGAAGGCAGGCCGAAAACTCGAACCGAAGCGTCCGGTCTCTCCGTGAGCGCACCGAGTGCGAGCGTCTCTCCGTTATCGGCGAGGCGGGAGACGCTCGCCGGCTCCTGCGTCGTCCCCTCCCGCCCCGCCGCCCTCGAACGCGCCTCGGGCGGCCGCGAGGACGGCGAGCGCCGGCAGCATGACCGCCGCCGCGCCGCGGAACAGCCCGGCGACGCCGACCCGGTCCAGCAGCGCCCCCCCGACCAGCGCTCCCGTGACCGTCCCCAGCCCGAACGAGGCCGCCGCCAGCAGCGCCTGCGCGGCCGCCGCGTGGGCCGGCCCGGCGAGGCGGGCGGCGAGGGGCACCGAGGCGACCAGGAAGGCGCCGAACGACAGCCCGTGGAGGAGCTGGACCGGCAGCAGCCAGGCCGCCTCGGCGACGGTGCCGTAGGCGACGAAGCGGACCGCGTAGGCGACGATCGCCAGCGCCACCAGCCGGGCGGCGCCGAACCGGGCGAGGAGCCGTCCCCCGAGGGCCACCACCGGCAGCTCGCTCGCCGCCCCCAGCGCGATCGCCAGCCCGACCGACCCGGCGGTGCCGCCGGTCTCGACCAGGCGGACGCCGAGGAAGGCGTTCATGACGGCGGCCCCGCTCGCGACGAGGTAGGCAACCAGCAGGAGGGCGGCCAGCGGGCGGTTCCGCCGCAGCGCCCCCAGGCCGCCGAGGAGGGGACGCGCGCCCCGCCCCGCGAGGGCCGGCAGGCCGGCGACGGTGACGAGGGCGAGGGCCAGGCAGGCGGCGTGGGCGACGAGGAAGAGGGCCGAGACGCGCTCGCCCATCAGGCGGCCGACGGCCAGGGCGGACGCCGTGTAGCCGAGCGAGCCCCAGACCCGGAGGCCGCCGTAGGAGCGCCCGAGCCGGGCGCCGACGCCGACGGCGAAGGCGTCGAGGAGCGGCCCGACCGGCCCCGCGGCGAGGGCCAGCAGGCCTAGCAGCAGGAGGAGCGGCAGGAACTCGGTCGCCCGGGTGGCCGCCACCGCCGCGAGGGCGGCCAGCGCCAGGGCGCCCGCGAGCACCGCCCGGTGGGCCCCCCGGGCGTCGGCGGCGGCGCCCAGGAGCGGCCCGGAGAGCGCCACGTCGAGCGCCGGCAGGGCGGCGAGGAGGCCGACCTCGGGGCCGCCCAGCCCGAGGCCGAGGGCGTAGAGCGTGGCGAACGGGTGGTACGCCCCGACGGCGCCGAAGTACCAGAGGTAGCCGAGGCCGACCCGACGGTCGGCCCCCCTCCACGCCGGGTGCACGGGCAACCCCCGCGGTCCCCCAGGCTGGTCGTCGATCGCGGCCCCCACTTCCGGTCGTCGGCGGTCCCGCGGCGACGGTCGCGAGCGAGCCAACACCAAGGCACTCGGTGAACAACGTGCGCCATCGACGGCCCCGCGTCGGGGTGGACTGGCAGGCGCCGACCGGATCCCGGCACCGGCGGTTGAAGTGTGCACCCTCCCGGATGGACCAGCTCTGGGTTGATACCAACCGCGTGCCGAGTCTCGCGAGGCGACGCGGAGCCGAGTAGGCGACGGGCAATCCTTGCGCGATCGGGCGGGTGGACGTAGCGTGGCGCCCACGAGCGATCGGAGTCCCGGACCAACCGGAGGACGGACCACCATGGCACTGGCAGCAACCCGGACGCGGCACCCGCTGGAGCCGCTCTCGGTCGACGAGCTGGCGGAGGCGGTCGCCGTCCTCCGCTCGGGATCGCCCGCCGGCCCCTGGGACGGGCGCCGCTTCCGGTTCGTCGACGTCGCCCTGCGCGAGCCGTCGAAGGCAGAGCTCCTCGCGTTCGACGCCTCCGGCGGGGAGGGCGAGCTTCCCAGGGAAGCGCGGGCGGTCCTGATCGACCGCGGCGAGCGAACCTCCGTCGAGGCGGTCGTCTCCCTGAACGAGGGTCGGGTCACCGCCTGGGAAACCGTCGCGGCGGGTCAGGCGCCGTTCACCCTGGAGGAGATCCTCGCCTGCGAGGAGGTCGTCCGACGCCACCCCGACTTCCGGACCGCGATGAAGAAACGAGGCATCGCCGACATGGACCTGGTCTGGGTGGACCCCTGGCCCTTCGGCGTCTACGAGGACGAGGCCGACCTCGCCCACCGCCGGCTGACGCGCGGCCTGGTCTGGGTCCGCTCGGGGCCTGACGACGACAACGGGTACGCCCACCCGGTCGACAACGTCGTCGTCGTCTTCGACCTCCACCAGATGGAGGTCGTCCGGGTCGAGGACCACGGCGTGGTGCCGGTCCCGGCCGCGAACGGCAACTACGGGCCCGACGACACCGGCCCGGCCCGCGCCGGCCTCAGGCCGATCGCGATCACCCAACCGGAGGGACCGAGCTTCGAGGTCGACGGCACGCTCGTCCGCTGGCAGAACTGGCGGCTGCGCGTCGGCTTCACCCCCCGCGAGGGGCTGGTGCTGCACACCGTCGGCTGGGAGGAGGGCGGCCGGGTCCGTCCCGTCCTCCACCGCGCCGCCATGTCCGAGATGGTCGTCCCCTACGGCGATCCGTCCCCCACCCACGGCCGGAAGAATACCTACGACGGCGGCGAACTGAACTTCGGGGCGCTGGTCAACTCGCTGACCCTCGGGTGCGACTGCCTCGGCGAGATCCGCTACTTCGACGCCGCGCTGGTCGACCAGGACGGCACGCCGTTCAAGGTGGAGAACGCCATCTGCATGCACGAGGAGGACTACGGCACGCTCTGGCGGCACCAGAACATGCGGACCGGCCGGACGGACGTCCGCCGGTCGCGCCGGCTGGTCGTCTCGTCGTTCTCGACGATCGGCAACTACGACTACGGGATCTTCTGGTACCTCTACCAGGACGGCGGCATCCAGTGCGAGGTCAAGCTGACCGGCATCCTCTCGACGGGGGCGGTGGCCCCCGGTGAGACGCCGCGCCACGGCCAGCTCCTCAACGCGGACGGGCTGTACGCCCCGATCCACCAGCACTTCTTCAACTTCCGGCTCGACCTCGATGTCGACGGGTCGTCCAACACGGTCTGGGAGGAGCACGCCGAGGCCGAGCCCGCCGGGCCGGGGAACCCGCTGGGGTCCGCCTTCCGGACGGTGCGGACGCCACTGCGGCGGGAGTCGGAAGCCCAGCAGCTCGTCGATCCCCTGCGCGGACGGGTCTGGCGGGTGGTCAACCCCGGGCGCCTGAACGCGGTCGGCGAGCCGGTCGGCTACCGCCTGGTCCCCCACGGGAACGTCGCGGCGCTCGCCGGCGCCGATGCCAGCATCACCCGGCGCGCCGCGTTCATGACCAAGCACCTGTGGGTGACGCCGCACGACGACCGGGAGCGGCACGCCGCCGGCGACTTTCCCGCCCAGCACCCCGGCGCGGGCCTCCCGGACTGGACGGCGGGCGACCGCCCGATCGAGGACAGGGACGTCGTGCTCTGGTACACGCTGGGGAGCCACCACGCGCCGCGGCCCGAGGACTGGCCGGTGATGCCGGTCGCCTACGCGGGCTTCCTGCTCCAGCCCGCGGGGTTCTTCGACCGCAACCCCGCGCTCGACGTCCCGGCGCCGACGCCGCACGGCGACGGGCACTGCTGCCCCTAGCCGGGGACCGGCGCGTCCGACCGACCATCCGAACCCGCGCGCCGCCGGGGACGTGTGCACAACCGCCGCCCGACGCCGCCGAGCGGCGGGGTGGCTGCCCCGTGGGCGGTCGGGAGGCCCCGCCGAGTCGGTTGCTGCCGTGTGCCGGCGAGCGGCTGCCCCGCGGGGGGTCGGGAGGCCCGGCACACGGCGTGCGCCGGTTCCGGTTGTCCCCGCCCCGACGGGCTGGGGAGCCGACCGAGGGACACGAGGAGGCAGCCGTGTCGTACCCGTACCCGCAGGACCGCCACCGGGACCGCAAGGAGAAGGGCGAGCAGCCGTACAAGGACGCCAAGGAGGCGATGGCGCAGCAGGCGGAGCAGATCCAGGCCGGGGCCGAGGCCTTCGGCGAGGCGCGGTCCGCGGAGACCGAGGAGGCGCGACGGGCGGCCCTGGCGGAGGAACTCGAGTCGCGCCTCCAGGACGTGACCCGGGAGGTCCGCGCCGACGAAACCGACGCCGGAGGCCCCGAGGGGCGCGGCTAGGGGACGCCGGCGTCGGGGTGCACCGGGCCGTCCGGTGGGGGAGGGTCCGCGACGGCTCCACCCGACCCCGGTCCGGGTCGGGCGGTCGCGAAACGGGCGAGGAGGGCACGGGCATGGCGGCGCCCCCGAAGTTGGGGATCATCCTGCCGGAGGGCGAGGGCGACCCGGACGGGCAGTCCCCCCGCTGGGCCGACTCCCTGGCCATGGCCCGGCTGGCCGAGGACGCCGGCTTCGACTCGGTCTGGTTCGTCGACCACCTGATCTATCGCAACGACGCCTCCGGCAGGCCCCCTGCGGGGGCCTGAGAGTGCTGGTCGGTCCTGGCGGCCCTCGCCGCCGTCACGAGCCGGGTCGAGCGGGCTCCCTCGTGACGGCGACCTCGTTCCGGAACCCGGCGCTGCTGGCCAAGATCGCCGACACCGTCGACGAGATCGGCGGCGGCCGCCTGGTCCTGGGGATCGGGGCGGGCTGGAACGAGCCGGAGTACCGGGCGTTCGGGTTCCCCTACGACCACCGCGTCGCCCGCTTCGCCGAAGCGTTCGCCATCGTCCACGGGCTGCTGCGCGACGGCGCCGTCGACTTCGAGGGGACCTACTACCAGGCCCGGGGGTGCGAGCTGCGGCCACGCGGCCCGCGCCCGCACGGGCCGCCGATCATGGTCGGCTCCCGGGGGCCGCGGATGCTGCGCCTGACGCTGCCGCACGTCCCGATCTGGAACGGCTGGTTCGCCGCCGGCAGCAGCTGGCCGGACGCCTACCCGCCGCTCCGGGAGGCGGTCGACGCCGCCTGCCGCGAGGTGGGGCGCGACCCGGCTGCGGTCGAGCGGACGGTCTCGGTCGCGGTCGACCCCAGCGGCCGGCGCGAGTTCCCGCGGCACTGGTACCTCGAGGGCGACCATGCCGGGGCGCAGCCCCTGACCGGCGGCACGCAGGAGATCGCCGCCGGCATCCAGGGGTTCGCCGCGCAGGGGGTGTCCCACCTCCAGGTCTACCCGATCCCACCCACCCTGGCCACGATCGAGGCCCTCGCCCCGGTCCTGGAGGAGGCGTGGCGGCCGGGGGCCGGCGAGGGCGGCTGATCGCCGACCACCCGCCGGGCAGGGCGGCGGTAACCGGCGCTGGCGCCTCGACGAGGAGCCCGCGCTCCCCGCCCGTCGGATAGGGAAGAGGGGCGTTCCCAGGATCGGGTCCGCGTCTCCGTTGCCAGTCGTCGACCGGCTCCGTCCCCGGTCGCCTGCCGGCTACCGGACGCGGAACCGCTGGCCAGAGAGCACGTCGGCGTGGCGGCGAGCCTTGGCTTCCAGCTTGACGGGACGGTCGTCGGCCGCGACCAGCGGCCACCCCTTGGCGTCCGTGGCGACGTAGAGGATCGCCGTCTCCTGGGGAGACTCGTGCAGGACCCGGGCCTGCAGCCAGACTTCCGCGTCCGGGAGCCCGGCGACCGCCTCCCGCACCCCCTCCGACGTCAACCCCGGCGGCACCCGTTCCATGGAATCCACTCCTGCGCGCGCACCAGATCCCTCGAGGTTGTCTCCGCATCCCGAGGGGCCGGAGCGGTGCCGTCACGGGTCGGGCGGTGCGGCGGTTCGTGCGGGCGGTCAGCCGCCCGGCCGACCCCTCGGCCCGACCCGCTCCTCGCGAATCGCTCCGCCGGCGAAGCGCCCGACCCCGCGCGCATTTGCGAGCACCAGCCAGCCCCGCGCCCCCTTCCGGTCAAGGTCTGACCGGTGCAAGGCGAAGGCGTTGCGCGCCGCGGCGACCGTGCCCTCGCGCGCCAGCACGACCGGTTCCCCGTCGTCGGGGCGGAACCGCACCACGTATCCGCCCCCGGTCACACCGCCCGCCGCACGCCTGCCCTGCCTCCATCCCGATGCTGGAGTTAGGATGGGGTCCAGCGTGTCAGACGCCAAGTCTCACCGGTACCGTCCTAGGGGGAATTCCCCCACGACCGGAGGCCCCTGCTGATGCCCCTCCTCCCCTACCCCCTCCGCGCCGCGCTGCTGGCGCTGGCGCTGCTCCTGGCCGCGCTCCCCGCAGCGGTCTCCGTCGTCGCCCAGGCCACGCCGACCGCGGCCGGCCAGGGCCAGGGGATCGAGATCGCGAACATGGACCTGGCGGTTTCCCCTGGGGAGGACTTCTACGCCTTCGCCAACGGCGGCTGGCTGGCCCGGACCGAGATCCCGGCCGACCGGCCCTCCATCGGCGTCTTCGTCGAGCTGCGGAACGAGGCCACCCGCCGCCAGATCGCGCTGCTTGACGGGGCCGCCGACGCCGCTCCCGGCTCCGACGAGGCGAAAGCCGTCGCGCTCTTCGCCCAGGGGATGGACCTGGAACAGCGCAACCGCCACGGGATCGAGCCCATCCGGGAGGCGCTCGACCGGATCGCCGCGATCGACTCCGCCGCCGCGTTCGACGCCTACCAGCGGCGGTCGGTCTACGACGGAGTGGCGGCGACGCTGCCCCTGTCGGTGCTGCCCGACGCCAGCGACAGCGACGTCAACACGCTCTACCTCGGCGGCCCGACGCTGGGCCTGCCGAACCGCGACTACTACCTGGACGACGCCCCCGCCAACCTCGCGGTCCGGGAGGCGTACGTCGAGAACACGACCGCGATGCTCGGCTTCGCCGGATACGGGGAGGCGGAGGCCGCCGCGGCCGCCCAGGCGATCTACGACTTCGAGGCGAAGCTGGCGGCGCCGACCCTGACCCGCGAGCAGGAGCAGGACTTCTCGCTCCAGAACAACCCGGCCAGCCTGGCCGAACTGGCGGAGCGCTACCCGGCGATGGACTGGCCCGCCTACCTGGCCGACCTCGGCGTCTCCGGGGTCGAGACCGTGATCGTTACCCAGGAGGGCTACCTGGAGGCCCTGCCGGGGATCGTGGCGGAGACGCCGCCGGAGGCGCTGCGGGCCTACCTGACGCTGCGCCTGCTGCGGGCTTGGGACGAGGCGCTGAGCGACGAGCTCGAGGCGGTTTCGTTCGCCTTCTCCCAGGCGCTGAGCGGGGTGGAGGAGCAGCCGCCGCTGGAGGAGCGGGTGCTCGGCCAGGTCAACGCCGGCCTCCCCGATGCGGTCGGCCGGCTCTACGTGGCGGCGTACTTCCCTCCCGCAGCGAAGGCGGAGATCGAGGCGCTGACCGCGGACGTGCTGGCCGCCTTCCGGGCCCGCCTGGAGGCGAACCCGTGGATGACCGCGGAGACGCGGGCGCGGGCGGTGGAGAAGCTCGACGCGGTCTCGGTCAAGGTCGGCTACCCGGACGAGTGGAAGAGCTACGAGGCCGTCGCCCTCGGCGACTCCTTCGCCGCCACCCTGGACAGCGCCGCCGAGGTCGAGATCCGCCGCCAGTACGCCGAGGCGGGCAAGCCGGTCGACCGCACGGAGTGGCACGCCCCGGCCCAGCTCGTCAACGCCTTCTACAACCCGCTCGCCAACGAGATCGTCTTCCCGGCCGGCATCCTGCAGCCGCCCTTCTTCGACGCCGCGGCGGACCCGGCCTCCAACTACGGCGCGATCGGCTACGTGATCGGCCACGAGATCACCCACGGCTTCGACCTCTCGGGTTCCCAGTTCGGGCCGACCGGCAACCTGGAGAACTGGTGGACCGATGTGGACCGGGAGCGGTTCCTGGCGCTGAACGCGGAGCTGGCCGCGCAGTACGCCGCGATCGAGGTGGCGCCGGGGCTCTTCGTGAACGGCCAGATCACGGTCGGCGAGAACGCGGCCGACCTCGGCGGCATCCAGGTCGCCTACGACGCGCTGCAACGCCGCCTGGCGGAGGAGGTCGGGACGACGCCGGCGGCCCACCCGGTGCTGGACCCGGAGGCCGAGGCGGGCGCGACCCCGACGGCCGAGTCGGTCGTGGTCGAGCCGCCGTTCACGCCGGAGCAGCGCTTCTTCGTCGCCGCCGCCACCGTCTGGCGGACGAAGGTGCGGCCGGCTTACCTGGAGCTGCAGGTCCGCTCCGATGTCCACGCCCCGGGCGAGGTGCGGGCCGTCCAGCCGCTGCGCAACGCGGCCGCCTTCTTCGCCGCCTTCGGCATCGGCCCGGCCGACCCGGAGTGGCTGGCGCCGGGGGAGCGGATCGTCATCTGGTAGGGCACCTGGGCGAACCGGAGGAGGACGCACTCCCGAACCCGACCGGCGCCCCGCTCGAAGGTCACCAGAGAAGGGACCTGTAGATGGGTACTGCACGCATCGACCTGGATGACGCCATCGTCGATCTCCTCCGTCGCTCCGGACACCCGGTCGAGGACGAGGCGCGGGATCTGATCGTCACCGAGCTCTACCGGCGTGGGGTCATCTCGCGCGGCAAGGCCGCGTCGTTGCTCGGCGTGCCGCTCGACGCCTTTCTGCGCCACGCGGCGAACCTGGGCATCCCCTACGTCAACTACACGGAGGAGGAATGGGAGGAGGAGAAGCGGGCGGTCCGCGAGATGGCGGCGGCAACCCCGTCGTCTGCGACGCCAGCCCGCTAATCGCCCTCGCCCAAATCGGCCGGCTCCACCTCCTCCGCGATGTCTTCGGTGCCGTCATCGTGCCGCCAGCGGTGACCATCGAGACGCCGCGGGTCGCCAAGCCGGAGTGGTTGGCCGAAAGGCCGCCGCGCGCTCAGATCCCGACGTGGCTCGGGGAGGCGGGGCTCGGACCGGGAGAGACCGAGGCGATCGCTCTGGCGCTCGAACTCCACGCCCCGTGGCTCGTCCTCGACGAGCGCCGGGCGACCGGGCTCGCTCGCGCCAGCGGGCTCCACGTCATCGGCACCCTCGGCATCTTGCTACTCTCGAAGTCCGCCGGCCTGCTGCCGTCTGTCCGGCCGGCGATCGACGATCTCCTCGCCACCGGGTTCCATCTCGCGCCGTGGCTCGTCACCGACGCGCTCTCGACGGCCGGCGAGGGGCCATGATTTGGGTCGGGAGGCGAGGTGCGGGGCGTCCAGCCCCAGCCCAACGCGGCCGCCTTTTTTGCCGCCTTCGGCCTCGGCCCCCGGGACGCCGAGTGGCCGGCGGCGGGGGAACGGGTCGTCATTTGGTGGGCGGCGGTCCGGAGCGGTTGCTTCGGTGATTACCGGCCCGCCTGCCGCACCTAGCGGTCGAAGAGCTTGGAGGAGATGCCGTACCAGATCCACCCAAGCGGGGAGCGGTGGACGACGCGGGTGTTGTGGAACGAGGCGAAGCGCCAGCCGCCGCCGCCCTCGACGGCGACGAGGGTCTGGATCGAGGGGCGGACCGGGCGGTCGCGGCCGGGCATCAGGGTGGCCCCGGTGGCGAGGACGACGGCAACGCCGGGGGCGAGGAAGCGCACCGCCGTCACGTCGCCGACGAGACGGGTTCCCTTCAACCACGTGGCAAAGAGGCGCTGGTGGCTCTCGCCGATGGCGGCGGCGCCGACGGTGCGGGAGCCGTCGAAGGCGACGTAGTCGGCGTCGGCGGTGAAGAGGTCGCCGAAGGCGCGGCCGTCGCCGCGGCCCCAGGCGGCGAGGAGGTCCGCGAACAGGCCACGGATGGCGGCTTCGGCGCCTGCGGCGTGGGCTGACGCGGCGGCCGGCGCGGGGGCCAACTTTGGGGTCGGGTTCGCCGTCGGGGGCACGTGGGGGTCCGGGGCCGCGCTGGCGGCGCCTCCGTCGATCGGGTCGGTGGCGACGGTGGCGACCATAGGGCGCTCCTCTCGTTCCAGGTGGCAGCAGCGCCCGGGCCGACCGGGTCTGCTACGATTCCAGTGCCCGGATGATTTTCTTATCATCCAAGATAGTTTGAGGATAAGGAGTTCTCGGGGCCGTGTCAACCCCCGCCGCCGACGCCGACCGCGCCGTGACCGCAGCCGCCCTGAACGAGGCGATGCGTGCCAGCAGCGCCCTCTCGGTCCTGCTGAGCCAGGCGATCGCCGACCGCGTCGGGATCAGCCCGACCGACCTCGAGTCGCTCGACCTGGTGATTCGCCACGGCCCACTGACGGCCGGCCGGCTGGCGGAGCTGACCGGCCTCACCACCGGCGCGGTGACCGGCCTGGTCGACCGCCTCGAGCGGCGCGGCTACGTGCGGCGCGAAGCCGACCCCGGCGACCGCCGGCGGGTGCTGGTGCGGGCGGTGGCGGAGCGGGCCGAGGCCGACCTCGGCCCGCCCTTCGCCGGGCTGGCGGCGGCGATGGACGAACTCGCCGGCCGCTACAGCGACGTGGAGCTGGCGGTGGTCCTCGACTTCGTGGAGCGCGCCGGGGCGATCGCCGCCGAGCAGATCGCCCGCATCCGGGCCGAGGCGGGGGCCGCCGC
>CADCWF010000345.1 GCA_902806345.1 uncultured Thermomicrobiales bacterium
CGACCCAACTGCGGGAGATGCTGCGGGTTTGGGCTGCCGGGGAAACGATCAAGGTCAACTCGCTCGACGGGCCGTTCCTCGACTGGACTTGGGTCGGCGACATCGCGGAGGGGATCGAGCGGATCTGGGCGGTGCCTTCCATGCCGCACCGCCTCTACGTCCTCTCCTGCGGCCAGACCTACGGCATCGGCGACGTGCTCCGCATCTGGACGGAGCTGGTGCCGGACCTCCGCTACGAACTCGTCGACGAGGCCGACGCCAACGTCGTCGTCTCCGGTGGGCCGCCGGGCCCCGTGCCGTCCAATGCCCGACTGCGGGCCGACCTCGGCTGGGCGCCGGCGACGCCGATCCGCGAGGGGATGCGCCGCTACCTTGACTGGATAGCGGCCCACGGCCCGCAGTAGCGCGAACCCCGGACGAGGCGCCGGTGGCACGCTACGACGTTGACCCTGTCGCTCCTCGTCTGCTACGTTCGGGAGACCGGGGGTCGAATGCCGACCCCGTTTCGACGCTGCCTGGCCGGCGCCGCTCCTCGCGCAACCGCCGGCCCCCGAAGGATCCAGATGCGCCGTCGGTTCGTCGCGTTGCCGACCGCCCTCGTCCTGCTGGCCATGCTCGGCCAGGCAGTGGTTGCTCGGCAGACGGCACCCTCCTCACCGGGGCGGATCGTCTCGACCGAGGCCGTCAACGTCCGCGACTGCCCGCGCCCTGACTGCGCGGTTCGCTTCAGCGCCCGCCCGGGAGAAACGTTGATCGTGACGGGACCATCGGTCGACGGTTGGCTTCCGGTCGAGCGAAACGGCGTCGCCGGGTACGCCTGGTCACTCTTCGTCACCACGGGGGCCACTCCGGTGTTGCGCCAGGGGGCGCCCGGCTGCGACCGCGTCGCCCTCATCGTCAACCTCGGCGTCAACTACGAGACCCAGATGGAGCCGCTGGAGTGGCTCGCCGACCGGGACATCCCGGCGACGATCTTCGCGATGGGGCAGTGGGCCGAGGAGAACCCGGACGAGTTGCGGCGGATGGCCGAACTCGGCTTCCCGATCGGCAGCCACGGGGACCAGCGGAACGAGCTGACGACCCTCGGGGACGCGGCCGTGACCGCCGACATTCGAGCCGCCGAAGCGGCGATCGCCGCGGTGCTCGGTGAGAAGCCCGCCCCGTACTTCACGCCCTTCTCCGCCGCGGCGGACGAGCGGGTGCGGGCGCTGATCGCGGCGGCGGGCTACCTGAACGTCGGCTGGGACGTGGCCGCCGACGACTGGGACTTCGGCGTCACCCCCGACGACGTGTTCATGAACGTGGTGCCGAACGTGGTCGACGGCTCGATCGTCGAGTTCCACCTCGACGCCCCGAGCTCGGGAGAGTCGACCGCGGTTGCCATCCCCTGGATCGTCGAGCGGCTCGAGGCGAAGGGGTTCGAGTTCGTGACGATCGAAGAGATGGCCCGTCCGTGCCCCTCGGCCCCACGGACCGCGCCGAGTGCGACAACGGTTCCCACCGCTACGCCAACCGGGTAAAGCGTACGGACAGACGATCCGTACACTCGGCCGATGAGGCGTCACGAGTCCAGGTGATCGGTTCGGCAACGCGCCCCGGCAACGCCCCCTCTCTACTCGGCGATCCGCGCATCGGGAGAGCGGATTGGGGGAGCGGGCTCCCTGGCACCTACCAGCACGACTCGGACCCATTCAGCACACCCAATGGTTCGGGCTGTTGCCGGCGCCGAGACGGCCAAGCCGTGCTATATTGAACGCCTGTTCGTCTTGTCCGTACATGGGAGCGGTGGGAGGAGGCGCGCCATGGCACCATCGCCCGCGCTAAACTTTGCCCTTCGCGCCCGCAGGCTCCAATCCGACCTCCGCCGCGATGGATTGCCCCTGACCGACATGCGCGGCGCCGCCGCGCTCGAACTCCAGTACGCTGGGTCGTCGGGTCCGGTCGGAACGGTGCCGTCCGGCCGCGCCGGGATCGAGCCGATCGAGGGGCCGATCGAGCAGCGCCGGGTCGAGCCCGCGCGGGCGGTAGACAGCCGGATTGCGTTCTTCCTCGACGGCGCCCAGCGGACGCTCTCCCACAGCCGGGTCGGGCTCGCCCCGGTCACCGCCGTCGTCGCCGCGGCCGGCGTCGTCGAACGGGACGCCTGCGCCGAGTGCCGGCCGGCACCTGGCAGCACTCGGCTCAAGCACGTCTGGCTGATCCCCGGGCTGGACGATCCGCACCTCGCCCGGTTCCGTGACGCCGTTCTGGCCGCCGGGATGGAGGTCCGCGACCCGCTCGCCTCCGCCCCCGACGGACCGGAGGAGGGCGAGCGTGTCGCCGACTACACGACGCTCCAGGAGTTGGCCTACGAGGCCGCCAAGAACGTCCGACAGGAGATGGAGGCCGCGATCCTCGGCTGGTTCCGCACCGATCCGCGCTACGCCGCCGATCCCCGCTGGCTCGTCGTGGACGGCCGTCTGCTCGAGCCGCAGCCGCGGGCAATCGGGATCGTCAAACAGTTCGCCGACGGCTACCTCGCCGGTCCGGACGCCGAGACGCTGCTTTCGCTGCCGCCCGGCTGCCGTACGACGGCCTTCGTGCCGCGGGACCGGCGACGGGGCGGTCCCGGCGCCCAGGACCGGACGCTCTGGTACCTGCGCCTCTGGCCGGCCGAGGGGCTCGATGCCCGCCACGCCCTGATTCGGGTCGAGGTTACCGCCGGGGTGAACACCACGGCCGAGATCGACGAGATCTCCTCCTGGCTGTTGGCGGAGCGCACCCCCCGCGCGACCGGCGACGAGCGGTGGGCGACGCTGCTCTACCCGATCCACCACCTCGAGCGGATGCTGAAGCGGGCGATCGACGCCCAAACCCGCGGCTGGTAACCACGCCCCGGCGGCGGAAGGGACACGACGACATGGACGAACTCGCCCTCGGCACGGTGGTCTTGGCGACGAACGGGCACGGTGAGTTCGCCCAGGAGATGGCCGATCCGTTCCTCGGTCTCGACTCGGTGCTGGCCGCCGCGTTTGCCAACCTGATCGACACCCGGATGGGGGTCATCGGGCGGGTCGTCGGCAGCGAGAAGGAGCCGGCCGGTGGCCATACCTTTTGCATCTGGGCGGATGCCAACGCCTTGACTCTGGACGTCGGTCACATCGTCGTCGCCTTCTCCGAGGAAGCGGCCGTCGTCGGCGTCGTCGACGAGCCGCGCCGCTACTCGGACGTCCAGAGTTTCCTCGACGATTACTTCGACCGCCTGGTCGACGGCGAGATCGCCGAGCTCCAAGCCACCAAGCGGCCGGAAATTCTGGTCTTCATTGTCAAGACCCTGGCGACCAGTCACCTCCGCGCGGATGTCGAGAGCCGGCGGCCGCCGGTCGCCGGCCCGGTCTGGTTCGCCACCGAAGCGGCCATCCGGCTCGCCCTGGATACCGAGGGGTTCACGGGGTTCGAGCTGCCGGCCCTGCTCCACACCAACGGTAACTACGCCCGTGACGACGGCGGCGAGATCGTCCGCACTGAGGCGGGCCAGCCACTCTTCCAGCGGACTCCGGTCCTGCTCGACTCCGACTACCTGATGGGCCCCGAGGCGGGCCACGCCAACTGGACCGGGCAGTCCGGCCTGGCGACCAAGACGAGCCACGCCGTCTTCCTGATCTCCAGCGCCTTCCAGCGGATGAAGGCCGAGGAGCACTCGGTCGCGGCCCTGATGTTCAACGTCAAGGGCAGCGACCTGCTCTGGCTCGACAAGCCGGCGCTGCCCGACGACGAGGCGCTCCAGACCGCCTACGAGGAGGCCGGCGGCCGCCTCCTGCGGCGGCAGGACCTGGACGACTACGCGGCGTTCGGCCTTGAGCCAGAGCCATTCGCCAACCTCCGCATCTTTGCTCCCTTCCGACCTGGGCTGGAGCCGGGCCAGGGTGATGAAGCTCATCAGGGCCCGATCCGGCTGGCCCGCTTCGTTGGGAAGGAGGGTCGGTCACGTCTCAACACCGAGCGGACGAATGAGCACGAGACCGCCAACGTTTTTCCGATCGCTTGGTCGATCGACCGTTTTCTCCGGGTGCCCCACCGAGTCTTTGATCGGATGGACCTCGACGACAAGCTGTTCGGTCTGGTCGCCGAGGTTCGCGACATGGACCTCGGATCGCTTCCTGAGGTCATGAAGGCCCTCGACGCGGCGATTGCCGAGGCGTCCGAGGCGGGCGACAACTCGTGGCGCGGTCACAACCGCTACACCATCATCAAGTTCCGCAATCGGCTCAAGTCGCTCGGGTCCAAGTTCGGCGGCCTTCTCGCCCAGGGTGACCTCGACCCTTCGGGATGCCCCTCCGTCGACGAGCATTTCGCCGACCAAGAGTTGCGAGTCGTCGACATCGCCGGTTGCAACTCCAATGTCCAGGAGATGCTGGTCTCCTCGGTTATCGACAGGATCTGGAAGAAGGCCGAGCGCAACGAGCTTGGCGTCAAGAAGCTGATCGTCTTCGTCGACGAGCTGAACAAGTACGCCCCCGGCGGCGGCGAGGGCGGCCTGCGCGACGTCCTGGTCGACATCGCCGCCCGCGGCCGCCACCTCAACGTGGTCCTCTTCGGGGCCCAGCAGTTCCGCTCGAAGGTGGACGACGAGATCCTCGGCAACTGCGGCACCAGCTTCTACGGCCGGGTTGGCGACGAGGAGATCGTCAACGCCGCCTACCGTTCGCTCTCGGAGACGGTCAAGACCGAACTGCTCGGCCTGCCGAAGGGTCGTCTGCTCGTCCGCCACGCCCACTTCCGGGCGCCGCTCTTCGGCACCTTCCCGCTCCAGCCGTGCGTCGCCGGCACGGTCGGCCAGCGGGTCTACAACACCGAGGGGGCAGTCCGGACCCAACATCCCGGCGACCCCCTCCACGCGGTGCTGCGCGACCTGATGGGAGCGAAAGCGCCGGACAAGGGCGCGGTTCGCCGGGAAGCGGACGGGCTCGACCCGGAGGCGGTCCGGGGACTGGCCGGTCGACTCAGATCAGCGGTCACCGTCAATCCCCGCGACCGGGCCGACCCGTGGCGGACGGCACAGCACCAGCTCGCCAGACTCCGCCGGCGGGCGTAAGGCATCAGGCTATGCTTGCTCGACTCAACCGGAATCCGAGTGACCGGATGAACAGAGCGGGCTCCCCCTCTCCCTCGCAAGGGAGAGGGGGTTGGGGGTGAGGGCTCGCCGTCCGCCCGCCGCCGCCCCCAAGCGGTCACGCATGTTTTATATCAATACATGGGGGCTTCCATGCCGCGTCCGCTCCGCATAGCCCACCTCGCCGACACCCACCTCGGCTACCGCGCCCTCGGCCGCTCCGAACCCGGCGGCTACCGCAACCAGCGCTCGGTCGACATCGAGCTTGCCTTCGAGCGCGTCGTCGACAGCCTGCTCGGGCGGGGGGTCGACCTCGTCCTCCACGCCGGGGACGTCTTCCACCACACCCGGCCCTCGTGGACGACGCTCGGCGTCTTCGTCCGCCAGATGCGGCGGATCGAGGAGGCCGGCATCCCGGCGCTCGTCATCGCCGGCAACCACGACACGCCGCGGATGCGGCAGAGCGGCTCGGTCTTCGACCTGCTCGGGTTGGCGCTGCCGATGACCTGCTTCATGGCTGGCTACGAGCAAGACGAGTGGGACGTGCCGGGGCTGGACCTCGTGGTCCACGGCATTCCGCACGGTGCCCTGGTCAACCCCGATCCGCCGTTCGTGATCCCCGTCGCCGGCCGCCGCAACATCATCGTCACCCACGGCCTCGCGGCCGGGGTCCAGACCCGCGGTCACGAGCCGGGCGAGGAGCGCCTGGCGCCGGATCTGCTCGACCCGGCCGCCGACTACGTCGCCCTCGGCCACTTCCACCTCGGCGGCCAGCCGACGCGCAACGCCTGGTACAGCGGCAGCACCGAGCGGATGGGCTGGGGCGACGAAGAAGCGACCCCCGGCTACAACCTCGTCATCCTGGACGAGACCGGGACGGTCGCCGTCGAGCACGTCGCCGTCCCGGCGAGGCGGATGAAGACCCTAGCCCCGATCGACGGCGAGGGGCTCCTGGCGCGGGAGCTGGCCGACATCGTGCTCGACCGCGCCGCCGCCTTCGGCGACCCGATGGCGATGGTCCGGCTGGAGCTGCGCGGCGTCCCCCGCCAGATCCGGCGGGAGGTCGAGGGGATGGTCCGCCGCGAGGTGGGCGACCGCGTCTGGGACCTCCGGGTCTACACCGCCGCCGATCTCCTGGAGCGGTTCGCCGAGGGCCGCGACGAGGCGCTGCCGCCGCTGCGCGAGCTGTTCGCCCGCTTCGTCGACGAGAACCGGCAGCAGGGCCTCTACGACGACCGTTTCGCCGCGCTCTTCCGCGAGCGGGGGAGCCGGGCGCTCGACGACGCCCAGCGGCTGGCGGCGGAGCGGAGCCCGGACGAGGGGACGGCGGCATGATCCTGGTTCGGGTCGAGCTGGAGAACTACAAGCAGTACGCCGGCTCGCACACCGTCGAGTTCCCAGAGGGTGGCGTCGTCGCGGTGATCGGCGCCAATGGCGTCGGCAAGACGACGCTGTTCGAGGCGATCGAGTGGTGCCTCTACAATCCCCGCGAGATCGCCAACGAGGAGGTGCCGCCGCACAACGGGACCGGCGCCACCCGAGTCGCGCTGACGCTGGCCGACCCAGAGACCGGCGAGCGTTGGGTGGTCGAGCGGCGTTTGAGGAAAAGGGGCACCGACGCCGAGGTCTACAAGGAGGACGAGCCCGGCTCGCCGGTCGTCCAGGGCACCCGGCAGGTCACCGACTACGTCGAGCGGCGGCTGATCGGCCTGCCCCACAAGGCGTTCGTCTCGACCTTCTTCACCCGCCAGAAAGAGCTCTCCTTCTTCGGCACGGACAAACCGACCGAGCGCCGCCGCGAGATCGCCCGCCTCCTCGGGCACGATACGATCCGGACCGCGCAGGAGTTGATCGGCGAGGAACGGAAGCTCACGGCCGCCTCGCTGGCCGCGCTCCAGGCGCAGATCGCCAGGGCGTCGGCGGACCGCGATTTTCCGCGGGAGATCGCCGTCGCCGACGAGCAGCTCGCGGCGGCGACCGCGGCGGTGACGACCGCCGAGGACAACCAGGAAGCGGCCTCGACCGCTCTGGTCGAGGCTGTCGCTGCCTTGGAGGCGATCCGCGAATTGGAGCGGCGCCATGCCGCCGCCAGGCAGGTGGCGGTGCGCCTGAACGGCGAAGCCAACGTCGCGCGGGCGAACCTGGGGGCGGCGGAGCAGGCGCTGCGGCAGTTGGACGACGCCGAGCGCGACCGGATCGGGCTGGCCGCCGTTGCCGCCGAGGCGCCCGAGCGCGAACGGGCAGTGGCCGACCAC
The DNA here is from genome assembly GCA_902806345.1 of uncultured Thermomicrobiales bacterium. Lineage (GTDB taxonomy): Bacteria > Chloroflexota > Chloroflexia > Thermomicrobiales > UBA6265 > CADCWF01. Next base: position 7,348 of record CADCWF010000345.1, read on the forward strand.
GACGCCGAACGGGAGCGTGCCCGAGTCGCCGCGGAGGCGAGGGAGCGGCGTCGCAAGGCCGAGCGGGCGCTTGCCGATGTCGGCCATCGGGTCGCGGACGCGGTGAACGCCGTCCCTGGCAGCGGTGCGGTCGAGGGGTGGGTCTGGACGGACGCCGATGCCACCGACCCCCTCCGGGGCGCCGTCCGCCTGTTGGGCGTGATCGCCGAACTCGGCATCGAGGAAGCGGATGTCCGGCTCGCCGACCTGACCCGGTGCGAAGTCGCGGTCCTGGCGCGGACGGAGGCTCGTCGCAAGTCCCTCACGTACCGCGAGGCGCGGCGGAAGCTGGACGAGGAGCGGAACGGGATGCTCGCCGGCGGCGACCCGCGGCTCGCGCAGAAGCGGGCCGGCGCCGACCGCGACGCGGCGATGGAGGCGGTGGCCGAGGCCGTGGCCTTCGGCCAGTCGGCGCGGGCCGAGGCGGAGCGTGCCAGCCGGATCGTCGGTAACCTCCAGGGGCAGCGGTTGGACGAGCCGTGCCCGACCTGCAACCGGCCCTTCGACCCGGCCGAGGTCAAGACCACGCTCGACGCCTTCACCGCCCTGCGGGACGCCCGCCTGGCGGAGGCGGAGCGGGCCGGGGAGGCCGAGCGGGCGGCGCGGGCGGTCGTGGCGGAGGCCCAGGCGCGAGAGGCGGCGGCGGGCAAGCAGCTCGAGGCGTTGGCGAACGTCGAGGGCCGAATCGAGCGGTCGCAGTCGTACCTGACCGACGCCGAGGCCGACGTCGAGGCCCGGAACCGGGCGGCGGCGGACGCCATGCGCGAGTGCGGACTTTCGGCGGAACCGACCGCCGCCGAGGTCGCGGAGGCGAAGCACTACTCGGATCTCCTGCACGCGGTCGAGCGAACCCGGATCCAGCTCGCGGCCCAGGGTGAACGGGCCGGTGAGATCGGTCAGGTGCTTGCCGAGACCGAGGCGGTGCTCGCCGAACTCGGGGGCGTCGCCTACGATCCCGCCGCGCACGAGGAGGCGCGGCAAGCGCTGGCACGGGCTAGGGAGGCCGCCGGGGCCGTCGCCGAGATCGACCGCCGCCTCGCGACGCGGCCGACCCACGAGGCGCAGCGAGCGGAGGCCGCGGCAACCGTTGCCCGGACGAGCGGCGAGCTGGTGGACGCTGAGACGGCGGCGCGCACGATCGGGTTCGAGCCGGCGGCGCTCCTGGCGGCCAGGGGTGCCGAGGCGGCCGCGGGGGATCAGAACCAGGAGGCGCAGCAGCGGCTCCACGCCGCCCGCACCGAGCGGAGCCAGGCGGCGGCGCTGCGCGATCGGCTGCTCGCCGAAAAGGCCGCGCTCGACGACCTGACCGAGCGCGCCGAGGCGCGCTACGGCGAAGCGGCCGACCTCGACCGGATGCAGAAGGAGTTCGGCCGCTTCGACCAGTACGTGGCGAACCTCGTCGGGCCGATCCTGGCCGACCGCACCGGCGAGTTCCTGGCCGAGGTGACGGACGGCAAGTACAACCGCGTCGCGTTCGACCAGGACTACGGCCTCCGCATCTACGACGAGGACGATGCCTTCCCGATCGAGCGTTTCTCGGGCGGCGAACGCGACGTGGCCGCCCTCTGCGCTCGCCTCGCCCTCTCGACCATGATCGGCGCCCAGGCGACCCATCCGCCGCGCTTCGCCGTCCTCGACGAGGTGTTCGGCTCGCTCGACGAGGACCGGCGGACGCAGGTGCTGGGCACGCTCGGTAAACTGGCCGAGACGTCGGAGGCGCTGCGGCAGCTCTTCATCATCAGCCACGTCGAGGACGTCCACTCGTCGCCGGTCGTCAGCGAGGTCTGGCGGGTGAGTGAAGTCGGCGGGGTGAGCCGGGTCCAGCAGGACGACCGGCGGGAGCGGCTGCTGGAGCAGGCGGTCGCCGTGGGCGACGCCCGTTAGGCCCGGCAACCGGGCCCGGCAGGACGCGGAACGGAGCGGAGACGAGGTGAGCGACGGGGAGGAACGGTTCGTCTGGCACCCTGTCTGGCAGGGGCGCACCGTCGATGAGGTGCGGGCGGAGCTGCGGGACCAGGCCGGGCGCGACCAGCGCGCCTACGCCCTAGCCCTGGAGGGCGCGGAGCGGCACGAAAACGACGCCCTGTCGTCGGTCGTGCGGCTGGAGCGGACCTGGGGCGGCATCGCCCTCGACTGGCCCGAGACGGACCCGGACGCGCTCGCCGAGGCGATGCTCGCCGCCGAGCGGGAGCGGGAGCGGCGGCGCGAGATGACGCCGCTGGCGGAACTGCGGGACCTCCTGCCCCGTCCGGTGTCCGCCCCGTCCGCCGAAGACCTCCCCGAGAAGTCGATCCGCCTGACCGACCCGACGGCGCGGTTCGTCGTCCTCCTGGTCGTCTTCGTGCTGCTCGTGTTGTTCGCCTGGCGCCTCTTCGGTTAGAGCGAATCGCTCGGCCGGCGCCCCAGACGTCCCGAAACCGCTCGTTCCGATCGCAACGGCGTCCGCTGTCGATACCGCGCCGGCACCGCGCCGAAATCGGTACCCCGTCCGGCGCGGGATTCTCTGCCCCTGGCCGTTCTTTAAGTTGGGGGCCCGCGAACGCCGGTCCCATCCGCCAAGCCCCATGGCCGGGGGTGGCCGCCCGGGCCTCCGCGCGTTCCGCCCGGAAACACACGTAGGCGCCCTTGGCGCCCTTAACGGGACTTCCCCAACCGGACCCAGGCTGAGGTCGCCCTCCGTCGGACACCTCCCCCCGTGAGCTGCCGAGGCGGGAGCACGGCCGGGGAGAGGAACGTGGTCGCGGGGGCCCCTTCGCCGCGCCTCCCCCGCACTCGGGTCGCCGAGGGGGGGTGGGGAGGGTCCCCGGGTCGGGCCGCCACGCCACGAAAGCCAGGTCTCCGTCGGAACGCGCGCGTGAGCGGACTACCTGGAACCCCGCATCCGCGCCGAGATCCGCGTCCAGAAAAACAAAGCGACGAGCAGGACGCCGGCCGCGATCACCAGGTACTGGAGGACGGAGACGACCCCTTCGACCCGCTCCCACTGGGTGCCGAGCGCCCAGCCGGCCCCGACGAGCGCCGCGTTCCAGAGCAGGCTGCCGGCGGCGGTCAACACGACGAAGCGGCCGAGCGCCATCCGGTCGAGCCCGGCCGGGATCGAGATCAGGCTGCGAACGATCGGCACCATCCGGCAGAGGAAAACGGCCCGTGCGCCGTGCCGGTTGAACCACGTCTCCGCGTTGTCGATGTCCGCCTCTTTGAGGAACAGCTTTCGGCCGTGGGCGCGGACGATTCCCCGCAGCCGGTCCTCACCGAACCAGGCGCCGATTGCGTAGAGCGCGAGGGCGCCGACGACCGAGCCGAGGGTGGCGAAAAGCAGCACCAATGGGAACGAGAAGTCGCCTTGGAAGACGTTGAAGCCGGCCAGCGGCAGGATGATCTCGGAGGGAATCGGCGGGAAGACGTTCTCCAGGGCGACCATCAGCAGCAGCCCGACGTAGCCGAGCCGCTCGACCACGTCCGTCACGAATTCGACCAGACCTCCGAGCACACCGCCTCCCCCTCGTTCTATCGACAGCACGCCGGGGTACCTCGCCGCCACCCCGACGGAGAGCGCCTAGAGCGCGAGCAGCGCCGGCCCCGCTGGCCGGTCGAGCCGGATCCGCGCCCGGATCAGGATAAGGCAGAGTGCCGGAACCAGAGCGGCCGTGGGGAGGTGGATCGTCCGGGTCGCGGTATCGATCAGTAGCGGCCGGACGAGGGCGATCAGGCCGGCGTTGAAGGCAACGAAGTGGACAACCGTGCCGGCGATGTTGACCACCGCCAGGTCGGGCTGGCCGCGTCGGGTCGGCACCGCGACGCGGGCGACCTCGTCCGCCCCGACGAGCGTGGTGTTGCCGAAGAGCGTCGGGCTGGCGCCGAGAAAGGCGGACGCGGCACGCAGCCCATCGCCAAGGAGCGATCCTCCGGCGCTCAGCAGCGCCACGCCACTGGCGGCGATCAGCAGCGGGTGCAGTCGACGGGGCCCCGTCGATCCTCGGCCTCGTTCTCGTCCACCCGGGGGCGGCGTTCCCTCGCCCCGTGGGAGACCCCCGATGGCGACGGCGAACCAGAACCGGAGGAGCAGCCCGTGGAGGTGACCGATCTCCCCGTCAAGGGACAGCAGGAGCAGTGGCAGTGGGGCTGCCGTGGTCCAGGCGACCGTGCTCCGGGCCGGTGAGACGGAGCTCGGAGCCAGCATGCCGCCGAGTCCGGCCACGCCGAGGGCGATGACAACACTGCTGCCGAGGCATGTCCCGAGCACTGCCCCCGGAGCTCCCTCGATGTTGGCGGCGACGCCGGCAGCCAAGTTCTCATGCGCCGGCTCGGCGAGCAAAACGACCAGCGCGAACGCCGACCGCCGCCAGCGCCTGGGGAGCGCAAGCAACCCGTCGAGCAGGACGTCCGCGCCGAAGACGACGAGCGACAGCCGGACCAGGAGGGTGACGAGGTCGCTGACGGTCAAGGGACCCCCACCCACGAGTCCGCCTTCGCCGACCCTCACTCCCAGCCGCTGGCCGTGGGGAGGCGAGGGGACCGGCGTTCGCCCGGAAGCTGCTACACCTTCGCACCGCTTGCCGGCTTACCTGTCGGAAAGGGATCGCCGCATAGCCGCCGGATGGTCCGTCATCAGGATCGCCGCGCCGAGATCGCGAACCCGGATCGCTTCCCTCCGATCGTTCACCGTCCAGACGCCGATGTCTAGCCCCGCTCGATGCAGGCGGTCGCCGGCGGCGCGATCGAGCGCGCCGGCAGCAAGCGCGACGCCCCGCGAGCCGAGCTCGGCGGCGACGGCAAGGAGTGCGCCGTCGACGGTGAGGGCCAGGGGCCAGAGAGGCGCTTCCGGGTCGAGGCGGCGCGCTTCGCGCAGAGAGTCCCAGTCGAACGACGAGACGAACCAGGCGGCGCCAGCCTGGGAGCGGAGCACCTCCAAGACCACCCGCTCGATCCCGCGCTGCTTGAGCTCGACATCGAGTTGGAGCTGGTCGCCCGTGGCGGCAAGCGCCGCGGCCAGGGTCGGCACCGACTCGCCGCCGCGGGTGCGAACACCTGTGAGGGCGGTCGAGGTCGTGTGGTCGACCGGGCCGGTGCCGGTCGTCGTCCGGCCCAGCTCGCGGTCGTGGAGGAGGACGGGGACGCCGTCGGCCGTGGCGCGGACATCGATCTCGACGCCGTCGGCGCCGTCCTCGATGGCGCCGCGCAGCGCCGCCACGGTGTTCTCCGGCAGCCGCCCCGAAGCACCTCGGTGGCCGTAGATGAGCACGATCGCCCCCAATCACGCAGCCTGCCACCGATCTGCTTGCGGTGTGATTATCCCGACATCCGGTCTCCCTCGGTTGGATTCGTTCATCCGTCCCGGCAAAGCCCCGCTCGGTGAGCCTCTCCCGCGCATCGAGAGAGGGGTTGGGGCTGAGGGTCCTCCCGCCGCTTCGACAACCCAACCGCATGCCGCCACCTCGGCCTGCCGGATGCCATTCTCCGGCATCCTTCCTCATGCCCCAGAGGTGCGGGCCAATGGAGAAGCAGCGGGAGAAACAGATCCGGTACGCCGCCAGCAAGTTGACATGGAACGACTCAATCTTTATACTCCCTCCCAGACAACGAGGGAGTGAGGCGATGGCTTTTCGTCACGGCGAGCCCGTGTTTGTCATCAGCGTCGCGGCGCGCCTGCTGGAGATGCACCCGCAGACGCTGCGGAAGTACGAGCGGGAAGGCCTGATCGCGCCGTCCCGCACCAACGGCAACCTGCGGCTCTATTCGGATCGCGACATCGAGCGTCTCCGCCAGGTGAAGTACCTGGTCGAGGAGCGGGGCCTGAACCTCGCCGGCGTCCAGTTGGCGCTGGAGTTGACGAACCGCCTGCGCGAACTGAAGGCGCGGGCCCAGTCCCAGGACGGCACCCGCGCCGCCAACGGCCGGCCTGAGGCGCTCTGCCGCGAGATGGACGCCGTGCTCGCGCTGCTCGGCGTCTCCGAAGAGGCACCGCCCCGGTAGCGCCGCCCGCGCCCCACGAGACACGACACACGACAATCCTGGAGAAGAAGGACGATGGCGAACGGAACTCAGATGCAATTCACCGAGAAGGCCCAGGAGGCGCTCCTCACCGGTCAGAGCGTGACCGGCGAGCGCAAGCTGGCGCAGTTCGAGCCAGAGGCGCTGCTGCTCGGCCTATTAGAGCAGGAGGACGGGGTCGTCCCCCAGGTCCTGCTCAAGCTCCAGATCGACCCGGCAGCGGCGCGGGCCGAGACCGAGGCGCTGCTTGCCAAGGCACCGACCCTCCAGTACGCCGCCGAGGTGACGACCGCCAGCAGCCGGCTCCGAAACGCGCTGACCAAGGCGGAGCAGGAGGCGCGCCAGTTCGGTGACGAGTTCGTCAGCACGGAGCACCTCCTGCTGGGCATCCTCGGCGGCGACTCCGATGCGGCCCGGATGCTGACCCGACTCGGGGCCACCCGCGAGCGCGTCTTCCAGGCGCTCTCCCAGGTCCGCAAGGGCCACCGCGTCACCGATCCCAACCCGGAGGGCAAGTACCAGGCGCTCGAGCGCTACGGCCGCGACCTGACCGAGCTCGCCCAGGGCGGCAAGCTCGACCCGGTCATCGGCCGCGACGAGGAGATCCGCCGGGTCATCCAGGTGCTCTCCCGGCGGACCAAGAACAACCCGGTCTTGATCGGCGAGCCTGGCGTCGGCAAGACCGCCATCGTCGAGGGTCTCGCGCAGCGGATCGTCCGCGGCGACGTGCCGGAAGGGCTCAAGGACAAGAAGATCGTCTCGCTCGATCTCGGATCGCTCATCGCCGGGGCCAAGTTCCGCGGCGAGTTCGAGGAGCGGCTGAAGGCGGTCCTGAAGGAGGTCACCGAGTCCGAGGGGGAGATCATCCTCTTCATCGACGAGCTGCACACCGTCGTCGGCGCGGGGGCGGCCGAGGGGGCGATGGACGCCTCCAACATGCTGAAGCCCATGCTGGCCCGCGGCGAGCTGCACGCGATCGGGGCGACCACCCTCGACGAGTACCGCAAGCACATCGAGAAGGACGCGGCCCTCGAGCGCCGGTTCCAACCGGTCTTCGTCGGGGAGCCGAGCGTCGAGGACACCATTTCGATCCTGCGCGGCCTCCGCGAGCGGTACGAGACGCACCACCAGGTGCGGATCCTCGACTCGGCGCTGGTGGCGGCGGCGATGCTTTCGCACCGCTACATCGCCGACCGCTTCCTGCCCGACAAGGCGATCGATCTGGTCGACGAGGCGGCCTCCAAGCTGCGGATGGAGATCACTTCGATGCCGGTCGAGCTGGACGAGGCCGAGCGCCGGATCATGCAGCTCGAGATCGAGCGCGAGGCGCTGAAGAAGGAGAAGGACGCGGCTTCCCAGGATCGGCTCGGAAACATCGAGAAGGAGCTGGCCGACCTCCAGGAATCGCGCGACGCCCTGCGCTCCCGCTGGGAAAGCGAACGGCAGGCGATCTCGTCCGTCTCCGAGTTGCGGGAAGAGATCGACCAGACCAGGGTCGAGATCGAGCAGGCGCAGCGGGCCTACGATCTGAACCGCGCCGCCGAGCTCCAGTACGGCAAGCTGCGCGAGCTGGAGGCGAAGCTGGTCGATGCCGAGCGCCAGGGCGCCCTCGTCGAGGGAGCCAACCGACTCCTGAAGGAGGAGGTCGACGCCGACGACATCGCCGAGGTCGTCAGCCGCTGGACGGGGGTGCCGGTCAGCCGTCTCGTCGAGGGCGAGATCGAGAAGTTGATGCGGATGGAGGAGCGCCTCCACGCTCGGGTGATCGGCCAGGACGAGGCGATCGGGGCGGTGGCGAACGCGATCCGCCGGTCGCGGGCCGGGCTCTCCGACCCGAACCGGCCGCTCGGCTCCTTCATCTTCCTCGGCCCAACCGGGGTCGGCAAGACGGAGCTGGCGCGGGCACTGGCCGAGTTCCTCTTCGACGACGACCAAGCGATGATCCGGATCGACATGTCGGAGTACATGGAGAAGCACTCGGTCAGCCGCCTGATCGGCGCCCCTCCGGGGTACGTCGGCTACGAGGAGGGCGGACAGCTGACGGAGGCGGTGCGCCGTCGGCCCTACAGCGTGCTCCTCCTCGACGAGATCGAGAAGGCCCACCCGGACGTCTTCAACGTCCTGCTCCAGATCCTGGACGACGGGCGGGCGACGGACGGCCAGGGGCGGACGGTCGACTTTCGGAACACCGTCATCATCATGACGAGCAATCTCGGCAGTACCTACATCACCGGCCTCGGTCCCGGCCAGGAGGCGGAGATGCGGGAGCGGGTGATGGAGGCCCTCCGGGCCAACTTCCGGCCCGAGTTCCTGAACCGGGTCGATGAGGTCATCATCTTCTCGGCGCTCAGCCGGCAGCAACTCGGCGAGATCGTCCAGATCCAGCTGGACCTCGTCTCCCGGCGGCTGGCCGACCGCCAGATCTCGCTCCAGGTGACGCCGGCCGCCAGGGAATGGCTGGCGAACCGCGGCTACGACCCGGTCTATGGGGCGCGCCCCCTGAAGCGGCTCATCCAGAAGGAGGTCCTGGACGGTCTGGCGCGCATGGTCCTCGGCGGCGAGCTGCGCGACGGCGAGACGGTGACGGTCGACGCCGAGGGCGGGCACCTGAGGTTCCATGCCAACCTGAGCGCGGCACCTCTGGTCGCCTAGGTCCGCTCTGTGGAGCCGCGGGCGGCGGCGCCGGGAGACCGGCGCCGCCGCTCCTTGCTCGACGGCATCGTCTCGGCGATGCGCGTTGCGGGTCACAATGCTCCCAGAGCGGAGATGAAGAATGCCCCGCCGCCCCGCCATGGGGGCGGGGACGGCAAGAGTGATCGAGGTGTTGTTCGCCTTCGCTGAGGATGACTGACACGGGCACTTTTGCTTGCCACCGATTCCGAGTCCCGGATGGCCGGACCATCGCCACGCGCTGTGACGCCGGAATTGTCAGCAACCCGGCTATAATCGGGCGGGATGAGACGCCCCGCCGGGGTTGCGGCGAGGAGTGGGAGGCGACATGGATATCCTGCTTGAACTCCTCCGTGCCGTGCTGACCCTCGTCGCGCTCGGCGTGGTGATCGCCCTGCTCGCAGCCCTATTCATGATCATCTTCGGCATCGCGACCGGTATCGACGACCGGATCCAGAGCTAGCGGGCATGGATCTTTCGGGGCTCGGGCGCTTCCTCGTTGGTCTCGGCCTGGTCGTTACCGCCGTCGGCGGCCTGCTCCTGATGACAGCCCGCATCCCGGGACTCGATCGGCTCGGCCGGCTGCCGGGCGACTTCGTCGTCGAGCGAGGCTCGACGACGATCGCGATTCCCGTCGTCACCTCGCTGATCCTGAGCCTCATCCTC